>JABFWL010000315.1 GCA_013362315.1 Catenulispora sp. | reverse complement strand
ACCCAGGACCAGATGTCCGCCGCCTCCAAGCTCGCCGTCGCCGGCTGGGCGAAGGCGACCGGCTGACGTGACCGCCGTGCGCGAACCCGCCCCGGCGGGCGCCTCGGCCGGCGCGGGTTCGCCCGCGCCGGCCGAGGCGGCTTCCCGCTTCCGATCGCCGTGGCGCCGGACCGGCAGCGCTACCGGCTCCGGCAGCGGCGCCCATTCCGGCGCCACGCACCGCACCCGGCCGCTGGACCTGCTCGGCCTCGCGCCGTTCGCGGTCTACGTGGCCGTCTTCCTCGGCGCTCCGGCCTACGCGGTCATCACCGCCGCGTTCCAGGACGACAGCGGGAACGCGACCCTGTCGAACGTCACGGCCGCGCTCCAGGACCCCTACCGCCACGCGTTCAGCGTCAGCATCCAGCTGTCGGTGATCAGCGCCGTGCTCGGCGCGGTCCTGGGCCTCGCGCTCGCGGTCGCGGTGTCCGGCGCGCGCCGCGACGGCTTCGTGCACCGCGCGGTGACCACGGCCTCCGGCGTGCTTGCCTACTTCGGCGGGCTGCCGCTGGCGTTCGTCTTCCTGGCCACGCTCGGGCCGCAGGGCCTGGTGACCAAGTGGCTGAACAGCGCCGGCTACAACCTGACGCAGCACGGCTTCGTGTTGTGGAACATGGCGGGCCTGGTTCTGGTGTACCTCTACTTCCAGATCCCGTTGATGCTGCTGGTGATCTTCCCGGCGCTGGACGGCCTGCGGCCGCAGTGGGAGGAGGCGGCGCGCAACCTGGGCGCCTCGCGGTTCCAGTACTGGCTGCGGGTGGGCGGTCCGCTGCTGGCGCCGCCGTTCCTGGGCGCGGTGCTGCTGTTGTTCGCCAACGCCTTCGCCGCGTATGCGACCGCTTATGCGCTGAGCACCGGGAGCGTGCCGCTGGTGCCGATCCAGATCGGCTCGGTGATGTCCGGCAACGTGCTGGCCGGGCAGCAGAACATCGGCAACGCGCTGGGGCTGTGGATGATCGTCGTCGTCGGTCTGGTGGTCGTCGCCTACGCGCTGCTCCAGCGGCGGACCGCGAGGTGGCTGCGATGACCGCGATGACCGCGAGAACCGCGACCACCGCGGCTGCCGGACCGAAGCGCCGCCGGCCGCGCATCGGCCGGGCGCTCCTGCTGCTGGTGTTCGCCGGCTACTTCCTGCTCCCGCTCTACACGGCGGTCGACTTCACGCTCGGCGGCAGCCGCCGGAACATGGGCCACACCCTGTCGATCTGGACCGGGCTGATCCACCAGGACGGTTTCACCGAGAACCTGATGACGTCGCTGAAGATCGCGGCGGTCACGGTGGTCCTGCTGCTGGTGCTGATGGTGCCGACGATGGCGTGGCTGCATCTGCGACTGCCCCGGATGCGCCGCCTGGTGGAGGCGGTGTGCCTGCTGCCGATGGCGATCCCGGCCGTGGTCATCGCCAACGGCATCCTGGGGGCGTTCAAGTCCTGGCCCGAGGCGATCACCGGCTCCTGGTGGATCCTCGTCTTCGAGTACGTGGTGCTGGCGCTGCCGTTCACCTACCGCTCGCTGGACGCCGGGCTGTCGGCGATCCCGCTGGCGACGCTGGTCGAGGCGGCGCGCAGCCTGGGCGCGAGCTGGCCGGCGACGCTGTGGCGGGTGGTGGTGCCGAACATCCGCACCGCGATCGCCTCGGCCGGCATCCTGGGCGCGGCGCTGGCCCTGGGCGAGTTCACGATCGCGCACCTGCTGCTGCTCGACACCTTCCCGGTCTGGACCGACCAGGCCGGCCAGCAGGACGGCGAGGTGGCGACGACCGCCGCGATGCTGATCCTGTTCCTGTCCTGGCTGCTGCTCATGGTGGTCTCGCACCTGGGCCGAAGCCGGACCGCCAAGACGCCGAAGCTCCAGAAGACCCAGACCCGGACGATGCAGAGCCAGAAGCCTGAGAAAGTGGGGACCGGCGAGTGAGCGCCCCGACCGTAGCATCCGCCCTGACCGCCCCGACGGCCCGGTCCGCGCCGTCGGTCGAACTCGTCGACCTCAGCCGGTCCTTCGGCGGCGTGGCCGCCCTGGACGGCCTGGACCTGACGGTCGCACCGGGCACGCTGACGTGCCTGCTCGGCCCCTCGGGCTGCGGGAAGACCACGGCGCTGCGGATCATCGCAGGGCTGGAACACTGCGATCGCGGCGAGGTCCGGGTCGACGGCCAGGATGTGGCCCGCGTTCCGGCGAACAAGCGCGACATGGGGATGGTCTTCCAGTCCTACAGCTTGTTCCCGAACCTGAACGCCTTGGACAACGTGGCCTTCGGCCTGCGCATGCGCGGCTGGAACGGGGCGAAGCGCCGCACGCGCGCCGGGGAGTTGCTGGAGCTGGTCGGCCTGTCCGAGCACGCGGCGAAGTACACGCACCAGCTGTCCGGCGGCCAGCAGCAGCGGGTGGCGCTGGCCCGCGCCCTGGCCGTCGAGCCGAGGGTCCTGCTGTTGGACGAGCCGCTGTCAGCGCTCGACGCGGTCGTCCGGGTGCAGCTCCGCGAGGAGATCAGGGCCCTGCAGACCCGGCTGGGCATCACGACGGTGTTCGTCACCCACGACCAGGAGGAGGCACTGAGCGTGTCCGACCAGGTCGCGGTGATGCGCTCCGGCCGCCTGGAGCAGTGCGCGGCCCCGGCCGAGGTCTACGCGGACCCGGCGACGGCGTTCGTCGCGGAGTTCATCGGCACGATGAACCGGCTGCCCGGGACCCTCTCCTCGGACGGCGCCACCGTGCAGGTCGCGGGGCGGCGGCTGACGGTGCGGGACGGAGGACCGCAGCTCGGAGGGGAGGTCGCAGTCCTCATCCGCCCGGAGGCGGTCCGGTTCGAGCTCTCGGAGACCGGCGCCGCCACCGTGCGGCAAGCCGGGTTCCGCGGCCCGATCACCCGCGTCGTCGCCGTGCTGGAGGACGGCACCGAGGTGCTGTCGGACGTGCCGAGCGCCTCGGCGGCCGAGCTGGTGGCGGGGCGGCGGATCGATGTGGTGCTGGCGGACGTGCCGGTGCTGGTGGTGGAACGCTGAGCGGATCCGGGCCCTCCAGACCAGGACGTGCGCGGCGAGCGGTCGCCGTCCCGCCATCCGGTGAGAACCGCGACGATCGCGCGGTCGCCCGCATACTGGGGCCATGCGCTACGTGATCATCCCCGGTATCGGCGGCTCAGGGCCGGAACATTGGCAGACGTTGTGGGAGCAGGCTTGGGGCGACCGGGCCACCCGGATCAGCCCGGCGTCGTGGGACGAGCCCGATCTCGACGACTGGTGCTCGGCCCTGGACCGTGCGGTCGCGGCGAGCGGCCCGGACGTCGTCCTGATCGCCCACAGCCTCGGCTGTCTGGCGGCGGCCGCGTGGTTGGGCGCGGCGAAGCGGCCGGGCGTGCGCGGCGCCTTTCTCGTGGCGGCGCCGTCCGTGCGCTCGCCGAGCTTCCCCACCGCCGAGGCCGGGAGCTTCGTGCCCGTCGAAGCGGCGCCGCTGTCCGTTCCGGCGCTCCTCGTCAGCAGTGACGATGATCCCTACTGCGACCCCGGCACCGCGCAGCGCCTGGCCACGGCCTGGCAGGCCGGCCACGTGAGCATCGGCGACGCGGGCCACATCAACGCCGCGAGCGGGCTGGCGGCCTGGGACGCGGGGCAGTCGCTGCTCACCGCGTTCGTGGCCGGGACAGCGAACGGTCTGTCAGCGTGACGATCAGGAACAGGACGGCGACCGCGATCAGCAGGACCGCCAGGTCATGGAGGCCGCCGGTAGTGGCGCCGTCCCGGTAGAAGGCGGCGTTCGCGGCGGAGGCGAGCAAGGCGCCCAGATACATGAACGTGCGCAGGAGGCCGGCTGAGGAGCCCATGCGTTCGGGGTCGGCCTGGGCGTAGAGGGCGTTCTGGTTGGCGAGGCCGTTCAAGCCCTGCGGGATGCCGATCACCGTGGCGAGCAGCACGATGGTCCAGACGGCGCTGCCGGATCCCATGAGCAGCAGCGCCGCGCATCCGGCCACCTGGGTCACCGAGCCGACCAGCAGCTTGGCGCGGATCTGCGCCTTGCGGCCAGTGACGACGGTGACGACGACCGCGGTGGCGGACATCGGGAGCAGCACGATCCCGGCCCCCGAGGCGGACAGGGAACGCCCTTCCTCCAGCCACTGCGTGAAGCCGTAGAGGAATGAGTAAGAGGTCGTATACGCCAGGACCTGGCGCGCGTAGGTCGCCAGCAGCGGCGCGTTGCCGCTGAGCACGCGCAGGTCTATGAACGGCTGCGCTGTGCCCAGTTCGCGCCAGGCGAAGGCGGCTGCGGCGAGGAGCGCGAAAGCGACCAGGTAGAGGTGGCCGATTCCAGGAGCCATCACGAAGAGCAGGAAAGCCGTGAGCATCGCGGCGAACAGCACCATGCCGGCGATGTCGATGCGCTGCGCGCCGCGGACACCGGTGCTGCGCTTCGGCAGTCGCGCACCGCCCAGGACCAGGCAGGCGGCCGAGAGCGGGACGTTGATCGCGAAGATCAGGTGCCATCCGCCGGCCGCGATGAGCAGCCCGCCGAGCGTCGGCCCGATGACCGAGATGACCTGGTTGGAGATCGAGAGCGCGGCGAGGATGCCGCTGGGACTCGTCATCCCGGTCCGGTCCGCCTCCGACCGCAGCAGGGACATGGAGGCCGGATAAGCCGCCGACGTCCCGAAGCCCAGCAGCACCCGCGACACGATCAGCACACCGAGGGTCGGCGCCAAGACCCCCAGCAGGCCCGCGACGCCGACCAGCGCGGTACCGAGCAGATACAGCGGCCGCGGCCCGAACGCGTCCACCAGCCGCCCGATCACCGGCTGGCCGACGGCGGTCGCGAGGTAGAGGCCGGACACGAGCCACGCGGTCTGCGACGGTGCGGCGTGGAACGCGCGCCCGATGGGGATCAGCGCGACCGCGAGCATCGAGGAGTTCACCGGGTTCAGGATCGAGCCCAGGATCATCGGCGGGATCAGCCGGCGATTGAAGGCGGATGCGGCCCGGGGCTGGGTGCGTAGCCGCTCGACGAGGGCGGTCATACCGCCCCACGCTAATTATTCAGTCCAGACTGCGCAAGTTTGGTTGTGGAATTCGACCGCGTCAGGAGCGGACGGCCGCTGCTTACGACGCCGCGCGGAAGGTGGGGAACCCGGGGATGTCCGTGACCTGTTTCGGCGCGGCGGAGCCCTTGACCGAGACCGTGAAGACACCGGCAGCCGTGGAGTAGGCGACGGTCTTGCCGTCCGGGGACAGCGCGGGCATCGAGCAGTCGGCGGTGGCGTTCGGAGTGACGTCGTGCGGCACTGGGCTCTGGCCTCCAGTGGAGGTCTGCACCGGGCTGACGAAGACGTGCTGATGCCCGTTGACCTGGCGCACGAACACGACCTCCGGGTCCCCCTCGCTGCTCGCGGATCCGCCGACGAGGACGAAATCCGGCTCCGCCGCGTTCTTGATCACCAGTCCGCCCTGCTGGCGCAGGTAGTCGTCGCGGACGTAGAGGTCGGAGCTGGAACCGTTGTCGTGCTCGTAGACGGCGGTGCCGAACTTGCCGGAGGCCGAGGGCCACACGTTGCCCGTCGCCGGCGGCGGCACCTCCTGCGGGTCGAAATAGCCGATGAGTCCCAGCGTCGTCGGCTTTCCGTCGTGCTCGACACCTTGGACCTGCCACAACGTGCCGCCCTTCGCCGACGAGGCGAAGAAGATGATGTCGCGCGCCGGGCGGTACTGGTCGGCGGGCGTCACCTGCCACGTCGGGTGCGACCACTTCTGCCCGTCGGCGTTCCTGGCGACCTCCACGCGGCCGCTGCCGTCGGCGTTCGCCACCACCAGGTTGCCGCCGCCGTCGATGAAGGCGACCTTCTTGCCGTCCGGCGAGAACGCCGGGTCGTGCACCGCGGTGCCGAAGTCGACGGCCTTGCCGTTCATCAGGACCTTGCCGGTGCCGTCGGCGACGACGACGCCCGTGCCGCCGGTCGCGTTCAGCGCCACCGGCGCCGACGATGCCGGGGCGGAAGCGGAAGTCGAGGCCGAGGTGGCCGGAGCAGCCGGGCTCGCCGTGGAACTCGCCGGGGCGGGAGTGCCGGCGGTGTTCGGAACAGTGCTCGGCGTGCCGCTCGGCGACGAGGAGCTGCCCGGCCCTGAGCCGGCCGCCCCGTTCGCCCCCGCCTGGCTCGCGCAGCCGCTCACCGCGAGCGGGGCCGCAAGAGCCACCGCGCACATCGCAGCCTGCGCCCATTTCCTCCGGGTCTGCCCAGGCATGATCGCCTCCCTCCCGTTGGTCCCGTTTCAAGCTCTCAACTGGAAAGACGTGCAGCTCCTCAAGGGGTTCCACCCCGTGATCCAACCGTTATCAAAGCCATGCGACCATCGGTGCCATGGACCGCGACGACCGCCACCAGAGCCGCCTTCAGGGCCGCCTTCGGGGCCGCCCTCAGAGCGACCACCGGGACGACGACGAGCTGCAGGCCCTCGGCCTGCCCAGCCTGAACGACCCGCGGCTGCGGCACATCCGGCAGCTCTTCCTCACCGTGGTCACCGGCGGCTGCGCGGTCATGATCCCGTGGATCGTCTACCTGGCGGCTGTTCTGCCGAGCCATCATCCGGCGCAGGCGTGGGACACCGCGTGGGTCGGGTTCGACGTGCTGCTGATCCTCGGGCTGCTCGTCACCACGTGGGCGGCGTGGCGGCGGCGGCAGATCGTGGTGATGGCGTGCGTCTTCACCGGGGCGCTGCTGCTGTGCGACGCGTGGTTCGACGTGGCGCTGGACTGGGGGACGCCGGATGAGACGGCGTCGCTGCTCTCGGCGCTGCTGGCCGAGCTGCCGCTGGCGTTGTTCCTGTTCCACGCGGCGTGGCGCATCCTGCACCACACCCTCAAGTCAGCGTTCTTCCTCGTCGGCCACCCCGGCCCGGTCCCGGCTTTCCACAAGGTCTCGCTGGGGGTCCTGAACGAAGTGCTGCAGGCCCTCCACGCCGCCCGCGAGCAGGCCCGAGCCGATCATGTCGAGTAGCGTCACGGCGTCGTGGTCCGGGGTGCCCGGGACGGTGTAGTAGACGATCATCCGCTGACCGCCGGTGTGCGCCAGCTCCATCGCCTCGTAGTCCAAGGTCATCGCGCCGACGTCCGGGTGCTGGAACGCCTTCGTGCCCTGACCCACGATGCAGAGCTCGTAACGCTCCCACAGGCGCGCGAACTCCTTGCTCTTGACCACCAGCTCGCCGATCAGCCGCACCAGTTCCGGATCGTCGGGATCGGCGCCGGCCCGCGCCCGCAGGAAGGCCACTGATTTGGGGACCAGCTTCTCCCACTCCGGGTAGAGGTCCCGGGCCGCCGGGTGCAGGAAGATGTAGCGGGTGATGTTGCGCAACTTGGACGGCATCTCCGCCAGGCCCGGGAACAGGGCCAGACCCGAGGGGTTCGCGGCCAGCACGTCGTTGGTGCGGCTGACGACGTAGGCCGGGTTCGGGCGCAGCGACTCCAGCATCACCAGCGGGCCCTCGCGCACCGTGCGGGTGCGGCTGCGGCGCTCGGCCTGGCGCGCCGGGCTCGTGGCGCCCTCGACCAGGGTGTGCAGGTGCTGGTGCTCGTCGCGGTTCAGCCGCAGGATGCGGGCCAGCGCGTCCAGCACCGCCGGGCTCGGGTTGGTCTCCTTGCCGCGCTCCAGGCGGGTGTAGTAGTCGACGCTCACCCCGGCCAGGATCGCCACCTCCTCCCGGCGCAGGCCCGGGGTGCGGCGGATGCCGACACCGGAGGGTAGGCCGACGTCCTCCGGGTGGACTTGGGCACGCCGCGCCTTCAGGAAGATCCCCAACTCGCTGCCGTTCGTCATACCGCCAGCGTAGGCGGCGCGCGCCGAATGTGAGGGGGTGTGTCGCACCCCGGCACCGCGCTCCCCGGTTCGGCGCGGTCTGTATGGCGGCGCTGAGCAGGGCGAGAGTTACCAGCATGACAGTCACCACCGCGATCCGGCCGCGGGCCACGAGCTCTGCCGCCACCGCCACCGCCACCGCTACAGATACCGCTACGAATGCCAATGTCAGCGCTGCGGGTGCGAAGCGCGTCCTGGCGGCCTCGGTCTTCGGCTTCTTCCTCGTGGGGCTCGACGCCATGGTGGTCAACGTGGCGCTGCCGGCGATCAACCGCAGCCTGGCCGGCGGCCTGTCCGGCGCACAGTGGGTGATCGACGGCTACACGCTGGCGTTCGCCGCGCTGATGCTGTCGGCCGGGGCGTTGGCCGACCGGATCGGCGCCCGGGCCGCCTACGGCCTCGGACTCGTCGGCTTCACGCTGGCCTCGGCGGCCTGCGGCCTGGCGCCGTCGCTGGCGCTGCTGATCGTGGCCCGGCTGGCGCAGGGCGCGGCGGCCTCGGTGATGCTTCCGGCGTCGCTGGCGCTGGTGCGGCAGGCGTTCCCGGACCCGGTCGCCCGGAACAAGGCGATCGCGATCTGGACCGCCGCCGGTTCGGCGGCCGCGGCGGCCGGGCCGGTGGCCGGCGGGCTGATCACGGCGGCGGTGGACTGGCGGTGGATCTTCTTCCTGAACCTGCCGGCCGGGGCGCTGGCGCTGGCGCTGCTCGCCGGTACCGCGAAGTCGGCGCCGGCCGCGCGGACCGCGTCCCACTTCGATCTGGCCGGCCTGCTGTCGTCCGTGGTGGCGCTGGCCGGACTGACCTACGGCTTCATCGAGGGCGGATCCAAGGGCTTCGGCACCGCGCCGGTACTCGCGGCCTTCGGCGCCGCGGCGGTCGCGGCCGTGGTCTTCGCAGTCGCCGAGTCTGTTCAGAGCCGAACCCCCCAAGCACAGCCGATGGTGCCGCTCGCACTGTTCCGCTCGCGGGCGATGTCCCTGGCCGCGGCGGCCGGGTTCGCGGTGAACGCAGCCTTCTACGGCGTGATCTTCGTGCTGAGCCTGTACTTCCAGCAGGTGGGCCACAAGTCCCCGACCGTCACCGGTCTGCTGTTCGCGCCGATCACCGCGGTCGTGACGCTGGTCAACCTGACGGTGGCGGCCCGCATGGTGGCCCGGATCGGCGCCGGGGTGTCGATGACCATCGGCCTGGTCGGCACCGCCGCCGCGATGCTGGTGCTGCTGGCCGTCCGGCCGGACCTGCCGGCCTGGGCGCTGGTCCTGCTGCTGGTGCCGGTGGCCTTCGCCGGATCCTTCGTGGTCCCGGCGCTGACCATCATGGTGATGGGCAGCGTCCCGGCCGACCGCGCCGGCACCGCCGCCGGGATCGTGAACACCTCCCGCCAGGTCGGCGGCGCCCTGTCGGTGGCGGTGATCGGGGCCCTGGTGGCCGGCGGCGACTTCACCGGCGGGATGCACGCGGGCCTGATCGGCATGGCGGCGCTGCTCCTAGTGACGGCTCTCACAGTCAAATTCCTCGCCCCCGGGAAGAAGCAGGCTGACTAAAGCGGTTCCAGTAGACGCGGCCGGCGGGCCATCACCGCGCCGGGCGTCAGCACCACCCACGACGAAGCGCCGCGACCCGCGCACCGGGTCGCGGCGCTTCGTCGGGGGCCGGTACCGTGACCCCGACTCGCCGGAGGGGGAAGCAGGATGCGCGGATGGGTGGCCAAAGCCCTGACAGTGGTGCTGGCGGCCGGCGGGATCCAGGGCGTCGCGGTGGCCGACCCGGCGTGGGCCTGCGGCTGCGGCGCGTACATCCCGGCCGGGAACGGCACGGCGAGCGTGGCACGGGAGCAGGCGCTCATCCGGTTCGACGGGACGACCGAGGACGTGGTCATGCGCTTCTCCGTGCGCAGCGACGTCTCGGACGCCGCCTGGGTGATGCCGGTGCCGGGCGCGGCGAAGGCGTCGCTCGCCTCGCCGGACCTGTTCGCGGAGCTGGCCGTCGCCCAGAAGCCGGTGACCGAGGTCCGGCACCGTTTGTGGCCGCACCTGGCGGGCTCGGGCTCGGAGCCGGGGACCCGGAGTGGCGGGGCCGCCGCGCCGCGCGCCGGTGGGGTCCAGGTCCTCGGCGACCAGCAGCTCGGCGCCTTCGAGGTCGCCAACCTCGCCGCGTCCGACCCGGCGGCGCTGGCGGCGTGGCTGAACGAACACGGCTTCACCCTCAAGCCCGCCACCGCCGGCCGGCTCTCCGCCTACACCGCCCAGGGCTGGCAGTTCGTGGCCGTGCGCCTCGCCTCCGGGAGTTCGGCGACGCTGAACGGCGCGCTGGATCCGATCCGCATCACGTTCCCCGCCAAGGACGCGGTCTATCCGATGCGCCTGTCCGCCGGCGCGACGACCCCGCAGTCCGTGACGGTGGCGGTCCTGGCGCCGCACCGGATGGACGCCGACCGGACCCCGGTCGCGACCTGGTCCGCCTCCTCCGTCTTCGGCGACTGGGTCGACCCCTCACACACCGGCACGGCGCTGGCGGACCTGGCCGCCGGCCGGATGTTCCTGACGGTCTTCAACGGCTACTTCGATCAGCCCTCGAAGATCACGCAGGACTATGGATTCCAGCCGGCGAAGTCGGACTGGGTGCAGCATCCGGTGGTCTACAAAGACGAACTGGTGACGTTTCTCGGCATCCCGGTGTTCTTGTTCATCCTGCTCGGCGTGCTGATCGTGGTCGTTTTGGCGATTCGGCTCAGCGCGCGTACTCGGTGGCGCGGGACTCCCGCACCACGGTGATCCGGATCTGGCCCGGATATGTGAGCTCTTCTTCCACCTGCTTCGCGATGTCCCGGGCGATCACCTGCGCCTGGATGTCGTCGACCGCGTCCGGGACCACCATGACCCGGATCTCGCGGCCGGCCTGCATCGCGAACACCTTCTCCACGCCCTCGTGGTCCGCCGCGATCTGCTCCAGCCGCTCCAGGCGCTTGACGTACGCCTCCAGCGACTCGCGGCGGGCGCCAGGGCGGCCGCCGCTGATCGCGTCCGCGGCCTGGGTCAGGACCGCCTCGACGGTGCGCACCTCGACCTCGTTGTGGTGCGCCTCGATGGCGTGCACCACGTCGTCGTGCTCGCCGTACTTGCGGGCGATCTCGGCGCCGATCAGGGCGTGGCTGCCCTCCACCTCGTGGGTCAGGGCCTTGCCGATGTCGTGCAGCACCGTGCACCGCTTGAGCAGCGCCGGGTCCAGGCGCAGCTCGCCGGCCATGATGCTGGCCAGGTGCGCCGACTCGATCAGGTGCTTGAGCACGTTCTGGCCGTAGGAGGTGCGGTAGCGGAGCTTGCCCAGCAGCGCGATGAGCTCCGGGTGCATGTCGGTGATGCCGAGCTCCATCAGCGCGTCCTCGCCGGCCCGCACGCACAGCTGCTCCACCTTGGCCTTGGAGCGCTCGTAGATCTCCTCGATCCGGTGCGGGTGGATGCGGCCGTCCAGGACCAGCTCCTCCAGCGTCAGCCGGCCGACCTCGCGGCGCACCGGGTCGAAGCAGGAGAGCAGCACCGCCTCCGGGGAGTCGTCGATGATCAGGTTGACGCCGGTGATCGACTCGTAGGCG
>JABFWL010000702.1 GCA_013362315.1 Catenulispora sp. | reverse complement strand
CAGTGCATGGTCCGAACCTGACAGCGCATCGTCCGAACTGCCAGATTTCGGCGCTGTGGAGGCGGGCGTCGTCAGCGTCGCGTCGCCGACCGATTCGGCGCTGGCGCTCGTCGGCCGCTTCGCCCGGACTCTCGGGCTGGCCGAACCGCTGCTGCCCTGGCACACTCTGCGCACACCGATCGCCGACATCGCTTCGACCCTTGCGCTGGCGTCCGGCGCGCTGGGCAAGATCGCGGCGGACGTGCTGATCCTCGGGCGCCCGGAGACAGGCGAGGTTTCCGAAAGCCTCGATTCCTCGACGATGCCGCACACATCTCATACAGCGAATCCCGTGCGAGCCGTGCTGATCGCGGGCGCCGCACGGCAGGTGCCGGCGTTGGCTTCGATCTTGTTCGCGTCGGTCGCGGCCGACGACGAGCGGCCCGCCGGGGCGTGGCATGCCGAGTGGCAGCCGCTGCGGGAGGCGCTGCGCCTGGTCGGCGGGGCGGCGGCGACCACGGCCGAGTTGCTGGGCGGCCTGCGGGTGTGTCCCGAGCGGATGGCCGAGAACCTGGCCGGGCTCGACCTGGCCGCAGCGCGCGAGTTCACCGGCCGCGCCGTGACCGATCCCCGCGACTACCTCGGCGCCGCGTCCGCGCTCGTCGACCGTGCGCTGAAACCGAATCAGTGACGCGCGATCAGCATGCCGGCCCGAGCGTCGTGCCGCTCTTGAAGTTGTCGAGCGACTGCCACGCCGGGCTGTCCGTGCCATCGATGCGGCCGTAGACCCAGACGTTGCCGTAGCCGTTGGTGACGTGGCACCAGATGTACATGTGCTGCCCGGTTGTGAACTTGCCGACCGCCGAGCAGGCGGCGTAGGGACCCGAGCGCATGTTGAAGGTGCCGCTGGCGGCGTAGCCGCTTCCGTCGTCGGCGACGACATGCGTGATGTGCCAACCGGTGCAGCTCATGTTCTTGGAGCTGCTCGTCGTCGGCGGCGGCTTGGATGTGGAAGCGCTCGGCGGCGGCACCGACGTGGTCGGCACGGGCGCACTGCCGGTGGGCTGCGTGGTCGGCGGCTTCGCGGTGCTGCCGGGAGCCGTACTGCCGGAAGCCGTGCTGCCCGGCGCCGTGGTGACGGGAGCATGGCGCGTACTCGCGGGCGCGCTGCCGCTGGTGCTGCTCGGCAGGGTGCCGCCAGGCTGGTTGGTGCCCGCAGCGACGGAGGAGGACGAGCCGTCCACCGACGGCATGGGGCCGCCGGCCGCCACGTCCTGCCCAACCGGCCGCGACGACGAGTCAGTCGCCTGCCCGGAGTCGCTGTCCCCGGCGCCCATCGCCGCACCGCTCCGCGGATGACCGCCAGCAGTCGTCCCCGACGAAGAACCCTGCGACAGCGCTATAGCGCCGATAGCCACCGCCACCGCAGCCGCCGCACTCGCCCCAATGATCACCGGCCGCCGACGCCGCCCCCGCTGGGCATCCTCCGCGCCGAAGAACACCGGAGAGGACACTTCGACAGCCTCCTCACGCGGCGGAGCCTCGAACCCGGCGGCAGAGCGCCTGGGCTCCGGTCCGAGCGGCGACGTGCTCGCGGCCGGCGAGGAATGCGGGCCGAAGCCTGGTTCCGCAGGCGGCGGCCCGACCGGCCCAGGCTGACCCGCCTGCCCGACCTGCCCGACCTGCCCAGACCCCCCATCCCCGCCACCAATCGCAGCCCCCTGCGACGCCGGCCTCGGCCCTTGCACCGTGACCTCCTCAGGTCCCGAATCCTCCACCGTCCCGTTCGGGCCGCCCGCAGCCGCCCAAGCGCCGCCGCCGCTCCCGACCCCAGCTCCAGCTCCAGCTCCAGTCCCAGGCGCCCCGGCGAACGCCGGTCCCGCGCCCGCCGGCTCCGCCTTGTGCGTCGGCTCGGCATTCGACAGCGGCGGCAGCGCGATCGCCGTCACCGACAGCCGCACTCCCGCGCCGACCAGCGTTCGCAGCTCGGCGGCCAGCGTCGCGGCGCTGTCCGGGCGCTCGGCGGGGTTCTTCGCCAGCGTCCGCATCACGATCTCCGCCAGCTGCGGCAGCTCGGGGCACTCCAACGGCGGTGGCGGGGTGTTGACGATGCGGTACATCAGCGCCGACAGCTGCGCGCCGTTGTCGTCGCCGGCGAAGGGCGGCTGGCCCGTCAGCAGCTGATACAGCGTGGAGCCCAGCGAATACACGTCGGACAGCGCGGTGGCGTCGGCGCCTTCCAGGACCTCGGGCGCGGCGTGGTGCGGGGTGAACGCCCGGAACATGGTGACCACGGTCCCGGACTCCGGCACCACCGCTACGCCGAAGTCGGCCAGCGCCGGTTCTCCGAAGCGGGACACCAGGATGTTGTTCGGCTTCACGTCGCGGTGCACCATGCCCAGCGCGTGCGCGTCGGAGAGGGCGGCGGCGATCTTGGCGCCGATCACCGCTGCTTCCGGAGCCGGGAACGGCCCGGACTCCGTCAGCCGGTCCTGGAGGGAGCCGCGCTCGAACAGGTCCATCGCCAGGAAGGGGGCGCCGCTGTCGGTGGTGCCGGCATCCAGCGCGGTCACGACGTTCGGGTGGCCGGTCAGCCGGCCGGTCAGGCGCGCCTCGCGCAGGAAGCGGCGCCGGGCCGACTCGTCGAAGTCGCCGCGCAGCACCTTCACCGCCACGTCGCGGTCGAAGGCCTGCTGCCGGGCGCGGAAGACGATGCCGGAGCCGCCCAACCCGATCCGCGTCAGGCCGCCGTACCCGGGTATCGACTCGATCGGCTCGTCCGGCTCGTCCGTCACACCGCTCTCCCGTCCGCCGAAACTTCCCCGGGAGTCTAGTACTTCGGTTGATAAGCGCCGAGGCTGCTGCCCCGCGAGGCCGTGCTCGCATGCCGGTCGGCCAGCTCCTTCGCGGCACGGCGGTGCGTATCCTTTTCCGATGAGCGATCCGAAGGCGGGGGCGGTGTCGAGCCGATGACGATCTCCGAGGTCAGGTGCCCGGCCGACGGGGCGCAGCACGTGGTCGAATCCTGGCACCGGCGCGAGCCGCCGCTGCCTGCCGTGGCCGTCCTCGGCGTCGGCGCGGTCGCCACCGCCCTGGCCGCCGCCACCCACCGCAGGCTGGCCGAGGGCGCGGCGCTGCGCACCGTCGCCGATCCCGAATACCTCGTGGTCCTCGGCGACGAGGCCGCCCTGCCCTGGGTCGACGGCGCCCGCTACCTCGGCTGGGACGGCGCCGCCCTCACCCTCACCACACACCGGGTACTGCCCTCCGCCGACGTGTGGCGCTCCAGCGCTCTGGCCGCAACTAAAAACGGAGCTGGAACCGGAGCTAAAGACGGAACTAAAAACGGAGCTGATGACGGAGCTGATGACGGAGCTGAAAACGGGGAGCAGATACCCGACCAGCCCACGCTGGTGATCGTGCTCCCCGAGCAGGTCCTGATCACGGCGGGCACGATCACCGACGCGGACCCGGCGGCGCTGGCCGAGCTGTTCCCGCGCTAAAGCTGTTCCCGGCTCCAGAGCTGTTCGCACCAGCGCCCACGGCGCCGAAGCCGTCGAACCGTTACTCCACCCATAGCTCCTTCCCTCGCGCCGCCACCCGCTCGGCGATCCGCTTTCCCGCCTCCGCGACCCCCATCGGTGCCAGCTTCCGTCCGTCCCGCAGCCGGATCGCGACCGCACCGTCGGCGGCCTCCCGAGCGCCGATCACCGCCTGGTACGGCGCCAGCCGCATCTCCCGGATCCGCGCCCCGAGGCTCCCGCGCTCCGGATACCCGATGTCCGCGCGCAGCCCGAGCTCAAGACACAGCGCCTGGAACGCGCGCGCCGCGGCGACCTCGTCCTCGCCGACCGGCAGCACCGCCACCTGGACCGGTGCCAGCCACGCCGGGAACGCCCCGCCGTGCTGCTCGATCAGGTGTGCCATGACCCGTTCCATGCTGCCGACGATGCTGCGGTGCACCATCACCGGCCGGTGCTTGGCGCCGTCGGCCCCGATGTACTCCAGGCCGAACTGCTCCGGCTGGTGGAAGTCGATCTGCACGGTCGACAGGGTCGACTCCCGGCCCGCCGGGTCGGCGATCTGCACGTCGATCTTCGGTCCGTAGAACGCCGCCTCGCCTTCGACGGCCTCGTATTCGAGCCCGGACGCGTCCAGCACTTCGCGCAACATCCGGGTGGCCCGCTCCCACATTTCGGGCTTGTTGATGTACTTGCCGCCAGCTCCGGGCAGCGACAGCCGGAACCGCGCCGCCTCGATGCCGAGCGCCTCGTACGCGTCCCTGATCAGGGCGAGAGCGTTTTGAGCTTCGGAGGCCACCTGCTCCAAGGTGCAGAAGATGTGCGCATCGTTCAGGGTGATGGCCCGTACCCGGGTCAGTCCGCCGAGCACGCCCGACAGCTCCGACCGGTACATCCCGCCGATCTCGGCCATCCGCAGCGGCAGTTCGCGGTAGCTGTGCGCGCGGGAGCGGTAGATCAGAGCGTGGTGCGGGCACAGGCTGGGCCGCATGACGACCTGCTCCGAGCCGAGGTCCATCGGCGGGAACATGTCGTCGCTGTAGTGGGACCAGTGGCCCGAGATCTCGTACAGCTCGCGTTTGCCCAGGACCGGCGAGTACACGTGCTGATATCCCGCGCGCCTCTCGACCGAGCGGATGTATTCCTCGATGGTGTGCCGCACCACCGCGCCGTCCGGAAGCCAGTACGGGAGACCGGCGCCCATCAGCGGGTCGGTGTCGAACAGCCCGAGTTCGCGGCCGAGCCTGCGGTGGTCGTGCAGGTTCTCGCTGTGGTTCTCGCTCATGGGACCTCTCCTCGCTCATCGCTTCAGATCAGGTGGAGGCGAGAGTCCCGGCGAACGACGAAGCCCCGGGGCACTCGCCCCGGGGCTTCGTTAACGCTTCAGGAGTCAGCGCGCCGGGACGGAGTCCGGCGTCGTCGTCTGCATGGCGCGCTTCATGCGATCACGGTAGCAGATCCGGTGACAGGTCACGCCGAGGACACGTCCCGGCGCCGCACGCCGCCGAGCCCGGCGGCGGCCAGCACCGCGGCGATCGCCGTCATCCACACCAGCGGCGCCCAGTGGAACACCCCGCCGGGGATCTTCGGGATGTGGGTGAACGGCGTCAGGTCCAGCAGCCACTGCGAGGCGTTGATCGCCGGTCCCAGATACGCGATGAACACCAGTGCCCCGAACACCCCGTACACCGCGGACGTCCAGCGCGGCAGCAGCCCGAACAGCGCCACCCCGACCGCCGCGATGATCCACAGCGCCGGCGTGGTGATCAGTCCGGCGCGCAGCATCCGCCCGACCCAGCCCCAGAAGTCGCCGAGCACCGCGCCGGCGCCGATGCCGACGCCGAGCCCGGCGCACGCCATCACCAGCGCGCTGCCCAGCGCCGGGTAGAGGAGGTGGCTGCCGGCCCACGCCAGGCGCCCGGTGGAGCCGGACAGCACCGGCTCTGCCCGCCCGGAGGTCTCCTCGCCGCGCAGCCGCAGCACCGCCTGCACGGCGTAGAAGGCGGCGGCCATGCCGAGGAAGCTGACCGCCGTGGCCAGGTAGGAGTCGGTGAGTCCCTGCACGCCGCCGTAGCGGGCGATGATGTCCTCGACCTGCTTGTTGTCGTTCAGCAACTGCTCGATGCCCTTGGCGAGGGTGCCCATCACGATGCCGAACGCCAGCAGCCCGGCCGCCCAGCCGAGCAGCGTCGGCTGCTGCAGGCGCCGGCTTAGTCCGTACACGCCGCGCAGCCCCCGCCCCGCGGCCGGCCGTCCCGGTCGCTGCGGCAGCAGTCCGCTGCCGAGGTCGCGCGCGCCCTGCAGCCGATAGCCGACGGCGGCCGCGACGACGCCGGCGGCGAGCGTCAGGCCGATGACCCACCACCGGTTCCCGGCCCACGGATGGACCCGCTCGATCCAGCCGAACGGCGAGAGCCACGCCACCCAGCCGGCGCCGCCGCTGGTCCCGGCCGCGTCGCCGACGGTGCGCAGCAGGTACGCGACGCCCAGGATCAGCGCGCCGATCCCGTTCGCGGCCCGGCCGGTCTCGGTGAGCTGCACCGCCACGGCCTGCGTGCCGGCGATGGCGACACCGACGGCGAACAGGCAAGCTCCGAAGGCCAGCGCCCCGGACCAGTCCTCGCCCAGCACGATCATCACCAGCGCAGCGAGCAGCCCGATGCCGAAGCAGGCGGTGGTGGCGATGTAAAGGGCGGCGGTCAGCGGGGCGTTGCGCCCGACCGCGCCGGAGCCGAGCAGTTCCAGCCGCCCGGACTCCTCCTCGGCGCGAGTGTGCCGGGTGATCAGCGACATCGCCATGATGCCGATGAGCAGGCCGCCGAAGCCGAGCACGCGCCAGGCGGTCAGAGCGCCGAGGCTGTGGGTGTCGTACAGCGGGCCGTAGAGCGCTCGCAGCGAAGGGTTGGAGGAGATGCTGGAGGCCAGCTTGTCGCGGTCGAGCTGGGTCGGATACAGCTTCTTCAGCGAGTACGCGGTGCTGCCGACGGTGGCCAGCAGCGCGTAGATCCAGACCGGGAGCATGATGCGGTCGCGGCGAGCCGCCAGCTTGGTCAGGGTTCTGAGGCCGTCGTCGGAGCGGTTCCGGACGGTTTTCGACGCAGTTTTGGTCCCCGTTTTTTGCTCCGTGACCAGGTCCGTTTCCGGCTCCGTGTTGGGCTCCGTGTTGGGCTCCGTTTTGAGCTCCGTTCCGGACTCTGACCGTGGCTCCGTTTTCAACTCCGTGTTGAGCTCCGTGTTGGGCTCCGTTTTGAGCTCCGTGTTGAGCTCTGGAACCGAGGAGCCTTCATCAGAATTCTTCATCGAGCCGCACCCTCTGGCTCGTAGTGCCGCAGGAACAGCTCCTCCAGCGTCGGCGGGCGGCTCACCAGCGTCCGGACGCCGACCGTGGTCAGAGCCTTGAGCAGACCGTCGAGGTGGTCGGTGTCGACCTGGCAGCTGATCTTGTCGCCGTCGGTCTTCAGATCGTGCACGCCGGTCAGCACCTCGATGCCCGGCGGCGGTCCGCTCAACTCGGCCTCGACCGTGGTACGCGTCAGATGCCGCAGCTCGGCCAGCGTGCCGGTCTCCACGGTCTTGCCGGCCCGGATGATGTTCACCCGGTCGCACAGCGCCTCGACCTCGGACAGGATGTGGCTGGAGAGCAGGATGGTGCGCCCGCGGGCGCGCTCCTCGGCGACGCACTGCCGGAACACGTCCTCCATCAGCGGGTCCAGCCCGGACGTCGGCTCGTCGAAGACCAGCAGCTCCACATCCGAGGCCAGGGCGGCGATCAGCGCCACCTTCTGCCGGTTGCCCTTCGAGTACTGGCCGCCCTTCTTGGTCGGGTCCAGCTCGAACCGTTCCAGCAGCTCGGCGCGCCGCCCGGCGTCCACACCGCCGTGCAGGCCCCCGAGCAGGTCGATGACCTCGCCGCCGGAGAGGTTGCGCCACAGGGTGACGTCGCCGGGGACGTAGGCCAGCCGCTTGTGCAGGGCGACGCGGTCCCGCCAGGGATCGCCGCCGAGCAGTTCGGCCGTTCCGGCGTCGGCCCGGATCAGGCCCAGCAGCACCCGGATGGTCGTCGACTTCCCGGCCCCGTTGGGACCGAGGAAGCCCAGCACTTCGCCCTCCTCGACGGTCAGGTCCAGGCCGTCGAGCGCACGGGTCCGGCCGAACGTCTTCACCAGGCCGGAAGCCCTGATCGCGGTCGTCATGACGCCCAGACTACTCCAACTTTCAGAATTTTGTGAACGTTATGAAATCCACCGGCAGGACGCTATTTTGGGGTCATGAGCAAGGACGCACCGCCCGCGCCGGACCCCGGCCAGCTGCTGGCGTACATAGAGCGCTTCGCCACCGTGCTGACGGACAGCGGCCTGCCGCGCATGCCGTCCCGGGTGTTCGCCGCCCTGCTCACCGCCGACGACGGCCGCCTGACCTCGCAGCAGCTCGCCACCATGCTCGGCATCTCCCCGGCCGCGGTCTCCGGCGCCGTGCGCTACCTGAGCCAGGTCGGCCTGGTCACCCGGGAGCGCGACCCGGGCTCGCGCCGCGACCGCTACCGCGTCCTCGACGAGGTGTGGCAGGACGCCCTGCTGCGCCGCGACGCCGTCCTGGCCCGCTGGGAGTCCAGCCTGGCCGAGGGCGTCGCCGTGGTCGGCGCCGAGACCCCCGCCGGGCGCCGCCTGGCCGAGTCCGTGGTGATGTTCCAGTTCCTGCGCGCCGAACTGCCGGCGATGCTGAAGCGCTGGTTCGAGCAGCGCGCGGAGCTACGGGCTACCGCGGCGGCACAAGACGAGGCGTTGGGACCGGCGCTGACGGCGCGGGACGACGCCGGTGCGCCCGATGTGGGCTCGCAGGAATCGGCTTCGTCTGCCGCTGGCCGTCACGAACCCGACCGTCACCAGGACTGAGACAGCGCGATCGGCGAACCCGCCCTCACACCCGCACGCTCCGCGGCAGATCCGCGTCGGCGACGTACCCGATCCCGCGCACCGTCCGGATCAGGTCCGGCACGCCGAGCTTCGCGCGCAGCGTGGCTATGTGAACCTCCAGCGTCCGGTTCGCCGACTTCTCCGTCGTGTGCCAGACCTTGCGCAGGATCAGCTCGCGGCACAGCACCGAACCGGGGGTGCTCGCCAGCAGGTGCAGGAGGTCGAACTCCTTGCGGGTCAACACCACCGGCTGGCCGTGCACGTTCACCCGGCGCTCATCGGCGTCCACCATCACCGGGCCGACGCCCAGATGGTCCGACCGGTCGCCCGGGGCCCGCACTGCGGCCCGGATCCGCGTGGTCAGCTCGGTCAGGCCGTAGGGCTTGACCACGAAGTCGTCGACGCCCATCCGCCGGCCCTCGATCCACAGCCCGCGGTCGGCGCGCGCGGTGATCGCCACCAGCGCCGCGTCGGTCCGGCGCCGGATCCGCTCGCACAGCGCCAGCGACTCCTCGTCGAGCAGCCCGAGGTCGATGAGCACCGCGTGCGGCGAGAACGCCGCCATCCCGGGCAGGTCGTCGGCCCGCAGCCGGCGCACCGCGAACCCGTCCAGGCGCAGCGCGTTATCCAGTGCCGGCTGCGGCCGGTCATCCCTGCGACCGGCCACTATGAGCCTCATCGCTTGTCACCTCACAGCGCTCGCGCGCACTTGCCGACGAACAAAAACCCGGGCTATTCGTTAATCACGTTAACCAGGGTCCTGTCATTCTCCTCACCCACAGTGCCCGAAAGCAATACCGCGCGTGTACCGAATCTCAAGACCGGCTCAAACTCTCCAGACCGCAGGCCACCAGAAATACACTGAAATACGACTAATATGCCGAACGGATGACTCCCGGCGGCGGCACGCCCGCCGTGCCGCTGTTCGAAGGACGGCGTCGGCGATCGTGGCGGCATGCTTGTCGACGCCTCGCACCTCGCGTGGGTACGCCCCACCCGCCGGGTGCACATCGCGCTGTCCGTGGCGATGACGCTGACCGGCGTCATCCTCGCCGCCTCCGGCATCATCGGCAGCCGGAGCCCGGCGCCGGCCGCGCCGGCTACGCCGGCGGTGGACCGGTTCGCGGACACGTCGGTGGTCGGAGGCGGGACGCCTGCGCCGTCGCCGACGGCCATGCCTCTGAGCCCGCCCAAAGCGAGTCCCGTCCCGAGTCCCGCACCCTCGCCGAGCACCCACCCGCATCCGAAACCGAAGCCGAGGCCGCGTCCGGTGCCGACGCATCCGGCGCCCGGCGCCGAGGCGCCGCGACCGCACGGACCGCACGGACCGCCGCCCGTACCACCGCACTGATTCCCCCGGCGACCAGCGTGGAATAGGCTGGCGCCGTGGCGATGCGACAACTGGGAGACCTCGAAGCCGCTGTCATGGACCGCATATGGCGGCGCAACCGCCCGGTGCTGGTCCGGGACATCCTCGACGACCTGAACACCCATCGCGCCCTCGCCTACACCACCGTCATGACGGTCATGGACAAGCTGCATCGCAAGGGCTGGCTGCGCCGGCAGCCGCAGGGACGCGCGTACATCTACGAGGCAGTCGCTTCCCGCGAGTCCTACACCGCGCGCCTGATGCGCGACGCCTGGGCCACCAGCGACAACCAGGCGGTCGCCTTCGTCCACTTCCTCGAACAGCTCTCTGACGAAGAGGCGAAGGCGCTGCGCGCCGCTCTGGAGATCTTCCCGCCCGACCACGAGCCCCAGCCAGCGCCCCAGGCGGACGCCCCGCAGTGATAGCGGCACTGATCCTCGGCACCTACGCGGTGGCAGTGGCGCTGTTCGTACCGATGTTGCTGGACCGGTTCTGGCCCTCGGACCGCACGCCCCGGCTGACGGTGCTGCTGCTGCAGATCCTGGCCTGCTCGTTCCTGGCCGCGTCGGTCGGCGCCGGCCTGGCACTGGCGCTGTCCCTGGTCGAGGGCCTGTCGGAGCTGAGCCCGGCGCTGGACCGCTGCGCCGACGCCCTGCCGGTCGGCGAGCACAGCTCGGTGGCGACCTGGGTGGGACACGTCGGCGGGGTCGCGGCCGGCGCGCTGGTCCTGCGGGTGCTGTACTGCCTGCTGGTGACGTTCGGCCGGGCCCGGCTGCGGCGCCGCGCGCACCTGAAGGTGCTGCGGATGCTCGCCACCCGCGACGAGCGGCTGGGCGTGCTGGTCCTGGACCACCCGGCGCCGGCCTGCTACTGCCTGCCCGGGGACATCGTCATCACCACCGGCGCCCTGTCCCGCCTGAGCGAGCCGCAGCTGGAGGCGGTGCTGCTGCACGAGCGCGCCCACGTGGCCGGCCACCACCATGTGATCCTGGCGCTCGCCACGGCGATCGGCCGCACGGTGCCGCGAGTACGGCTGCTGACGTACGCGGAGCGTGAGACGCGGCGGCTGGTGGAGCTGATCGCCGACGACGCGGCGGTGGCCCGCACCGGAGCGCCGGCGGTGGCGACGGCGCTGGCGGTGATCGGGACCGGGCACGCGCCGGACCTGGACCCCACGGCTACGCCGATGCCGGTGCTCGCCTCGGCGGGCGCGGTTTCGCGTGCGGGGTCGAAGGGTCGCTCTGGCACCGTCGCAGGGTCCGAATTCAGCGGCGCGGAACGGGACTCCGCGAGTGCTGGTACAGCTTTCGAGCACGACGTGGATGCTTCGGGCGGCTCTTCAGGGGCTTCCGGTGGCACTCCGCTCGCCGTAGCGAACGCTGCCGGAGTCGATTCCTCCCCCACCCTGCGTCGCATCCGGCGCCTGCTTCGGCTGGACCGGGCGCTCACCGGCCGAGCCAGAGCCCTGAGTCTGACCGCCGCCGTGTTCATGATCGCCTTGCCGATCAGCCTGATCGGCGTCTCCGGCGCTTCGCTGATCAGCCACTGCCCGCCCGACACCGACGATCACGACGCCCGGAACCCGGCGGTCACGACGCCCCACGCACCCGAGGCCGGCGCGGGCAACAAGTCTCCGTTCGGCTCCGGCAGCGGCTTTGGCACCGACTCGCCCCTCAGCTCCGGCACCGGCTCCGGCACCGGCT
>JABFWL010000733.1 GCA_013362315.1 Catenulispora sp. | reverse complement strand
CCCGCCGTGCTCAGCGACGCTCAGGTGGCGGCGCTGTCCCCGGAGGCGCAGGCCGCACGGCTGGCGCCGCTGCGGGAGGTGGCCAACGCCGTGGGGGCCGCCGGGCGCGGTCCGGTCGCGGACGTCTACGGCAGCCTGGCGATCGACGCGAACCACGCCCTGGTGACCGTCTACCTGACCGACCCGGGGCAGGCTGCGCGGGTCCTCGCCGCGGCGCGGTCGGTCGACTCGAAGATCGACGGCTCCCTGATCCGCGTCCAGCCCGCCGCCGCCACCCACGCCGCGCTGGACGCGGCCGCGCGGCGGGTCGTGGCGCTGGCCGACGCCGGGCAGCTGCCGGTGCACGTGGACCTGGTGGGTCCGGCGGCCGACGCCTCCGGCCTGGAACTGGACGTGGACGACACGAACGCCGCACGGGCGGCGTTCACCACGCCGGCCGCGGACCCGCAGTCTTTGGTCGGGCAGTCTTCGACCGCAAAGGCTTCAACCGCACAGTCTTCGGCCAAGCCCGGCGCATCGCTGGCCGACGTGCTCGGCGTGCCGCTGGTCTACCGGCCGGGGCACCCGCTTCAGGCGAAGGCCTGGGCCGACGCGAAGTGGCACGACAGCAGCCCGTTCATCGGCGGCGACGCCCTCACCGGCAGCGGCACCGGGCACGGCTGCACCGCCGGGCTGCCCGCGGTGCGCAAGTCCGACGGGCATCCGATCATGGTGACCGCGGCGCACTGCTTCGGGGTCGGCACGAAGGTCTACACGCGGGCCGGGACGCCCGGCGATTACTCCAACGGGCTCAAGGGAAACTACGTCGGCACCGTCACCGCGCGGGTGCAGGAGTGGGACGCCGAGACCATCGACGGCGCGAACAACAACGCCGACGAGTCCGACACCTCCGGCTGGATGCGGCTGACCAGCTCCGCGTACTCCTACAACGGCGACTATGTCTGCCACGACGGACAGCGGTCGTTCTTCATGGGCCACCCGACGCCGTGCAGCATCAAGGTGACCAACCAGGACAAGTACTGCGGTCCGACGACTGGATGCCCGGGGTTGTCGTACACGGCGCGCGGCGTGTGGGGCGACGCGGTCAACAACGGCTGGGGCGCGGCCGGCGGGGACAGCGGCGCGACGATCTTCGCGGTGGAGTCCGGCGGCGTGCGGCAGGCGCGCGGCGTGCTGTCCGACGGGACGCCGGGGGACGGGACGCCCGGCGTGTTCTGGACCGAGGCGCCGGACGTCTTCAACTACTTCGGCTTGACCCTGAATCCACAGACCTGATCCCCTGTTCTGGTCATGTCGCGACGCCGGGCCGGGCGCACCGTCGCGGTGGGTCCGGCCATCCGGCGAGTCCCCGAGCCGAACGGAGAAGCGCACGGTGCTGTCCTCGTTGCTGCCCGCCGAAGTGGCGGTCGCGGAGACCTTCGACGACCCCTCGGACGCGGTGCTGTTCCCGGAGGAGGAGGCGGCGATCGCGCGGGCGGTGGAGAAACGGCGCCGCGAGTACATCACCGCCCGGCACTGCGCGCGGCTGGCGATGGCACGGCTGGGACTGCCGCCGGTGGCGATCGGCACCGGCGGCAACCGCGAGCCGCTGTGGCCGGCCGGGGTGGTCGGGAGCATGACGCACTGCGACGGATACCGGGCCGCCGCCGTGGCGCGGTCCGTGGACGTGCCGGGCCTGGGCATAGACGCCGAGCCGCACGGCGCGCTGCCGACCGGGGTGCTCGACACCATCGCGCGGCCGGACGAGGTGCCGATGCTGGAAGCGCTGGCGGCGGCCCGGCCGCAGGTGTGGTGGGACCGGCTACTGTTCAGCGCCAAGGAGTCCGTGTACAAGGCGTGGTATCCGGTGGCCGAGCGGTGGCTCGGGTTCGAGGAGGCGTCGCTGGATGTGGAGCCCGGTGAGGTGCGCGACGACGGAAGCATCACGGGCGGCTACACGGTGCGGATCCACCAGAGCGGGGCGCCGCTGACCCGGATGGCCGGGCGGTGGATGGTGGAATCAGGGTTCGTGGTCACGGCGATCGTGCTCTGAGCGGGCCGGGGCGCTGAGGGCGGTGGCGTTCGCCCGGCCGGCCGTTTGTCCGGCCGCCACGCCGGGCAGGTTCCAGCAGTGGCGCTCACCGTGGACTTCGACGGCACAGACACCCCCTCCGCAACGGTCGGCCACAGCGTCGAGGCGATCGCCTCCGGGACCCAGGTCCTGTCGCTGGCCACCGCCGGCGCCGACGGCACCCCGCACGCGAACATGGCGTTCTTCGCCCTCGGCCGGGAATTCGACCTCTACTTCGTCAGCGAGCCGAGCACGCTGCACGGCCGCAACACCGAGATCCGTCCGGCCGCGTCGGCGGCGATCTGGCTGCCGCCCCCGGAGTTCGGCGAGGGGCTGCGCGGCATGCAGCTGACCGGCGAATGCGGCATCGTCTACGGCGAGGACGCGCAGGCGGCGTTCGAGTCCTACCAGGGCCGGTATCCCGGCTTCGGCACCGATCCGGCGGTCCGGCAGTCGTTCCTGGACGGCACCGCGGCCGCGAGCCTGTACCGGTTCCGCGTCGAGCGCCTACGGCTGGTCGACGAGCCCAATCTCGGGCGGCGTAACTACCTGGAGCTGACAGTGCGCCGATGAGCGAGGCTGTGAGGTGCCCTTTCCCGCCGACGTTGTGGTTGCGGCCCGCAATCGGGTAAACAGGCGTGCGTGAGGAACGGGCTGGTCGAGGGCGTGTCATTGCGCGACGTGTTGCGCGAGTCGGGAGCGATGGCGCCGGAGGCCGCGGCCACGGTGCTGTCCGGGACCCTGCTGACGCTGGCGGTGCAGCACGGCGACGTGCGCCCCGAGAACGTGTTGGTGGACGCCTCCGGGGGCCTGACCGTGACCGGCTTCGGCGGCCCGGACCCGGAGTTCACCCCGGACGAGCCGACCTACCTGGCTCCCGAACGCCTCGCGGGCGGCCCGGCCACCCCCGCCGCCGACGTCTTCGCGGCCACCGCGGTCTTCTTCGAGTGCCTGACGGCCGAGCCCCCGTTCCGCGCCGCGACCCCCGAAGACCTGAACGCACTGCACGAATACACCCAGATCATCGCCGAATTCGCCCCCGCCGAACTCCGCCCCCTGATCCAGCGCGGCCTGACCGCCGACCCGGCCGCTCGCCCCGCGGACCCGCACGCCTTCCTGGCGGAGGTCGACAGCACCGCCACAGCGGCCTACGGCACGGACTGGCAGCTCCGCGGCCGCACCCTGCTCGGCGGCTGGGCGGCCGCCGTCGCGGCCGCCGAGGGGGCGGAGCTGGCGGAGCCGGACGAGATGCCGGAGCCGCCGCCGATCGGGGAGCCGATCGATGAGCGGTTGTTGGGGCTGGACGAGGGTGCGGACGAACCGGCGGACGATCCGGAGCCGGAGGGCGAACCCGAGCCTGAGAGCGGCGGCAAGGCCGAAGCCGGAACCGAGGCCGAGGCCGATGAGCTGCCGGGTGCTTTCGGCGCGGCCGACACTGAGTTTCTGGCGGAGGACGACGAGGAAGGCGGTTCGGATGCCGCCGACGACCTGCTGAGCGCCTTCGATGAGCTGGCGCCGCATACCGAGACACACTCCGAGCCCGACCTCGAGGCCGGCGAACCCGATGACCGGGACGACGCTCAGGCTGCCGGCGACGAAACCCCGTCGGATCTCGAACCGGCCGCCGAGGCGGCCACCGAGACCGAGCCCGCTGCTGAGACTGCCTCCGAGCGCGAGCCCGCCCCCGCAACCACACTGCTGCTCGAAACCGCCGCCGCACAGACCACCAAGACACAGACCACCAAGATCGTCGTGCCGTCGGCGGCGGAGCCGTTGGTGCCGCCGAGCGTGCAGGCGGACATCGACCACGACTGGGAGATCCCGTCGAAGCCGAGCCTGGCGGTGCCGCGCTCACTGTCGGCCTACGCCAACAGCCTGCCGAGCCTCCCGCGGCCGGCGGTGCCGGAGCCCGAGCCGGCCGAGCCGGTGGCGACCAGTGCGCCGGACGACTGGTTCCGGCCCGGCCTGGCCGAACCGGCGGACCGCGGGCCGCGGCCGACGCGGCAGACCGCGTTCCTGGATCCGGACAAGGAGCGCACCACTGTCGCCGCGGACGGGTTCGACGAGGACTTCCACGAGCCCGAAACCGGTGAGGAGCCGGCGGACCCGGGCGGTCCGCGGCGCAAGACCCTGGTCGGGGCGGTGACCGCCGCCGTGCTGCTGGTGGCGGGGGCGGCCGCGGTGGTGTTGGGCGGGTCGGGGGACTCCGGACCCTCGCCGGCCGCCCAGTTGACGAGCAGGGGCGCCACGCCGGACAGCCCGACGAGCACCGACTCGGTGCCCGCCACTCCGACCGGGACCGACAACTCGAGCACGCTGCAGACGTCCAACGCCGCGCCGTCCTCGAAGCACACGACGCCGCGTTCCAGCTCCACCTCGAAGACCACCAAGCCGACCGTTTCGGGCGCCACCTCCAGCACCCACTCCTCAAGCCCGAGCACGACCGAGAGCAGCACTTCGGCCAGCTCCAGTCCTTCGTCGAGTGACAGCAGCACCAGCAGCTCGACTTCGTCGACGTCGTCCACCAGCAAGCCGACCACTCCGACGCCCACGAAGTCGTCTCCCAGCGGGCACCCATCAACACCTACTGGGACGCCGACTTCCTGACCAACCGGCCCTGCCGACGCCAGCGCCCGTCACTGCACTAGCACCGCCGCTACACCAGCGCCCGCCACCGGAACCCCCAAGCCATCGGCGACACCCGGCCCCGCACGATGGGCCAGCACGCCAGCCCCACCAGCGTCGCCGTGAAGTGTCCGACGTCCGTGAAGGTCCCGCCGCGGACCAGCGCCACGCCGTAGAAGAGCAGCACTCCCCCGGCGTAGGTCCACCGCATCCATCCGTTCGGCCACCAGTACGCCAGCACCGCCACCACCCCGGCGAGCGCATAGCTGACGCCGTAGTCCAGCGTGAACCGCTTCCACCCCGGGGCCAGGCCGTTGCGGATCGCGAGCGCCAGCACGCCCTCGCTGACGTACGTCGCGATCACATGGCACAGGAACGCCACGCCCAGCCAGCGCGCCGTCCCCAGCCAGCGCTCGGCCTGCGCGTGGAAGACGGTGTAGAGCGCGGCATAGAACAGCCAGCTGCCGCCGTCGATCCAGAGGGCCGACTGGATCAGCACGCGCAGCGGGTCCTGCGTCAGGTAGTGGATGTTGGTGCTCCGGCGCTCGAGGATCCAGTGCTCGGCGTGCGGGTCGGCGTGCCGGAGGATCTCGGTGGTCACGAGCAGGATCGCCAGCCAGACATAGGTGCCGGGGGCGCTGCGCAGGTACCTTCCCACGCCCCGCGCGGCCCGCTTCAGCATGGGTCAAGCGTCACCGGCTGGTCACAGACCCGCCAGCGCGGGTACCGCCGAACGGGGGAATCATGGGAGGCTGCGTGGCCGTGGACATCTCCAGTCTCGACGACGTGTGGCACCGGGTGACCGGGGTGCAGCCGAACCCGCCGCGCAACCTCGTGCTGGCGCTCGGCGCGGCAGCCCTGGTCGCGGTGCTGTGGCAGCCGGTGTGGCGGATAGCGCGCAACACCGTCACCATCGCGCACGAGGGCGGGCACGCCGCCGTGGCCCTGCTGTGCGGCCGCCGGCTGTCCGGGGTGCGGCTGCACCACGACACCTCCGGGGTCACGGTCTCGTACGGCAAGCCCCGCGGCCCCGGCATGGTGTTCACGGTCCTCGCCGGCTACATCACCCCGAGCCTGCTGGGCCTCGGCGGCGCCTGGCTGCTGGCCGCCCGGCACATCACGATGCTGCTGTGGGCCAGCATCCTGCTGCTGGTGCTGCTGCTGATCGCGATCCGCAACTTCTACGGGATGCTCACGGTGATGCTGACCGGCGGGGCTGTCCTCGCCGCGTCATGGACGAAGAACACGAATGTGCAGGCCGGGTTCGCTTATCTGATGGTGTGGTTTCTGCTGCTGGCCGGGGTCAAGCCGGTGCTGGAGCTCAGCCGGACACGGGCCCGAACCGGCGCCCGGAACTCGGATGCCGACCAGTTGCATCGGTTGACCGGAGTTCCGGCGGCTGGGTGGTTGTTCTTTTTTGCGCTGGTGGCGTTGGGGTGTGCGGTAGGTGGCGGACGGTGGTTGCTGCATGTGTGAGGGTGGCGGATAGCAGCCTCACTCCTCCTCGGCCTGGCCCCGCCGCTTCCGGAAGAAACCGCTGAACGCGGCGAACAGCGCCGCCACCAGGCCGATGCCGAGCAGGCCGGGCTGCCAGTGCTTGGTGGCCGGGCCGGTGGCCGAGGCGGCGTCGGGGCCGTCCGTCAGCTGCTCGCGGACGGTGCCGCAGGCCAGGGCGGGGCCGGATGACGAGCTGCGAGCGCAGGCGGTGGAGGTGAACTGGCGGGCGCCGGGGGTGGCGTCGCCGGCGCTGTCCGCCTGTACGCCCCGGCGGCGCGGCGCGGCGTGCTCGGACTCCTCCACGGTGCCGGCCATCACCTGGTCGGTGAAGACCAGCGTCTGGCCGGGCTCGAGGGCGGCGGTCCAGCGCAGACTCGAACCCTCCTGCGCCGCCTTCGGGGTGGAGTCGACCAGTTGGAAGCCGGCCGGCACCAGGTGGAACACCTCAAGGCGCGGATACTGCCGTCCGGACTGGTTCTCCACCCGGACCGTGTAGTCGATGACGTCCCCGGAATGGGCCGAACGGGTGTCGTCGCTGATCGTCACCCGCATCCCGCCCGCGCTCCCCGAGCCCGCGGCGTCCATCGGCAGCGAGCCGGCTCTCGCCGCGAGCGTGGACAGGGTCCCGACCGTCATCGCCATCGTGACCATCACACCCACGGTGGCCGCACTGCGCATCATCTTCCGCATAACCCTGTATCTCGGCATCCGCGGGCACCGGCCTTAACAAGCCACCAGAACGAGGCACCAGCCTTTAGAGGGCATCGGCCTAGCCGAGTGCGGCTGGCCAAGTGCGCGCGCTTCGCTACCGTGAACAGCGTGTTGAGCCGCCCTTTGACCGATGTCTGGCACTACGTCCGCGATGCTCCGGGCACCTACATCTGGCTCCTGGCTCTCCTCGTCACAACCCAGTGGCTTGCCCGTCTCTCCACAGACCGCCGCGCCAAGATCCTCGCCGCCAACTCCACCAACCTCGTTCGCTTGCGCCAGGCTCCGCTCAAAGTGCTTGTCACCAGCATCTTCTATACGACTGGCACAAGCTGGCTCTTCTATCTCGTCACCTACACCGCGTTCCACGCCCCTACAGAGCACTGGCTCGGGACCTGGCGGTGGCTTGCCGTTGTGGCTATGGCGCACATCGGTGCCACGCTCGTAAGCCAGGCGTATGTCGCATGGGAGGTCAGGAGGGGCCGCCTTCCCGAGACCGAACGCGAAACCATGGACTATGGGGTCAGCTATGCGCAGGCAGGTGCTGCCGCGATACTGACGTGGCGCATTCCGCTGCCGTGGCGGATCCCGTATCTCGTCGCCGTTGCCGCCTTCTATATCTACGGCTTGGCTCGCCAGCGGGACTTCACCGCGCTGGGACACGTGTGTGCCGTCGGGATCGGGCTGGCGTGTTCCTGGCTGGCGCCCTGACCTTCACTCGTTGAGGTGATCAAGACGAGCGATCTGCGCACCGATGCGATATTCAGGGGAATCCTTCCCTATGTGAGTGGATCGCAGGGTCTGGTGAAGCTACCGCGAAACTGGAACCGGCTGGTGCGCAAGGTGATGCGGCGCTGTGGGAGGCGCTGTGAATGGGAGCGCGCCGAGGTCAAAGTGCGCTGCAGTCGGGAAGCGACCATGGTGGTCCACGCGGGGAAGAAGGACGACCACTCGGTGGACAACCTGTTGGGGCTGTGCACGTGGCACGCGGCACAGAAGGCGCAGCTGGAATGGGAGGCGAGCCTGTTCGTCGCCATCAAGATCCGGCCGCACAAAGACCACGGCAAGAAGGACTGAACCGTCGGTGAGCGACTACGCTCATCGTGTGTTGATCGTGACGTCCGCGCTCCTGCGCCGCTCGCAAGGTGACGTTCCCGAAGTCCTCATGGGAATGAAGAAGACCGGCTTCGGCGCGGGGATGATCAACTGCCCCGGCGGCAAGGTCGAGCCCGGCGAGACGCCTGTGGAGGCCGCTGCCAGGGAACTCGATGAGGAAACCGGTATGACCGTTGATATCGCCGCGCTTGTGCCTGCGGCTGACGTGGTCTTCCGCTTCCCCGACATCCCCGAGTGGCCTGATCTGCGTATGTACTTCTTCACCGCGACCGAGTTCGCCGGGGAGCCTCAGGAGACTGAGGAGATCGCCGCGGCGTGGGTGCCGGAGGCCGACATCCCCTGGGACCGGATGTGGGAGGACACGCAGTTGTGGCTGCCGAAAGTTCTGGCCGGCGAGTTCGTCACCATGGACTTCGACTACGCCGGCCGCGACAGGGTGGCCCACTACGTGACAGTCCCCCCGCGGGCCACTTGAGGCTTCTGAGGTAGGTGGGGAATACCGCCTACCGCTTAGTGTTCCACAGGCTTAGTGCTCCACAGGGTGCAACGACATCGGTCCGTAGACGACCGAGCCGTCCTCCAGCAGCGTCACCTGATCGACGCCGGCCTCCAGCAGGTCCTGCCAGTTCTCCCCGATCCAGGTCTCGGCGTCCGCCTGGGTGCTGAACTCCTCCGGCTTGGCGCCGGTATCCTTCTCGCCGCCAGCGGTGTCCTCGTAACGCCACACGAAAGTCACAGTGTTGACCCTTCCCATTTCCCAGCCGTCGTCCGCCAGAGTAACGCGGACCCTGCTCCTCGGCGGTGCTCGCTCGGGGAAGTCTTCCGAGGCTGAGCGCAGGCTCACTCTGTTGGCTGACGACGCGGGGTATGACGACGCGGTGTATGTCGCGACCGGCGGGGTCCGGGACGGGGACGCGGACTGGGCCGAGCGGGTGCGGCGGCACCGGGAGCGGCGGCCGGCGTCGTGGCAGACCGTGGAGACCACTCAGGTGGCCGACGTGCTGCGCACCGCGAGCCGGCCGGTGCTGGTGGACTGCCTGACGCTGTGGCTGACCGCGATGATGGACGAGGCCGGGGCGTGGGACGACGAAGTATGGCGGGACCGGGGGGAGCAGCAGCTCGCGGAGCGGTTCGACGAGCTCGAGCAAGCGTGGCGTGATGTGCGGGTGCCGGTGCTGGCGGTGAGCAACGAGGTGGGCCTGGGGATCGTGCCGGAGTCGGCCGGAGTGCGGCGGTTCCGTGACGAGCAGGGGCGGCTGAACCAGCGGATCGCGGCGGCGTCGGACACGGTGGTGCTGATGGTGGCTGGGATCGCGGTACCGGTGCGCTGACCGCGGCTGAGTTTGGCAGACCCCGGCAGACAGCGGCAATCCGCAGCCGACTGCGGCACCCGCAGCGGCCCTACTGACAGGCCGCGACGGTACTGACAGGCTTCTGATCTCGCCTGCACTATGCTCAGCTCGCCTCATTCCCGGACAGGCAGGTGGGGGGACCTCGTGATCGACGTCGACGACCAGATCGGCCGGCTGATCGGCGGCCGGTACCGGCTGGTGGAACGGCTCGGCGCGGGCGGGTTCGGGCAGGTCTGGCGCGCCCGGGACGAGATGCTGCGCATCGACGTCGCGGTGAAGGAGGTCCGGCTGCCGGAGACGCTGACCCGGCGCGAGCACGCCGAGCGGCTGGAGCGGGCGGAGCGGGAGGCCCGGAACGCGGCCCGGCTGCGGGATCACCCGAACGTGGTGGCCGTGCACGACGTGGTGGTGCAGGACGGCGTGCCGTGGACCGTCATGCAGCTGATCCCCGGCCGGAGCCTGGACGACCGGCTCGCCGCCGGCGGACCGCTGCGGCCGCAGGACGCCGTGGTCGTCGCCAGGGCGCTGCTCAGCGCGCTGAAGGCGGCGCACGCGGCGGGGATCGTGCACCGGGACGTGAAGCCCGCCAACGTGATGCTGACGCCGGAGCGCGAAGTGGTGCTCACCGACTTCGGGCTCGCGATGGCGCAGGCCGACACCGCGCTCACCGCGACCGGCAACGTCATGGGGTCGATGGAGTACATCGCGCCGGAGCGCGCCGAGGGGCGCGACGGGATGCCGGAGAGCGATCTGTTCTCGCTGGGTGCGACGCTCTATCAGGCGGTGGAGGGGTTCTCGCCGTTCCGACGGGAGACGGCGACCGCGACGCTGAAGGCGGTGCTGCTGGACGACCCGCCGCGGCCGGTGCTGGCCGGGCCGCTGACGCCGGTGATCACCGGGCTGCTGGTGAAGGATCCGGGACTGCGGCTGCGGATCGACGATGCGGTGGCGCTCCTGGAGGGGGCGGAGTCGGGGGGATTCGGGTCGGTGGCGCAATCAGGCCCGATGCCAGCGGCGAGGTCAGCGGCGGAACCCGTGAGATCACCGGTGAGATCTGCGGCACCGACACGGGACGTCCAGCGCCGGGCGAACCCCGGTGCCTGGTCCAAAGCCATGCCGTGGGTCATGGCGCTCGCCGGGCTGATCGTGGCAGTGGTGGTCTCGGTGTGTACAAAGCAAACCGTCCACAGCTCCCGGGGAGCACTACGTACCCTCAACAAGCCGACACCGACTGTTCTCCCGGGCATTCTCATCGGCACAGTCCTCGCGTGGACTGTCGCGGCCGTGGCTGCCCGCCGGTCGGCACGGATCGTCGGCTATGGATTCGGTGCGCTGGCCCTGCTGCTGAGCCTGGTCGGCGCCGGGACGTATGACCGGAAGATCACCGCCTTCAACCAGATGCTGGCCCGGGCGCGGGAGCCATGGACCCAAGCCCACGCGGCGGCGGTCGCGTGGCTGCTGCCGGTGTTCGCGGTGGTGTATCTGATCGCCTACTGGAATGTGGAGGCTGCCGGCCGCACCGGCGCGAAGCCTCCCTCCCCACCTGGCGCGGGCCGCCGCTAGGCTGTTCGCACCATGGACGCGCCCGAGAACTCCTCAGATCTTGAAACCAGTGCAGATCTTGAAACCAGTGCAGATCTTGAGAACAGTGCAGATCTTGAGAACAACACAGATCCCGAGACTTCCCTAGACCTGGACAAGCTCGCCGACCTCGCCGAGCGCCCGGACGAAGCCGCCCGCGACGCGCTGCGCACGCGCCTGGCCGAGCTCGCGATCCCGGCCGCCGGGCTGGGCCGGCTGGAGGAGCTGGCGGTGTGGCTGGCCGGCGCGCGCGGCAGTGCCGAGGTCCGGCCGATCGAACGCGCCCGGGTGGTGGTGTTCGCCGGCGACCACGACGTGGCCGAGCTCGGGGTGTCGGCCACCGCGCCGCAGGACGCCCTGGCCGTCACCGCGGCGCGGGTGCGGCAGATCGAGGACGGCGGCGGCGCGACGGGCGTGCTGGCCCGGCTGCACGGCGCCACGGTGCGCCTGGTCGACGTCTCCGTCGGCCGGCCCTCAGGCCGCATCGACCGCGAGGACGCCGCGCCTCGCGCGCAGATCGAGGAGGCGGTCCGGGCCGGCGTGGCGATCGCCGACGCCGAGGCCGACTCCGGCGCCGACGTGCTGATCC
>JABFWL010000596.1 GCA_013362315.1 Catenulispora sp. | reverse complement strand
GTCCCAGTCCTGCTCGTCCAGCGGGTCCTCGATGGACACCAGCGGGTAGGCGTCGACCAGCTCGGCGTAGTAGTCGATCATCTCCTCGGCGGTCCGGGACTTGCCCTCGAACTGGTAGCGGCCGTCCTTGTGGAACTCGGTGGCGGCCACGTCCAGCGCCAGCGCGATGTCCCGGCCGGGCACGTAGCCGGCCTTCTCGATGGCGACCTTGATCAGGTCCAGCGCGTCCCGGTTCGACGGCAGGTCGGGGGCGAAGCCGCCCTCGTCGCCGAGGCCGGTGTTCAGGCCGCGCTCCTTCAGCACGCCCTTCAGCGCGTGGTAGACCTCGGCGCCCCAGCGCAGCGCCTCGCGGAAGCTGCCGGCCCCGATCGGGGCGATCATGAACTCCTGGATGTCCACGTTGGAGTCGGCGTGCGCGCCGCCGTTGAGGATGTTCATCATCGGCACCGGCAGCGTGTGCGCGTTCGGCCCGCCGAGGTAGCGGAACAGCGGCAGCTCGGCGGAGTCGGCGGCGGCCTTGGCCACGGCCAGCGACACGCCGAGGATCGCGTTGGCGCCGAGGCGCTCCTTGTTCGGGGTCGCGTCCAGGTCGATCATCGCCTGGTCGATCAGGCGCTGGTCGGAGGCGTCCTCGCCGACCACGGCCGGGTAGATCTCGTCCAGCACGCCCTGCACGGCGTTCTCCACGCCCTTGCCGCCGTACCGCGCCGGGTCGCCGTCGCGCAGCTCGACCGCCTCGAAGGCGCCGGTGGAGGCGCCGGAGGGCACCGCGGCCCGGGCGAAGCTGCCGTCTTCGAGCAGGACCTCGACCTCGACGGTCGGATTGCCACGCGAGTCGAGGATCTCCCGCGCGTTGATGGCTTCGATGGACGCCACGTCGCATCTCTCCTTCAGGGGATTTTAGTGTCGACCCGAGCCTATCCCGCGCCGGAGCCCGGCCCCTGCTCCGCACGGTCGAAGGGTGAGACGCGCAGGTATGGAGTGCGAAATTCTCCGCGGAAAAGGTAGGGCCACCCCCATCGGAATCGCGCCGAGCGCGCCCCATCCTGGGAACTATGATCACGACTATGGGGAGCAGGGCCGCCGGCGGCCGGATACCGGGCACGGCGCCCGAGGTCGGGGCGGGCGTCCTGCTGCGCGGGCCGTTCACCGCGCGGGCGCTGCGGCAGCAGGGGTACCTGGTGGCCTCGTTCCTCGGCGGGTTCGTCCTGCAGCTGTGGGTGGTCGTCATGCTGCTGCTCGGATCGAGCCTGCTGGTGGTGCTCGCCGGCCTGCCGCTGCTGATGCTCGCGATGGGCTCGCTGCGGGCCTTCAGCCAGCGCGAGCGGCGCCGCATCCGGAACCTCACCGGCGAGCGGGTGCCCGCGCCGTACCGGGACGCGCGGCCCGCCGGCACCTGGTCCGCGCGGCTGCTCGGGTACGTCTCCGAGCCCGCGACGTGGCGCGACCTGGTGCACCTGCTCGTCGCGACCGCGCTGGGCTTCAACTGGTTCCTGGCCGTGGTCACGCTGTGGGGCCTGGCGCTCGGCTCCATCTCGGTACCGTTCTGGTACCGGTTCCTGCCGAACCACCGCATCCCGCTGACGCATCTGAACGGCAGCGAGTTCTACGTCTCCACCACCCCGTCGGTGGTCACGTTCGCCGCCGTCGGCTTCCTGTTCATGTGGTTCACGGGACCGGCGCTGCTGGAGCTGGCGACCCGCGCGCAGACCGGGCTGGGCCGCTCGCTGCTGGGCCTGTCCCGGCCGGAGCTGGACCGCCGGCAGGAGGCCCTGCGCGCCACCCGCAGCCAGGCGGTCAGCGCCGCCGAGGCCGAGCGCCGCCGCATCGAGCGGGACCTGCACGACGGCGCGCAGCAGCGGCTGGTGGCGCTGGCCATGGACCTGGGCCGGGCCAAGTCGAAGCTGAGATCCGGCACCGAGGAGGACTCCGAGGCGGCGGCGCGGCTGGTCGCCGAGGCGCACGAGGGCGTGAAGCTGGCCCTGACCGAACTGCGGGACCTGGCCCGGGGCATCCACCCGGCGGTGCTCACCGACCGCGGCCTGGACGCGGCGCTGTCGGCGCTGGCCGGGCGCTCGCCGATCCCGGTCGAGGTGGACGGCGCGCTGCCGGGCCGGCCGAGCCCGGAGGTGGAGTCGGCGGCGTACTTCGTGGCCTCGGAGGCGCTGGCCAACATGGCCAAGCACGCGCACGCCACCCGCGCCTGGATCGACCTGCACCACCGGGACGGCCTGCTGCGGATGAGCGTCGGCGACAACGGGATCGGCGGCGCCGAGGCGCGCGCCGGTGGCGGGCTGGCCGGGCTCGGCGACCGGATCGCGCCGTTGGATGGCATCCTGTCCGTGAGCAGCCCCGTCGGCGGGCCGACCCAGATCATCATGGAGATTCCGTGCCAGATCCCATCCGTGTCCTGATCGCCGAAGACGCGGTGCTGCTGCGCGAGGGCCTGGCCCGGCTGCTGGCCGACGAGGGCTTCGAGGTGGTGGCGAAGGTCGACGACGGCCAGGGCATGGTGGACGCGGCCGCGGCCTACCGGCCGGACGTGGTCGTCGCCGACGTGCGGATGCCGCCGTCCTTCACCGACGAGGGGCTGCGCGCCGCGGTGCGGGTGCGGGCCAAGCACCCGGACATGGCGATCCTGGTGTTCAGCCAGGCGGTCGAGGCCGCCTATGCGCAGGAGCTCTTCTCCACCAGCGCCAACGGCCTCGGCTATCTGCTGAAGGAGCGGGTGGCGGAGGTCGAGGAGTTCGTCGACGCGCTGAAGCGGGTCGCGGCCGGCGGCACCGCGCTGGACCCGGAGGTGGTGGCGCAGCTGCTGGGCCGCCGCAAGAAGAACGACCCGCTGGAGACGCTGACGCCGCGCGAGCGGGAAGTGCTCGGGCTGATGGCGGAGGGCCGGTCGAACTCGGCGATCGCGGCTTCGCTGTTCGTCACCGAGAAGGCGGTGGAGAAGCACACGTCGAGCATCTTCACCAAGCTGGACCTCACGCCTGCCGCGGAGGACCACCGGCGGGTGATGGCGGTCCTCCGCTACCTGAACGTGTAGGGCCTACAGCTCCAGCAGTTCCCTGAGGTAGCGTACGGCCGGCGATCCGTGCCCCAGCACGGCGTCGTGCAGCTGCCGCTCGGACCAGTCCGGGTGCGCCGCGCGCAGATCCCGGATCAGGTCCGAGACCTCGACGTAGCCGACGTAGTACGTGGACAGCTGCGCGCTGCTCAGCAGCGCGCGGCGCCACTTGCCGGCCGCCTCACCCTCCTCCTGGAAACCGCGCTCCATCATCAGGGCCATGGCCTCATCCTCGGTCATGCCGTGGCTGTGGACGCGGCCGTCCAGGACGGTGTTGATGATCATCCGGAGCTGCATCTTCAGCTGCTGCATCCGCACCGCCGCCGGGTCGCCGTCGCCGGGGTAGCCGTGCCGCGTCATCAGCTCCTCGGCGTAGACCGCCCAGCCCTCCACGAACGAGCCGGACCACATCGCGGCGCGGACGACCGTCGGGGAGGTGAACCGCTGCGAGTGCTGCAACTGCAGCAGATGGCCCGGCATCGCCTCGTGCACCATCAGGTTGTGGAGCATGTGCAGGTTGTACTCGCGGAAGAACGAGTCGACCCGCTCCTGCGTCCAGCCCTCCGGCGTCGGCGAGATCGCGAGGATGGTCTGCACGGCGGCGGGCTCCAGCGGCCCGGGCGGGTCGCAGTAGGCGACGGCCACGCCCCGGTTGATCTCCGGCATGGCGACCACCTCATAGGGGTCGTCGTGGACGGTCACCAGGTCGCGCTCGCGGACGAAGGCGAACTGCTGCCGCAGCGCGGTGCGCGCGTATTCCAGGATGCTGTCGTTGTCCGGAGCCGCGTCGGCCAGCCGGTTCAGCACCCTGCGGACCAGCGCCGAGCGCTCGACGGTGGAGGCGGGCAGCTCGACGCCCTCGTAGTCGGCCGCCGCCTGGGCTATCTCGCCGGTGACCCGCTCGAGGTCGGCCTCGGCCCGGGCCAGGATCGCGGCGGCGTCGGCCTCGGTGTTCAGGTTCAGCGACAGCTTGCGGGCGAACAGCTCGGCGCCGATGCGCGGGTCGCGGAACTGTTCATCGCCGGCGTCGCCGGCCGCCAGCCGCTCCTTGAGCCACGCGCTGTGGGTCTGGAGCGCGGCCAGTGCGGCGGGCCGCACCGCGTCGATCGCCGTACGCGCTTCGGGCGCCGCTTCCAGCGCCGCGTCCAGCTCGGCCCCGAGGAGGTCGGCCGTGCCCTCGAACTGGCCGACGGCGAGTTCGACGTGGATCCGCGACAGCGGCTTGCCGGTCAGCAGTTCCCGGTTGGCGGCCAACGCCGCCGGGACCGCCGCCAAGCGCCCGGCGAAGGCGGCGAGCCGGGTGGCCGCGGGGGCGTAGTCCCGCGCCAGCAACATGTAGAGGGCGCCGCCGGGATTGGCCTCGGCGGGGTTCCACTCGTGTTCGCGCAGTTCGTCGAGCCGGAAGCGCTGCGCGGCCAGCTCGGTGACCAGGATCGCGGCGTCCACCCGGTTCTGCACCGACAGGGCCGTGGTGTCGACCTCCGCGAGGTCGGCGGCGCGCGCGGCCAGCCACGCGGATTCGGCGGCGAGTCCGGCGGCCGACCGGTCGGGCAGCCGGGCGTCGTGCTCGTGCAGGCCCAGCGCGGTGGCGGCGTCGGGTTGGTGCTGCCACATCTCGTCCAGGATCGCGGCGGCTAGCCGTTCGAAGGCGATGTCGGGAGTAACGGTTTCGGCCATTCCTTGACCATAGACGAGACGATAGGCGCCGAGTTCGCCGATGGCCCCTCCACTTCGGACACACAGACTCCCTATGCTGTCGGCTATGTCGGAGCAGCCACCTTGGGAAACCCATATACAGCCCGGGTGGGGGACACCTCAGCCCCCGCCCCAGCAACCGCAGCAGCCGCCTCAGCAGCAGCCGCAGGGTGGGGGTTGGAACCAGGGTCCTTACGCGCCGCCTCAGCAGCCGCAGTATCCGCCACAGTTCCCACCGCAGTTCCCGCCGCAGTTCCCCCAGCAGCCCCCGCCGCAGGGGCCGCCGGTCCAGGACGCGCGCCCACCGGGACCGCCGCCGTCGAGCAGCGGCTTCGGCCCTTACCCGGGTTTCCAGCAGCCGGCGCCGCCGCAGTTCACGCCTCCGCAGATGCCGGGGCAGCCGCCGCAGAGCGCTGCGCCGCCGGCCAAGGGCGGCCGTCGCAACGTCCTGTTCATCGTGGCCGGCGTGGTGGCGATCGTCGGCGCCGCGGCTGCGATCTTCTTCCTGACCAAGGACGACAAGAAGTCGCCGAACGCGGCCGGCGACGGCGCCCCGACGCAGACCCAGACCACTCCGGCCGCGCCGGCCACCCCCACGTCGGGAAACTCCTTCCCGGACAACAGCTACACCAGCTCGGCCGGCGCCACCGGCGGCACCGGCACGACCGCCGGCACGCCGTCGTCGGCCGCGCCGCCGAGCGGCGGAGCCAACCTGGACAAGGACTCGACCGACAAGACGCCCTTCACCCAGGCCGGCCTGGTCTCCACCACCTTCACCGACAGCAAGAACGTCACCTACACCTTGCGGGGCGCCGGACAGCAGCCCTGCGACAAGGTCGGCGACGCGGTGGTGCAGCAGATCGTGAAGACGGCCAAATGCGACACGTTCATGGCCGCCTCGTGGACCGACCAGCAGAACCGGATCATCGTCAGCGCGATGGTCATCCCGTACCCGGACTCGGACACCGCGCAGAAGGTGTACCAGAAGCTGGGCGCCGCGGCGCACACCGGCGACTACAAGCAGTGGTGCCCGCCGGCCGGGCAGCCGGGCGCCGACGCCTGCGACAAGCTGGCCAAGGCCCCCGCCGTCACGCGCGAGGGCAAGTTCGGCAGCTTCCACCGCTACCTGCTGATCACCACCGCGGTGTACGCGGATCTGCGGCACGACGACTCGCAGAAGGACTGGCTGAACGCCGCGGCGGACGGGGCGTTCCAGAACACGCTGCCCGGGCAGTGATCGGCCGGTGATGACCGGCGGGTGACGTCCCGCCAGTGCCGCCCGGCTATGTCCGGCCGGTTACGTGCAGTGCAAAGGGCCTCTCGCGATATCACGAGAGGCCCTGGCGTTTTACGACGAGCGCGACAACCAAACGGCGTGAGCGCCGGCGCCGCTCAGCTCGCGTTGGCCTGCTTCTGCGCGGCGTCGGTGACCGGGGCGGCCGTGGTGTTCTCCACGGCGGGGGTCACCGTCGCGGCCTCGCGGGCCTGCCGGGCGACCTCCTCAGTCTCCTTCGCGCCCTGGCGCATCTCGGACTTGAAGATCCGCAGGGACTGGCCGACCGAGCGGGCCATGTCCGGCATCTTCTTCGCACCGAAGAGCAGGAACACTACAACGAGGATAACGATCAGGTGCCACGGCTGGAGGTCGCCAATCATGGTGGTTCTCTTCTCCCAAGTCAGGAACGAGTCATGAGGAGAAGTCGGCCGATCCGCTTCGCCTACCACGCCCAGAGTAACCCGGACCCCCTACCCCCTGGCTAGCTCCTGCTCGGCCGTAATGATCCGGTTACGGTACCTTCGTGCGGCGGCCCGCAGCGCTTCCTCCGGATCCCAACCCGCCTCCGAGGCCGCGACGGCCAGCGCCAGCAGCTGTTCGCCCAGTTCATCGGGGGTCTGTGGAAGATCCGGCGTGGGTCCGGACGGGACCGGCAGCTCGGCCTTGCGGACTTTGGCGGCCAGCTTCGCCGCGAGGGCGAGCGCCGGATACGTCATCGGCACGCCCTCGGTGACCGAGCCGCGCTTCTTCTCCTCGGCTTTGATGACTTCCCAGTTCGCCGCGACGTGTTCGGCGGTGGGGGCGTCGACATCGGAGAAGACGTGCGGATGGCGGCGGATCAGCTTGGCGACGATGCCGTCGGCGACGTCGTCGATGGAGAACGGGTCCTCCTCGTGCTCTTCGGCGATGCGGGAGTGGAACATCACCTGGAGGAGGACGTCGCCGAGCTCTTCGCGCAGCGCGTCCCGGCCGGGGCCGGGCGTCATCGGATCGCCGTCCTCGATCGTCTCGACGGTCTCGTAGGCCTCCTCCAGCAGGTACTTCACCAGCGAGGCGTGAGTCTGCTCGGCGTCCCACGGGCAGCCGCCCGGCGAGCGCAGCCGGTTCATGACGTCCACCAGGTCCAGCAGCCGGGCACCGGGCAGGTCGTAGGAGCCGGGCAGCACCTCGATGTCCGGCAGCGCTTCCAGGTGCGCCTGCACCAGCCGGTTGCCGAGGGCCACAGCGAGTTCGCCGTCGTACTCCTCGTCCTCGGTGAGCCAGACGACGGTTCGCGCGGGCGTGGCGGCCTCCAGGAGCCGTTCGGCGGCCATCGCCGGGCTGTGGTCCGGCAGGGTCACCACGGCGCCGGTGGCCTGTTCCACGTAGGGGATGTGCGGGTGGCCGGTGTCTCCGGCGAAGACCACGTCCGCCTCGCGCAGCGTTTCCCACGCGGGCCAGGACAGCAGCCCCAGGGCGACGCGCGGGGAGGTGGCGAGGAAGACGATGCGGCCGGAGTCGTCGGTCATGGTGTAGATCGTAGGCGCGGCCGGGGATCGAAGCCGCTGAGGTCGGCGGCCAGCAGGTCGAAGGCACGGCGGGCGGTCCGGCTCAGGGTGGCCACGAGCGCCGCGGATTCCGTGCCATCCAGGAGCAGACGGCGGGCCGTGTAGTACAGGACCCGGTAGGCGCCGGCGACCTGCGCGGCGACGATGCGCGCGGTCAGCTCGTCGGCGGGCCGGGCCTGGCCGACCAGGACCTCGGCGAGCGCCTGCTCGCGCTGGTCGTGGATCTGCCGCTCCCGGCTGCTCAGCGCCGGGCTGGCTTCGACCAGCCGCGCGAACGGGACGCCGAGGTGGCCGAGGGTGGGATCGCCGGCGGCGAGGCTCTCGGCGTGGAAGCGGCGGGCGGCGGCCAGGACCGGTTCGCCCGCCGGGCGGCCGGCGACCGCGCCGGCCAGGCCGCCGATGATGTGCTCCGCGCGGTCGAAGACCAGGTCCTCCTTGAGCGGGAAGTGGTTGGTCACGGTCATCTTGGCCACGCCGGCCGCCGCCGCGACCTCGGCGATCGTCACCTGGTCGAAGCCGTGCTCGGCGAACAGCGCGGTGGCGACCGCCGAGATCTCTTCGCGCGTCTGGCGCTTCTTGCGCTCCCGGAGGCCCGCCGTGTTCGTCGTCTCCATACGACGAATCTTAGGCTTGACCTATTGAGTTGGTCCAGCCTATCTTTAGGTCCGACCTAATCAATCGGGGAGGACCTGCCATGACCGCCACCACCACCGCCGCGACCGCCGCCACCACCGAGCCGGGCTCGGTGAAGCAGACCTTGGCCCCGCTCGCCATCGATATCGCGCTCCCGCTCGGCGGCTACTACCTGCTGCACGCCGGATTCGGCGTCGGCACGGCGGCCGCGCTGGCGATCACCAGCGTGGTGCCGGCGGTCCGCAGCGTCATCGGATTCGTGGTGAAGCGCGAGGCCAACACCCTGGCCACGCTGATGCTGACGGTGAATCTCGTGGCGATCGCCTTGACGTTCGTCTCGGGCGACGCCCGGCTGATGATCGCGAAGGATTCCGCGGTCAGCAGCGTCATCGCGCTGGGGATCCTGTGGTCGGTGCGGGCCGGCAAGCCGGCGATGACGGCAGGGCTGAAGCCGTTCGTCACCAAGGGGAACGCGCAGCGGATCGCGGCTTGGGACGCGCTGAAGGAGGACGCGGCGTTCCGCGCGAAGGAGAACCTGTACAGCCTGATCTGGGGCGGCGCGCTTCTCACCGAGTGCCTGGCTCGGCTGGTCGGGGCGTTCACGCTGGCGCCGTCGACGATGGCGTGGCTGGGGACGGTGCTGCTGGTGGCGGCGATCGGCGGCGCGTGCGTGCTCGGCGGGGCGGCGGTCGAGCCGCTGGAGAAGCTGATCGCGGAGCGGGTCAAGGCTGGTGCGGCGGACGCCGGCACCGGCGCGGACTCCGACGCCGCCAGCCCGCAGCCAGCAGTGCGCTGATACGATATATCGCGTCTGACCCGGCGTACGCGCCACCACACGTACAGACATCACGGGAGGGTTCTCATGCGCGGCAAGGGCATCAACTACGACACCGGTTTCTTTCCCGGAGGGCACGACTCGCGGCCGGACTTCGCGCCGGAGACCGCGCGCAAGGAGCTGCGGATCATCGCCGAGGAGCTGCACTGCACCAGCGTCCGGGTCTCCGGCGCGGTCCCGGAGCGGCTGGAGGCCGCGGCGCGCGCGGCTGCGGAGGCCGGGCTGGAGGTCTGGTTCGCGCCGTTCCCGTGCGAGCTGACCCGCGAGGAGCTGCTGGAGCACTTCGCCGACTGCGCGCGGCGTGCCGAGCAGATCCGGGCCGCCGGGGCCGAGGTGGTGTTCGTCGCGGGGTGCGAGACCTCGCTGTTCTGCCCCGGGTATTTCGACGGCGACGACAGCTACGCCCGGATCGCCACGCTGAGCACCGGCGGGCAGGAGCTGTGGAGCCGCTTCCCGGAGATCCTGGGCCGGCTGAACGGCTACCTGGCCGAGGCCGCCGAAGTGATCCGCGAGCACTTCCACGGCAAGGTCACCTACGCCGCCGGTCCGTGGGAGTTCATCGACTGGCGGCCGTTCGACTTCGTCGCCGTGGACGCCTATCGGGACGCGAACAACCGGGACGGCTTCCGGGAGCACGTGAAGGAGTTCTTCAAGCACGGCAAGCCGGTGGTGGCCACGGAGTACGGCTGCACCACCTACGTCGGCGCCGGGGACCGCGGCGGGATGGGGTGGGCGATCCTGGACCACTCACAGGAGCCGCCGGTGGTCGCCGGCGACTATCTGCGCAGCGAGGACGAGCAGGTCGCGTACTTCACAGAGCTCTTCGACGTGTTCGAGGAGGCAGGCTTCGACAGCGCCTTCTGGTTCACGTTCTCGACATATCGGGCACGGCACGACGAGAAGGACCCGCGCAAGGATCTGGACCTGGCCGCGTACAGCACGGTGAAGATGACGGGTCCGGACACGCCGGAGCTGAACTGGGAGCGCAAGAAGGTGTATCGCGCGATCGCCGAGCGGTACGCGGCTTCTTGAGCTCCTACAAGCCTCGTTACTGGGGCTGCTGCTGCATCTGGGACAGCGCCTTGTCGAGCTGCGCCTGGGTGGGGTGGATCCACGAGGTGTCGGCGGCGACGAGCTGGCGCCGGCCGGCGTCGAAGGCGCCGTAGCGCGGCGAGATCTTGACGTCGATCTCCTTGGCCGCCTTGTCCAGCATCGGCACGATCGCCTTCTGCAGGGCCGGAGCGGCGGTCGGGTCCTGGGTGTCGGCGGCCACGTGGAGCTTGGCGGCCTGGTTGGCGATGACCGCCTTGATCAGGGCCTGGTAGTGCACGAACACCGGCACCAGGCCCGGCGAGAGCCCGTTGGCGCTCTGCGACTTGGCGAAGGCCAGCGCCACCGCCTCGTTGTCGCTGCCGTGGAACTGCGGCCCGACGGCGGCCCGGGTCTCCTGCACCAGGGTGGAGTCGAGCTCGGCGTCGGCGTCCGCGCCGATCTTCACGCCGAGGTCGTCCGCCACCTTCTGCCACAGGGCGTTCTGCACCAGGAAGCCGATCTGGGCGTTGGCGAGGCTGGCCCGCTCCTGGTCCGTGGTGCTGCCCGGCTCGGCCACGCCGTTGGCCTCGGCCAGCCGCACATAGGCGGCGACGTCGCTCTGCAGGTCCCGGTCGGAGGTGCGCTGGCCCTGCACCACGGCCGCGGCTCCGGCCTGCATCGGACCGCCGCAGGCGGAGGTGGCGAGGGCCACGGCCCCGCCGAGGACGGCGACGGCGGCGAGACGGACCGAGCGAGCGTGGATCACGGTGCTGAACCTTCCTGGCGGCACTGCAGGCACATCAGAGCAAGAGCTAGCAACAGAACAACTCAGATCGACACCGCATCGTAGCGTTCCGCCACGGCGTTTGTGGAGTGGATCACAGCAAGATCGGCCGGGGCGGCGGGCAGCACCCGCGCGAGCAGCCGGGGCTGGATCGCGGCCATGACGGCGCAGAGCACCGCCGTCGCGGCCCACAACAGCGCCGGGCCCCCCGACATGCCGATCAGCCAGGCGGCGGCGAGCGGCGCCAGCAGGGTCGCGACGCCCCAGCTGAGGCCGTAGACCGCGAGGTAGCGCGCCGACGCCGCGGCCGGGGCCAGCTCGCTGACGACCGCGAAGGAGCGGCCCATGACGAGGAGGTTCCCGAGGCTGTAGAGGGCGGCCGGAAAGACGAGGGTGGGCAGGGTGTGCGCGGCGGCGTAGCCGAGGAGGCCGGCGGCCATGAGGAGGTAGCCGAGGACGAAGGTGGCGGCGTGCGAGAGCGCGGCGACCGGACCGCTGCGGACGAGCGGCCGGGCGAGGACGACGGTCGCGGTGGAGGCGGCCATGAGGACGCCGGCGTCGGAGGGATGCAGGCCGACGGCGCCGAGGGAGACGGGGAGGGCGACCAGGGCCAGCATCGAGATCAGGGCGAACACGGTGCCCGAGGCGGTGACGGTGCGCAGGGATCGGTCGCGCCAGGGGGAG
>JABFWL010000220.1 GCA_013362315.1 Catenulispora sp. | reverse complement strand
CACCGTTCGACTTGCATGTGTTAAGCACGCCGCCAGCGTTCGTCCTGAGCCAGGATCAAACTCTCCATCGATGAATATCACCAACCAACCGGAATAGGGTCGGTAGAGGTGTCAGAAGAGTCACCTGGCGAGTAGATCGATCATCCCCGACGGGGGTCGAGGAGCGTCTACTAACCATGTGTTCAATAGACATCAGCGTAGCGCCCATGAAGAGCAGCCGCTGATGTCACATGGCATCGAAATTAATCGGCACACTGTTGAGTTCTCAAGTAACAGACGCCCGAACCACTCGTACCAGAACTTCCGTTCTGACCGCTGGCGACCCGGCATTGTCAGGTCCTGCTGCTTTGTTCTGCTGTTCTGCTTTGTTTTTCTTTTGTCTTGCTTCGCTTTAGATCTTAGCAGATCCGCCGCGCTTCTCGCAATTTCTTGCGATTCGCTGTGGAGCTATTCGCTCCGCTGCGCCGCATCAGACTGTATCGTTCTTGTTTCCCGCTTCCAAATCGGCTGTTCGCCAGCTGTTCGGATATGCGATTCACAGGCTCCGACACCAGGAGAACACGATTCGGTCGACGCCACTGGGCCCATAGGTCTATGGCGACGACTTCAGATCGGGTTGGCTCCTGCTGATGATCACCCCGGGTAACCATCCGCTTTCGCGGTGCGTCCCTAAGGGGCAACGTCGTGAAAACTTAGTCCGCCGACCAGCGGATGTCAAGCCCCCTGATCACGGACGGGGTGACGCTCGCCGCAACGGGTGCGGCAGTCCGTCTCAGTCCCCGTCAGTCCGCCTCAGTGCCCGTCAGTCCTGATAGTGCGGAGGACGGTCGGCCATCAGCTCCAGCAGCCGAGCCCGATCGCCGGCTCCGGAAGTGCCGGACGAGTCGCGGTCGCCGAGGTCGTCCTCGGTCTGCTCGGGAAGCACCTCGCCGAACATCTCGTCCCAGTCCACGATGCGCTCGTCGGCGTCCCAGCCCGAGTTCTCGCTCATGGCGACCAGTGTAGGGCAGCGGCGGCGACTACTCGGGCTCACCGGACACTTGACAGTCTTCACAGGCACCTGTCAGTCTCAACTTACAGGTGATAGCGAGATGCTCACCGTGGATGAGGAGGCCGCCCTGAACACCGAGGAACTGCTCGCGACCCTGGGCGCCGTGGGCCACGCCCAACGGCTGCGCATCGTCGCGCAGTTGTACACCTCGGCTCGGGAAGGCGGTCGGGTGCACGTGAGCGAGCTGGCCCGGCGGCTCGGTCTGTCGCGTCCACTCCTTTATATGCATCTGGAGCGGTTGGAGGCGGCCGGCCTGGTGGCCGGCCACCTGGAGCTGTCCGAGGACGGCAAGGCCATGAAGTACTTCGAGCTGATGCCGTTCGCGCTGACGCTCGACGCGAAGACGATCGCCGAGACCGTGGCGCGGGACGCCGGATCCGCACCAGGGGCTGATCCGGAGACAGACGGGAAGACGAAGGGTGGAGACGGATGAACACGGGAGTGGTACTCGCCGACAGCGGTGGCGGCGGGAACAGCGGAGTCATCGCGGTGGTGATCATCGCGATCATCTTCACGGCCATCGCGGTGAGCATCGTGTCGTTCTTCCAGCTGCAGAAGCACCGCGCGGACTCGGTGGCGTACGCCGCCTACCGCAAGCTCGCGGAAGAGGCGGTGGAGAAGCAAGACCAACTGCTCACCGAGCTGCGCACGCTCGACCTCAAGGTCGGTGAGATCGAACGCCTGCTCCGGAGCGTCGAATGAGCGCCCAGGACCTGAACTCGCTCTACGACACGCCGGTGTGGACCCGCCTGCGCATGCACCGCAATCCGCTGCGTATGGCGTTCTCCTCCGGTGTCTGGAGCTCGGCGTGGTACCTGTTCAGCTACCTCGTCGTCGGCACGGTCCTGTTCTGCGTGGTCACCACGATGACCGTGACCTCCGGTGCCCTCGTGGTTATCTGGGCCGGCCTCCCCCTGCTGATCGGCACCGCCTACTTCATCCGCGGCTGTGTGGTGCTGGAGCGCGGACGCTCCCGGGTCGTCGTCCCGGAAGGCCTGCCGCCGCTGGAGCCGATGAACACCGCCGAAGGCTTCTTCGGGAACCTCAAGGCGGTATGGCGGGACGGCGTGACGCAGCGCGGCCTAGCGCACTTCACCGTGCTCTACGTCCCACTGTTCCTGCTCGACACGGTCGTCTTCGCCGTCTGGCTGAGCTTCCTCGCGATGATCACCACCCCGGTCTGGTACCGCTACCTGCCCCTGGATTTCGACGGCCAGACCGTCCACGGCATGGCTTGGGGCTACTTCCCGCACGGCCCGCACGGCAAGGACGCCGTCGGGTTCTTCATCGGCAGCGACCTGTCGGCGACCGTTGCAGCGGCCGTCTCCCTGGTCCTGTTCCTGGCTTTCAACTACGTCCTCGTCGCCACCGCCCGGGTGAACGTCAGCGTCCTGCGCGTGGCGGTCGCGGGCCGGGACCCGCTCGGCCCGGCACGGCGGATGCTGGCGGCACCGGGGCCGCTGAGCACAGCAGGCTCGTCAGAAGCCGCCTGAACCAGGCGAGAAGCACTGGAAGCACTGGAAGCACTGGAAGCACTACAAGCAGCGCTAACAGCGGAAAGCAGCAAAAGCAGAAAAAGAGCAGCCGGGCAGATGTTGCAGCATCCGCCCGGCCTGCAGAACCCCGCACCAGCCAGTCACGTCAGCTCTCACACATCGATGGCCCAGCCATGGAGGGGATCTCTCATGTCCAAGCTAACAGCACGTCCGCCCTTGGTGGAAAGGGTGGCGGGCTGGAGCGCGCGCCACAAGAAGACCGCGGTCTTCGGCTGGCTCGCCCTGATCGTCGCGGCGGTCGTCATCGGCGGCATGGCGCACAGCGTCAAGAAGCAGGCCTATGATCCGGGCGAAGCCGGCCGGGCTGAGCGGGCCCTGAACGCCTCCGGCATCTCGCAGCAGAGCGAGAGCGTCCTGGTCCAGAGCCTGTCGGGCGCGTCCTTCAGCGGCGACAAGGCGTTCCGCGCCGCGGTCTCCGACGTCGCGGCCGCGCTGCGCGCCACCCCGGACGTCGCGGTCCAGGTCCGCTCGCCGCTCGACGACGCCGCCGCCGGCAAGGCGCTGGTGTCCAAGGACGGCAAGTCGGCCCTGGTGACCTTCGTCGTGGCCGGGGACAAGGACAAGGCGAAGGACACCGTCGCCAAGGCGCTGGCCACCGTGGACCGGATCCAGGTCGCGCACCCCGGCATCCGGGTGGAGGAAGCCGGCACCGCCTCGGTCGACAAGGCCGTCAACGACATCGTCTCCGCGGGCCTGCAGCGGGCCGAGTTCAGCTCGGTCCCGGTCACCCTGTTCCTGCTGGTGGTGGTCTTCGGCGCCCTGGTCGCGGCCTCGATCCCGCTGCTGCTGGCGCTGACCGCGGTGGTGGCCTCGATCTCGCTGCTGGCGATCCCCGGCAACTGGATGCCGATCGACGACAGCGCGTCCTCGGTGGTGCTGCTGATCGGCATGGCGGTCGGCGTGGACTACTCCCTGTTCTACATCCGCCGCGAGCGCGAGGAACGCGCCCTGGGCCGGTCGCCGCGCGAGGCGCTGCGGATCGCGGCCGGCACCTCCGGCCGGTCGATCCTGGTCTCCGGCCTGACCGTGATGGCCAGCCTGGGCGGACTGTTCCTGACCGGCATGGACGTGTTCTCCGGCTGGAGCGTCGGCACCATCCTGGTGGTCGGCATGGCGATGCTCGGCTCGGTGACCGTGGTGCCGGCGCTGCTGTCCTGGTTCGGCGACAAGATCGACAAGGGTCGGGTGCCGTTCCTCGGCAAGCGCCGGACCGTGGCGCGGGAGTCCCGCTTCTGGCGGTTCCTGGTGCGCCGGGTGGTGAAGCGCCCGCTGCTGTGGGGCGTCCCGGCGGGCCTGCTGCTGGTCGCCCTGGCCATCCCGGGCACCGGTTTGAAGGCCGAGAACTCCGGCGGCGCCGACCTGACCTACGGCAAGCCGATCAGCCACACCCTGGAGCGCCTGGAGGCCGCCTTCCCCGGCGGACCGGCCCCGGCGCAGCTGATCGTGCACGGTGACCCGAAGGTGGTGAAGGGCCCCGCGGTGACCGGTGCGATCGCCGCGATGGAGAAGATGCTGCCGAACGGCTCCCAGGTCACCACCCAGTCCAGCGTCGACGGCAGCTACCTGGCGGTGTCCGTGCCGCTGGCCGGCGACGGCGCGGACAGCGCCTCGGCCGCCGCGCTCGACGACCTGCGGACCCGGGTGCTCCCGGCGACGTTCGGCCACGTGTCCGGCATCGAGTACAACGTCGGCGGCCAGGCGGCCGGGCAGAGCGACTTCGGCGACCGGCTGCACCGCACCACCCCGCTGGTTGTGGGCTTCGTCCTGCTGCTGGCGTTCCTGCTGATGGTCGCGGCCTTCCGCTCGCTGGCGATCGCGCTGACCGCGGTGGCGGTGAACCTGGTGTCGGTGTTCGCCTCCTACGGCATCGTGAAGTGGATCTTCCAGGACGGGCACCTGGAGAAGCAGCTCGGCTTCCACGCCTACGGCGGCGTCGTGGCCTGGCTCCCGTTGTTCATGTTCGTGATCCTGTTCGGGCTGTCGATGGACTACCACGTGTTCGTCCTGAGCCGGATCCGCGAGCTGCGGCTGCGCGGGGTGCCGACCCGGCAGGCGATCGCCGGCGGCGTCAGCTCCTCCTCCGGCGTGGTGAGCAGCGCGGCGATGATCATGGTGGCGGTGTTCTCGCTGTTCGCCTTCATGCCGTTCACGCCGATGAAGATGATCGGCATCGGGATGGCGAGCGCCGTGGCGCTGGACGCCACGCTGGTGCGCGGGATCCTGGTCCCGGCGATCATGAGCGTGCTGGGCGAGCGGAACTGGACGCTGCCGAAGGCGCTGCGGTGGGTGCCGGGGATAGCGCTGGAGAAGGCGGCGCCGCCGGTGCCGCCGCAGGTGTTCGAGCCGGGACGCGTTCCGGTCTCCTGAGAAGTCCGGCACACTCCGGCACCTAATGAGCCGCGGCGTCGAATTCCGACGCCGCGGCTCGTTCGGCTATCAGTGCATGCCTACAAGTGCTTGCTACAAGTGCTTGCTACAAGTGCTTCCCTATCAGCGCTCGCTATCCCAGCGCCTTCGCGATCTCCGCCAGCCGCTCCGGGTCGTTGATCACCTGCATCTGCGCCACCTTGCCGTCCACGACCGTGAACGCGAGCAGGGCGAACGGCGCGCCGTCCCGGGTGGCGAACGCCCCCGCCGTGCCGTTGACGAGCACCGGCCGGACGAACGGCGCCATCGCCCGGGCCAGCGCGGCCTGCGAGGCGACGGTCTCGGCGCCGGTGAGCAGGATGCCGCCGCGCAGCCGACCGCCGCCGTCGCCGCGCAGCACCACGTCCGGGTGCAGCACGGCGACCAGGGCCTCGAAGTCGCCGTCGCGGGCCGCGGCGAAGAACGCGTCGACGGCGGCGCGCTGGGTGGCCAGGTCGGGATCGGGGACCGGCGCCCGGCCCTCGACCCGCCGCCGGGCACGGCTGGCCAGCTGGCGGGCGGCGGCCGGGGTCTTCTCCAGGACCTCGGCGATCTCCTCGAAGGGGACGGCGAACATGTCGTGCAGTACGAAGGCGAAGCGCTCGGCCGGCGCGAGCGTGTCCAGGACGATCATCATCGCCAGCCCGACCGAGTCGGCGGTCAGGGCCAGGGTCTCGGGGTTGCTCTCGTCTTCGGCGCTGGTCCCGTCGACGGCACAGACCACCGGGTCGGGGATGTGCACCTCCAGCGAGTCCTCGCGGCGCTGGGTACGGGTGCGGAGCATGTTCAGGCAGACCCTGGCGACGATCGTGATCAGCCACGCGTCGTAGCTGCGGATCTCCTCCTCGGTCCGCGCTGCGCTGGCCCGCAGCCACGCTTCCTGAAGCGCGTCATCGGACTCGCTCAGCGAGCCGAGCATCCGGTACGCCACCGCGCGCAGCCGGGGCCGGTGCTCGCGGAACTGCTCGGCCAGAAAATCGCCGTCCACTGTCTGTCGCACGCTCCTCGGCCGCCGTGTCTACCCGTGGACCAAAAAACAGCCACCGCAGTAGACATACCAAGAAGCGATCATTAAGGGGAAGATCACCGGGATTACGCGGCATGGGCGGCGGTGTTGGCAGGATGGTTCCCTGAGTGAGAAAGGGGTTGCCTTGTCCGCCGCCCAAGTCCGCGACGTCCTCTCGCGGCTGCTCCGCAACCCCGCGTTCTGGTATGCGGTGACGCTGGCGGTCGTCGGGAACATCGAGGAGCGGATCTCGGCCGACCACTTGCGACGGCTCCTGGACTGGTCCTCGACGAACCTGGACAACCTGCGGCCGGCGGGGCATCCGGCGGAGGCGTTCGTGGCCTCGGCGTTCGTGCCTCAGGAGTCGGCGGGGGTGTGGCCGTTCTTCGCGCTGTCTCTGTTCAGCGTGGTCGCGGCGTTGGGCGCGCGCCGGACCGTGGTCCTGCTGGCGTCGGTCCACATCGGCGTGAGCGCGCTGACCGAAGGGCTGGTGTGGTGGCGGATCCACCAGGGCTCGCTGCCGGGTTCGGAGGCGCACGACTGGGACACCGGGCCTTCGTATCTGGTCGTGACGGCGATGGTCGTGGCGATCGGGTGCGCGCGGAGGACGTGGGTGCGAGTGGTCTGGGCCGTGGCGCTGGCCGGAGCCACGCCGAGCCTGCTGGAGGGCATCGACGGCGGCGACTACACGGCCATCGGCCACGTGCTGTCGTTCACTGTGGGGCTGGTCGTGGTGCTGCACGTGCGGCGCGCGGCGCGTACGGCACCCCCAGGGCGGATGTCGAAGGGCCCCGATATAAGCCCTGAGTCGTATGCGCAGATCCCCCTATGGGAGGGGGTCGACTAGACTTCAGCCGCTTACGCCAGGCGGGTCCACCAGGCGAACCTTGGTCTATGACCACGATGGTTCTGTCCGCCCCGGAATGCCACGGCCGAAGCGGCGCCAGCGACGTGGCGGAGCTCTACGCCCAGCACCGGCTGCCGCTGACCCGGCTCGCGGTGCTCATGCTCGGTGACCTCGCGAGCGCGGAGGACGCGGTCCAGGAGGTCTTCGTCAAACTCTGGTCCCGGTCCGAGTTGTTGGAGAACGTCGCCAGCCCGTCCGCCTACCTGCGCACCGCGGTGGTGAACCGCGCGCGGTCGGTGCAGCGGCGCCGGAAGACCGAGCGCGAGTACCGGCCGCTGTTCGTCCCGGACGTGGAAGCGGCCGAGGCGACGGCGATGCTGCCGTTGGAGCACCGCGAGGTGGTGCAGGCGGTGCGGGAGCTGCCGACGCGGCAGCGCGAGGTGGTGATCCTGCGCTACTGGGCCGATCTCTCCGAGACCGACATCGCGCGGACGCTCGGCGTGACGCGGGGCACGGTGAAGTCCGCGGCAAGCCGCGGGATGCGAACGTTGTCGGAACGCTTGAAGGACTGAGCGCTACTAAAGTGCTTCAGCAAATGCTGAACTGAATAGCTACAGCAAAGCGGCCGGTCGCAGAGCTCATAAAGCGACCGGCCGCAGCTTTGGGTACAGCGCAGATTTTTCGGTGTAGTGCAAAGTTCTCGGAACAGTACAGGTCTTTTGGAGCAGTACGGCTCAGGCGTCGGCGCCTTCGATGGCGCTCGCGGGCGCCTCGCTGCGGGCCTTGACCAGGTGCGCCGACGGAACCACCAGCACCGGACGGCGCGCGTGCTTCAGGACCTTGCCGGAGACGCTGCCGACCAGCAGCGAGTGCAGGCCGGTGAGGCCGCGCGAGCCGGTGACGATGAGCTCGGCGTCGAGCTCGTCGGCGAGCCGGTCGATGGTGTCGGCCACCGACTGCGCACCCTCGGACGCCGAGCGCGCCGTGGCCTTCAGGCCCAGCTCCGCGGCCAGCTTCGCGCCGGACTCGGCGACCAGCTCGGCTCCCTGCTCCACGACGGCTTCCTCGTCCTCGGAGACGCTGACCCCGACGAAGGCCTCGGCGACGCCCATCTGCGCCATCAGCGGCTCCCATACGGTGAGCACCACGGCTTCCCGGCCGGGGAAGGTCTTGGCGGCGTACTCCAGCGCGGTCTTCGCGTCCGCGGAGCCGTCGTACGCGATGAGAAGGGTGCCTGCCATGGTGGTTCTCCTTCGATGAGACCTTCGTCGTCCTTCGGGGTTTTCTAACACTGGCGCGGTTTAGAGCATTCCGCTCAACGAGGGAGTGAGACGTACGAGACACCGGCCGTGTCCGACCGCGTTCGGCAGTGGCCGGCCGTGTCCGACCGCATTGGTAAGACGTTGATGATCTCGGGATCGCGGGGATCCCCTCGACATCGGCGGGAGCTCGAGATGGATGTTTTCGTGAGAAGCGTGACCGCGGTCGCCATGGCGGCCGGTGCTGTCGTTTCGGCGAGCGGGACGGTGGCGGCCGCGGCGCCGGCCGGACGGGTCTGCATGGTCGACGCGCCGGACGGCGCGCTCGGGTTCGGGCATGTGGCCTGGTCGTACCGCGACGCGGACGGCAGCGGCTGGGACTACGGGGCGACGCTGCAGAGCCACAACTGGCGGCGGCACGGTTCGGAGCAGCAGATGCTGCACGACTTCGCGACGATGGACGAGTCGGGCGGCTATCGCACCTATCGCTGTACAGACACGGCCGCGGACGACCAGAGAGCGGCCGACGCGAAGGTGGTGGCCGGGTTCGCGCGGCCTTACTCGCTGGCCACCGACAACTGTCTGACCCGGGCGATCGAGATCTTCAAGGCCTACGACAGGTCGGGCGGGCTCAACGGGCTCGAACCAGGCCGGTTCACGTTTCCGAACGCGTACTTCAACTATGAGCTGACCGGGTGGGGGCCGGAAACGAAGCTCTGAGCGGCGCTGCTCTGGACTCGGCTTCGGGCACGATCACTTCGCGGTGAACGCGCGGACGGTGTTGTCGTAGCCGATATAGACGGAGGTGTCGTCGGCGACGTACCAGTACATGTCATGGCTCTTGGCCGGGCTCGGGTCGTGGTACTGCCAGAGGGTCCTGCCGGTGGCGGCGTCCATGGCGACGAGCGTCTGAGAGAAGCGGTCGACGACGTAGAGGTTGCCGCCGCCGAGCGCCATCTGGCATTCCAGGCTCGGCACAGAGGCCCCGTCATGCGACAAGCGTACTTTTGCGGCCGGGGGACCGGTCCTGCTGATCGCAGCAGATCGAAGCAAATCGACGCAGGTGGGAGCAGCGAGAACAGCTGGCACCGAGTGCCCCCGGTTGGATTCGAACCAACGACCCCCCGCTTAGGAGGCGGGTGCTCTATCCCCTGAGCTACGAGGGCTTGACTCCGGAATCCTACCGTTAGACGAGGCCACGGCGCCCACCACTTCCGACCTTGTTCTCGCCCCTGGTTCGGCGGGCAGCGGCGTCGGCGAGCCGAAAGATGTGACGGGAGGGGGCGGCGCGCCGTATCCGTGTGGTGCCGGATGTGCCGGTCATGGCAGGCTGGCCGGGACAGCACATTCGTCACATCGCACATCATCAGGAGGCCGGTATGGACACCACCGCGGCGGGATCGCAGTCGGAGCCCGGCGAGCCGGGGGGTGGGCCGGAGGCGGCTTCGGACGCTGAGGAGCAGAAGCGGAAGTTTCTTGAGGCGCTGGAGGCCAAGAAGGGGAACTCTGCGCGGGGGGCCGGCGGCGGCCCCGGGGACTCGAAGATCCACTCCGCGCACGGGCGGGCCGGGGCCAAGCGGCAGTTCCGGCGCAAGAGTGGTGGCTGACCCGCGTCACGGACCTGCTTATAGGTAGAGGGCGCAAAAGCGCTGCGCATATGTAGACGCTGAGGGGCGTTTCCGGAGGACTTCGGGGACGCCCCTTGCTGCTGTCCAGGGCCCGGTCCTATTCGCCGCCCATGGCGCTGCCGCCCGAGCCCAGCCGCTGCCGGAAGCGCGACACCAGCTCCTTCTGACGCGACATCCGGCCCAGGACCCGGGCCAGCTCGCCGCCGAGGTTCACGCCGGCTCCGATGCCGAGACCGAGCGACACCGCCGTCTCCAGCGAGGCCAGACCGCGGCCGCTGTCGCCGCTCGTGATCTGGAGCATCGCGAAGTACACGGCCGAGCCCGGGAGCAAGGGGCCGATCGCCGGGATCACATAGGGCAGTGCGGATGTCCGCTGTGTGCGCGCAGCCACGTAACCGATCAAGCCGATCGTCATCGCGGTGCCCGTGGTGGCGATCACCGGCGACAGGCCCCACTGCGCGCCGTAGGTCACGCCGGCCCAGCTGAAGGCCGCGCCGCCGGCGGCGAAGGGCAGGATCCGGCGCGGCGTGTGGACCGCGACCGCGAACGACACGCCGAGCGCCGCGGCGACCACCGCGTAGGCCGGCTCGGCGCGCACCGGGGCCAGCTGCTCGTCGACGATGAAGCCGGCCCCGACGTGCCGGCCCACCATCAGGACCAGGGTGATGCCGCTAACCAGGGCACCGATCATGAACAGCACTTCGAGCAGCCGGGCCGAGGCGGTGATGTAGAAACCTGTCAGGCCGTCCTGGATCGCGGCGACCAGTGCCCGCCCCGGCAGCACCGTGAACACCCCGCCCACCACCACCGCGGAGCTGTTGACGTTCACCCCCAGGCGGTCGAGGACGATCGCCGCGATGGCGCCGGGGACCGCGGCGACCGCGAGCAGGTAGAACGGCGGCAGCCCGAGGCGGCCGAGGCGGCGGTAGAGGAAGTCGCCGACGATGGCGCAGACGAAGGCCACCAGGGACGCACGATAGCCGCCGCCGACCAGGATGGCGGCGGTGGCGGCGATGGCGCCGAGGCTGGCGACGATGACCCAGTGCGGATACGGGTACTTGTTGCGGCGGATCGCGGCCAGGCGGCCGTAGGCCTCCTCCAGCGACACGCCGCCCAGGCTGATCTCGACGGCCAGGCGGTGCAGGTCGGCCAGGCCGGTGTAGTCGACGGTGCGGTGCCGGACCACCCGTTCCAGCGAGATCGGGGTGTCGGTGAGGCTCGGCTGGTAGGACAGCGTGATCACGGTGAAGGTGACGTTGGTCTCGCAGCGGTGCAGGCCGTACGCCTCGGTGATGCCGGCCAGCGCCACCTCGACGTCCTCGCTGCCCTCCCCGCTGGCCAGCAGCAGCTCCCCGATCCGCAGGGCGAGGTCGATGACGCGCGTCGCGGAGGACGGCTCGACGGTGCGCTCCTCGGGCCAGCCGGTCAGCGGGACGCCGCCGCGGATCCGGGTGCGGTGCTCGTCGGATTGCACCCAAGGAAGATACCGAATCGACGTGTGTTGATCTCATTACACACGGTCACAGCATGATCGGGTGCGAAGCGCTGACCAGTCGGGTTTGGGAACCGGCGGACGATCAGTGGATGATTGTCGGATGATTCGCCCGTGGATGTCCCGTTTCCCGTCGCCGGCCGGCCCTTCGCGCAAGCGGGCGCTGGCCGTCCTCGCCGCCGTCAGCGCGGTGGGAGTGGCGGCCGCCGCGTGCGCGGGCGGCTCCGGCGGGCAGCCCCGGGCGGCGGGCGGTACGCGGTCTTCGTGGTCGGCTTCGCCGTCGGGGTCCTCGTCTGGCTCGTCCTCGTC
>JABFWL010000417.1 GCA_013362315.1 Catenulispora sp. | reverse complement strand
GGTCTGCGACGGGCTCTACCTGGTGTGGACCAGCTCCAGGTCAGCACCGTTCGCGCGGGGTGAGCCCGGTGTCGGTGCGCGGCCGGTCCCGGTAGGTGTCGACGATGAAGCCGAGGAAGGCGTCGACGTCGCCGGGGGAGGACGAGAGCCCGAAGGAGACGCGGACCGCGCCGCCGGACGGCAGCCCGAGACGCTGGAGGTAGTCGTCGATGGTGCCGGTGGTGCGGCGGACGGCGCCGGCCAGCAGGCGGCGGGATATGGAGAACGCCGCCTCGCCCGCGCCGGGGTTGCAGAAGCAGCCGGTGCGCAGGGAGATGCTGCGCGCGGCGCTGTCCTTGCTGACGGCGCGCTCGTCGACGATGGCGCCCTCGGGATCCAGGACGTTGAGCGTCACCGTGCCGCCGCGGCGGTCGCCGTCGGTGGGGCCGTAAACGCGGACCAGCGGCTCGCCGTTGGTGTGGGTGAGGGCCGCCGCGCCGGTCAGCAGGCGGGCGGTGAGCCCGGCGACGTGCTCGTGGACGGCGTCCAGGCCGACCTCCGACAGCCAGCGCAGGCCCTCGGCGATGTCGGGGATGCTCAGGAAGTTGAGGGTGCCGTCCTCGAACGCGGTCTCGTCGTCGGCCATCTTGTGCCAGTCGCCCTGCGCGCTGACGACGTGGATGGTGCCGCCGGAGAACCAGGGACGGCGCAGCTCGGCCAGGGCTGCTCGGCGGGCTATGAGGGCGCCGAGGCCGGTCGGGTAGCCGAAGACTTTGTACCAGCTGACGGTGACGAAGTCGGGGTGCACCGTGCTTAGGTCGAGGCGGTTGGTGGGTACGTAGGCGGCTGCGTCTAGCAGGACGCGGTAGCCGAGGTGCTGCGCTGTCGCGATCCAGGCGAGCGGGTGGTGGACGCCGGTGAAGTTGCTTTGGGCGGGGTAGGCGAACAGGCCCATGGCACTGCTGCGGCCTCTGCCGCCGCTGCGGCGCGACCGGCCCTCGCTGAGTACCTGGCGGATCGCGTCGTCGCTGATCCGGAGGTCGGGGCCAGAGAAGGGGACATAGATGGTTTGCGCTCCGCCAGCACGCGCGTACTCCCGCAGACCGTTCACCGAGTTGTGGTTGTCGAGTGGCAGCACTAATCGTGAGCGCTTCCCGAACGGGAACGCTTCGCCGACGAGCCGGCAGGCGCCGGTGGCGTTCGGCGTGAACACCACTGCGTATTCGGCCGGATCGGCGTTGAAGTGGTCGAGGATCGCGGCGCGCGTCTGGTCCACCAGGTGCGATGAGGCCAGCGAGGTGGGGTTCTCAGAGTGCGGATTGCCGTAGCAGCCGTAGCGGATCCGTTCGGCATGCGCGTCGAGCTGGCGCCGCGCGGGCAGCCCGGCACCGGTGTGGTCGAGGTAGACCTGTCCTTGCTCATCGAGGTAGGCGTATTCAGTGGCTCGCAGCTCAGCGAACGCGGTCATGACCCATTATGTGCCTGAGAGGGCCATGCTGCTGGAATCAGTTCACAGACAATCCGTATAGAGGGGACCGCGATGACCGCGATCGGTATACGAGCTCGCAGCCTCCGGCTGCGCGTGGCCGGTGGCCGCGAGGTGCTGAGCGAGGTGTCGCTGTCCGTTTCACCCGGCTCAGTACTCGTGATCGCCGGAGCGAGCGGCGCGGGCAAGACCACGCTGCTGGAGGTGCTGGCCGGCGTGCGGGCGCCGGACGCGGGTTCGGTGACGCACGGCGGGCAGCCGCCGGCGCCCCGGCGCGGCGGGTTCGGGTACGTGCCGCAGGACGACATCGTGCACCGGGAGCTGCCCCTGTCCCGCACCCTGCGCTACGCCGCCGAGCTGCGGCTGCCCGCCGGGACGCCAGCCGAGGAGGTGGCTGGAGCGGTGCGCCGAGCGCTGGCCGCCCTCGGCCTGACAGCCGTGGCGGAGCAGCGCGTCGGGCTGCTCAGCGGCGGCGAGCGGAAGCGGGCAAGCATCGCGGTGGAGCTGCTGACAAGGCCACGGGTGTTGTTCCTGGACGAGCCGACCTCAGGTCTCGACCCGGCCGCAGGAGCAGCCTTGCTGGGACTCCTGCGCGGCCTGGCAAGTCAGGGAACGACGATCGTCCTCACCACCCACACCCCCGCCGACCTACTCCGTGCGGACACGGTCGCGTTTCTCGCCCCGGGCGGACGGCTGGTGTACCGGGGGTCACCGGAGGGGCTGCTCAAACACTTCGGAACTGACAGCGTCGAAGAAGCGTATGGCGTCGCGGCGGACACACCATCGGTGGCCGAGAGCGAGGAGCCAGACGAACTCGGCGACGAGGCCTCGTCATTGCCTGACATGCCGAAGCTCATTGGCCCACTGCGTCAGTGGTGGCTGCTGACACGCCGCTCGGCGGAGATCCTGACACGCAACCGGCTATCCGCAGCAGTCCTCGTCGGCTCACCACTCGTGATCATCGCCATGTTCGCGATGCTGTTCCGCCCCGGCGCCTTCAACCCCGCCTCCCCAGACCCGGCATCCACAGCAATGATCTGCTTCTGGATCGCCTTCGGCGCCTTCTTCTTCGGCCTCACCTACGGACTGCTACAGATCTGCACCGAGCTACCGCTAGTCCGCCGTGAACGCCTCACGGTACTGCGACTCGGCCCCTACCTCATGGCAAAGACGGCAATCCTCCTGCCAGTCCTAGTCGCCGCCGACGCCCTGCTACTAGCAGTGCTCCGCCTGCTCAACCGCCTACCCTCCGCCGACACCGCCGTCTACGCCTCCCTGTTCCTCAGCACCATCCTGGCCTCCGCCGCAGCCCTGGCACTGGGCCTACTAGCCTCAGCAGCGGTGGCCGAGCCCACCCAGGCCACCCTGATGCTGCCCCTACTGTGCTTCCCCCAGGTGCTGTTCTCAGGAGCATTCGTACCAGTCCCACGGATGAGCACCCCCGGCTCCGCCCTCAGCTGGGCAATGACAAACCGCTGGGCCTTCGAGGCCCTCGGCGCCGGCGCCAACCTGGACCAGCTGTGGTCACACGGCACCTCACCGATGGGCCCGCCCCTACTGGCGTCCTACGAGGACACCTTCGCGCACTCCGCGACCCGCGGATGGCTCTGGCTGGCCGGCTTCACCCTGGCGTTCCTAGCCGCCG
>JABFWL010000434.1 GCA_013362315.1 Catenulispora sp. | reverse complement strand
CAGCAGCACCACCAGCCCGGGGCTGCGCAGCGGCCCGAGCCAGTGCGCTTGCCGCGGCTCCGGCCGCCAGTGCCGCACCGGCCGCGAGGTGACCACCACCAGCACCCCGGCCGCGCCGAGCCCGGCGCCCAGCCACAGCGCCGCCACCGGCGAGGCCCACGCCACGCACCCGGCCACCACCAGCGGCCCGGAGACGAAGATCAGCTCCTGCGCGGCCGAGTCCAGCGCGTACGCCGACGCGAGCCGGTCGGCCGGCACCAGCGAGGGCCACAGGATGCGGATGCACGGCTCCAGCGGCGGCGCGGCGGCCCCGGCCAGCACCACCCCGACCAGCACCGCGACCCGGTTCCCGGGCGCCAGCGCGAGCACCGCGAACCCCGCCCCGGAGCCGGCGGCCGCCGGAACCAGCACCCTGACCTGCCCGATCCGGTCCACCAGCCGCCCCAGCACCGGCCCGCCGACCGCCGCCGAGACGGCCAGCGCGCCGGAGGCCACGCCGACGAAGCCGTAGTCCAGCCCGGCGCGCCGCAAAGCGAGGGGAATCATGAGGATCGCCATTCCGCCGGGCAGCCGGCCGACGAGCGAGCCGGCGAGCAGGCGGGTGATGAACGGCAGCCGGAGCAGGGCGAGATAGCTCAAGGGAATCGCCTGGTTCCTGGGTCTCGAAACGGCCGAACGAATCCTCTGATCTCGAGTGGGCTCTCGCCGCGTTCGGGGCAGGGGTCGCCTGCGCCTGGCATGTTCTCATACCGGCGGGTAGGGAGCGCCAGCGGGTTTCGGGGATGACCGGATGACCGGGCGGGCTAGCCCTCCGCCTTCGCGTGGATCGCGTGCCAGGCCCGCCCCGCGCCCTCGGCGGCCCACGCGTCCAGCACCGCCCGCGCCGTGTCCTCGTCCGGCGCCGCCAGCAGCACGTCGCGCGCGCCGCTGACCACCGTGCGCTCGACGTCGATCGAGCCCTCGCTGCAGCACTTGCAGTGGAACTTGAGACTGTCCACCGGCTCCATCGCCAGATCGCGCGCGGTGAACGCCTCGCTCAGCGCGCTCATGGCGTCCTCGTCGGGGGCGGTGACCTGGGCGCGCCAGGTGGCCGTGTCCGAGGGCTGCCACAGCGCCAACTCGTCGAACACCGGGAAGGCCTGGCCGTCGACCAGGCGCTCGCCGTTCGGGGCGCCGTCGTGGACGACGATCTCGCCGAAGCGGCGGTCGGTGAAGGGCACGGACAGCACCCGGCCGCGGGTCGGGCAGATCCGCAGCACCCACACCACCTCGGCGTCGCCCTCGGGATCCAGCCGCACGCAGGCCATGCCGAACCCGTCGCGGATCTCGCCCTCGCCGGGGGCCAGCGCTATCCCGAACCGGGCCCAGGCCCGGCGGGCGGTGGCCCAGTCGCGCAGCATCGTCGCGGCGATGCCCAGGTTCCAGTAGGCGGGCTCGCCCTCACCGTCGCCGGCACGCGCCGCGGCCTGCTTGCCGAGTTCGTAGGCCTTGTCCCAGTTCCGCAGGAACTTGTGATACAGCGCGGCGTCGAACCACAGCACGGAGCTGAACTCGCCGTCCGGGTACTCCGCCAGGAACTCCTCATAGCAGGCCGCGGCCAGGGCCCAGTCGCGCGCCTCGGCCGCCGCTTCCCCGCGTTCCAGCAACGCCACCGCCTGCTCGCGGGAGAGTCGCGTCTCGCCCATCAGCCACCCCATGATCCCGATTGCCGAAGTCGTCAGCCTAGCGGCCCCGGACCGCCGCGCAAGCAGGACTTGCCCCGCATTTTGCCGTTGGTCCCGCCATCGTTCCCCCAGTTGTGCGGGCCAACCGTGCGGCCGTCGCGCCGACCGGAATGACAGTGTCCATATCGGGCGCGGCTGCCGGCCGCCGCCCGGGGGCTGTGCTTGGCGACACCGTGTCCGAACGAACGCATGCCCGAACAAACGTATGCCTTCTCAGCGGAAATCGCGCGCCTTGCGCGGCACTCCGGCCCGCAGCGGCTCGATCCGCCCGGCCACCACGTTCACCGCCCCGGCGGTCCGCTCCAGCGTTCCGTGGATCAGCAGCGCGCCGTGCGCCAGCGCCACCCGCCGCTGCCGCTCCCACAGCGGGGCCGGGCAGATCACGTTGATCAGCCCGGTCTCGTCCTCCAGGCCGAGGAAGCAGGTGCCGTGCGCGGTCGGCGGCCGCTGCCGGTGCGTGACCAGCCCGGCCACCCGCACCAGGCTGCGGTTGCCGGTGGTCTTCAGCTCCTCGGCCGGTGTCACGCCGCGCAGCGCGAGGCGGGCCCGCAGGTGGCCGATGGGGTGGTCGGCCGGGCTGGTGCCGGTGGCCCACAGGTCGGCGAGCGTGGTCTCCACCGGGGTGAGCGGGTCCAGCTCCGGCACGGTCACGCCGGGCGCGGTGCCCGGCAGGTGCCCGGCGGTGGTGCCGGCCAGCGCCCCGGCGGTCCACAGCGCCTCGCGCCGGTCCAGTCCGCTGTATCCGTTTTTCCCAACACCAAGGGAGCCGAACGCCCCGGCGGTGGCCAGGGCCTCCAGCGCCGGCCGGGACAGGCCGGTGCGCACGATGAAGTCCTCCAGATCGGCGAACGGGCCGCCGGCGTCCCGCTCGGCGATGACCGTCTCGGCGGCGTCGCCGCCGAGATCGCGCACACTGGACAAGCCCTGGCGGATGGCCGGCTGCGGAATCGGCGAGGCGTGCCGGTGCCGCGGCTGGTAGGGGACGTCAGGGCTCTGCAACGTGGCCTTGGCCCCGGAGGAATTCACATCGACCCGCTTGACCTGCACCCCGTGCCGGCGCACGTCGGTGATCAGCGAGCCGGGGCTGTAGAAGCCCATGGGCTGGTTGTTCAGCAGCGCGGCAGTGAACGCGGCCGGGTAGTAGCGCTTGAGGTAGCAGCTGCACCACACGATGTAGGCCATCGACACCGAGTGCGACTCGGGGAATCCGTACCCGGAGAAGGCGTGCAGCTTGGCGTAGATGTCCTCGGCGACCTCGCCGGTGATTCCGCGCGCGGCCATCCCGGCCAGCAGCCGCTCGCGCAGCTCGGCCATCCGCTCCGGCGAGCGCTTGGAGCCCATGGCCTGCCGCAGCCGGTCGGCCTCGGCGGCGCTGAACCCGGCCGCCGC
>JABFWL010000068.1 GCA_013362315.1 Catenulispora sp. | reverse complement strand
CGGCCGCCGACCCCGCGGTGCTGGTGACGGTGACGCGGTCGGCGGCTGGCGGCGAGAGTGAGGCGGCGGCTGAGGTTGGGGCTGAAACCTGATCGAAGCCCAGCTCGAACCGGAGGTCGTCGGCGCCGTTGGTTAAGATCCCGCCATGACCCGGCGAGGCGAACCGCCCTCCCGCTCCCGTCTGCGACGCGTCGCAGTGCTGGTGCTGGAGGGCGCCAAGCCGATGGATGTGGGGATCCCCGCGCAGGTGTTCACCACCCGCGCCAGCATGCCCTACGAGGTGCGGGTCTGTGGTGCCGCGGCCGGGCTGGTGACCGGCGGGGACGGTCTGGCCTACCACGTGGCCCACGGTCTCGAAGCACTCGCCTGGGCCGACCTCGTCTTCCTGCCGGGTTACCGGTTCCCGGACCGGGACGCGCCGCCGACCGCCGTCCTCGAAGCGCTCCTCACCGCGCACCGCCGAGGCGCCCGGCTCGCAGCCATCTCCACCGGGGCCTTCGCCCTCGCGGCCACCGGCCTGCTCGACGGCAGGCGCGCGACGACACACTGGCACTACACGCGGGCGCTCGCGCAGAAGTATCCGCTGGTGCGTGTGGATGAGAACGTGCTCTTCGTCGACGAGGGCGGCGTCCTGACGTCGGCCGGCGCCGCTTCGGGCTTGGACCTGTGCCTGCACATCCTGCGCGGCGACCTCGGTGTGGCCGCGTCGAACCACGCCGCCCGGCGGCTGGTCGCCGCTCCTTACCGCAGCGGCGGCCAGGCGCAGTACGTGCCGCGCAGCGTGCCGGAACCGCTCGGGGAGCGGTTCGCCGCGACGCGTGAATGGGCGCTGCACCACCTCGCGGAGCCGTTGAGCCTGGAGTCGCTGGCCCGGCAGGCGGCGGTGTCGCCGCGCACGTTCTCGCGGCGCTTCATCGAAGAGACCGGATACACGCCGATGCAGTGGGTCATGCGGGCCCGCATCGACCTGGCCCGGGAACTGCTCGAACGCTCACAGCGCAGCATCGAGCAGATCGCCAACGACGTCGGGCTGGGTACCGGCACGAATCTGCGGGCGCACTTCCAGCGCATTCTCGGGACCACTCCCAGCGAGTACCGGCGCACCTTCACCCGGGGCGAATAACTGGACGAACAGCAGGACGAACAGCAGGACGCGCCATTGGCGCGATCCTTGCGAACCATGGCGAGGACGCCACGGCCACGGTCGGCTCTGGATTGCGAGGCTGGTGTCAAAAGACGGCAAGAGAAGAGAAGAGAAGGAACACCAGTCATGACTCGCATCGCCATCAACGGATTCGGCCGCATCGGCCGCAACGTGCTGCGTGCCCTGCTGGAGCGCGGCAGCGACCTGGACGTGGTCGCCGTCAACGACCTCACCGAGCCCGCCGCGCTGGCCCGGCTGCTCAAGTTCGACACCACCGCCGGCCGGCTCGGCCGCCCGGTCACCGTGGACGGCGACACGCTCGTCGTGGACGGCCGCCGCATCCGGGTGCTGGCCGAGCGCGAGCCGGAGCAGCTGCCGTGGGCCGAACTCGGCGTCGAGGTGGTGCTGGAGGCCACCGGCCGCTTCACGGCGGCGAAGGCGGCCGACGCCCACCTGACCGCCGGCGCGCGGACGGTGCTGGTCAGCGCCCCGTCGGAGGGCGCCGACGCCACCATCGCTTACGGGGTCAACACCGAGGCCTACGACCCGGCCGCGCACACCATCGTCTCGAACGCCTCGTGCACCACCAACGCGCTGGCCCCGCTGGCCGCGGTGCTCGACGAGCTCGCCGGCATCGAGCACGGCTTCATGACCACGGTGCACGCTTACACCCAGGAGCAGAACCTGCAGGACGGCCCGCACCGCGACCCGCGGCGCGCCCGCGCCGCCGCGGTCAACATCGCGCCGACGACGACCGGCGCCGCCAAGGCCATCGGGCTGGTGCTGCCCAGCCTGGACGGCAAGCTGTCCGGCGACTCGATCCGGGTGCCGGTGCCGGTCGGGTCGATCGTGGAGCTCAACACGAGCGTTGGTCGCGAGGTGAGCCGGGATGAGGTCCTGGCTGCGTATCAGGCTGCTGCGGCCGGGCCGTTGGCCGGGATCCTTGAGTACTCGGAGGATGCGCTGGTGTCGTCCGACATCGTGGGGAACCCGGCGTCGGCGGTGTTCGACTCGGCGCTTACGCGGGTCGATGGGCGGCACGTGAAGGTCGTTGCTTGGTATGACAACGAGTGGGGGTTCTCGAACCGGGTGGTCGATACGTTGGAGCTGATTGCGGGGCGGTGAGGCAGGAGGCTCAAGATGGTGCAACTGAAGGCCTACGCCGGCGGCAGTTCCTCGGTTTTGCGGCCGACGCCGGCGTAGAGCCAGATCCGGTCGGAGTCCTCGGGCACGGCACCGTCCGGGCGCCACCAGGGCAACTGCACCACGCCGGGCTCGACCACTTCGAGGCCGTCGAAGAACCCTGCTACTTCTTTGTGGTCGCGCAGCACGAACGGCGCGGTGGCGCTGTCGTAGCCGCGGACGGCGGCCTCGGAGCGGTCCGGGTCGAAGTCGCCGGTGCCGTGCGAGATGGCCACGTAGCTGCCGGGAGCGAGGCGCTGCTTGATCTGGTCGACGATGCCGGACGGGTCGTCGGTGGGTTTGATGAAGTGCAGCACCGCGACGAGCAGCACTGCTACCGGCTCGTCGAAGTCGAGGACGGCGCGCACCTCGGGGTGCTCCAGGATCTCGAGCGGCGCCCGCAGGTCTGCTTGGATGACGGTGGTCAGACCGGGCCGGTCGGCCGCCAGCAGCGCCCGGGAGTGGGTGAGGACGATCGGGTCGTTGTCCACGTAGACGATGCGGGCGTCCGGCGCCACGGTGTGCGCGGTCTCGCCGGTGCTGCCCGGCCCGGGGATGCCGGTTCCGATGTCGAGGAACTGGCGGATGCCGGCCTCGGCGGCCAGGAAGCGCACGGCCCGGCCGAGGAAGGCGCGGTTCGCCAGGGCCATGGCCCGGCCTTCGGGGAGGACGGCGAGGACCTTTTCGGCGGCTTCGCGGTCGGCGGCGTAGTGGTCTTTGCCGCCGAGGTAGTAGTCGTACATGCGGGCCGGGTGGGCGACGCTGGTGTCGATTTCGGTGGGGGTCCAGTCGG
>JABFWL010000195.1 GCA_013362315.1 Catenulispora sp. | reverse complement strand
TGTCGGCGGTCGCGTAATTCCCCACCCAAGCCCGATCTTGGTCGCGTAATTCCCCAGGCCCTCGTCTGCGTAATTCCCCACCCACCGAGGGTGCTCGGAGCAGGCTGACCGCAGGGTCGGGTCCTCGTCCGTGTGAGTCTTCCTCGTCAGCTAGTTGATGGCGAGGGAGCAGATGGCGAGGAGAACCTTTCAAGTGATCGACATAACGGAGATCCTGGTCCACTGGTATGCCGGCCGCTCCCAGGTCGAGATGTCCGATTCGCTGGGGCTGGATCGCAAGACGATCCGCAAGTACCTGGCGCCGGCGATCGAGGCCGGGTTCACCCCCGGCGGCCGGAAGATGACCGAGGCCGACTGGCGTTCGCTGGTCAAGGGCTGGTTCCCGGAACTGGCCGACACCTCGGTGCGGCAGCTGACCTGGCCGGCGATCGCGGTCCACCGCGACTACATCGTCCAGATGCTCGGCGCCGGAGTGACGGTGACGACGATCCACCAGCGGCTGCGCGACGAGCAGGGCTTGAGCGCGTCGCTGTCGGCGTTCCGCCGGTATGTGACCGCCAACCTGCCCGAGGACGTGCAGCGCAACAAGGTCACCGTGCTGTTCAGCGAGGCCAGCCCGCCGGGTGAGGTCGCGCAGATCGACTACGGCCGGCTCGGGGTCTGGACCGATCCGCGCACCGGGCGGCGGCACCGGGTGGAGGCGTTCGTGATGGTGCTGGCGCACTCCCGGCACATGTTCGTCCGCCCCGTGCTGACCCTCGATCAGGAGTCCTGGACGAGGTCCAACGTGCTGGCCTTCGAGTTCTTCGGCGGCTGCCCGGCCCGGCTGGTTCCGGACAACCTGAAGACCGGGGTGGAACGGCCAGACCTCTACGACCCGAAGATCAACCGGTCGTATGCGGAGCTGGCCGAGCACTACGGCGCCCTGGTCGACCCCGCGAGGGCACGCAAACCCAAGGACAAGCCCGCAGTAGAAAGACAGATGCCTTATATCCGTGATTCCTGGTGGCGGGGCCGGGAGTTCGCCAGTCTGGAGGAGATGCAGCGCTCCGCGCTCGCGTGGTGCACGGAGGTGGCCGGGATGCGCCGGCACCGCGGGCTGGACGGCGCGGCGCCGCTGACGGTGTTCAACGCCGTCGAGGCCGAGGCGCTGATGCCGCTGCCGAAGACGCCGTTCGTGTTGGCGGCCTGGTCCCGGGGCAAGGTCGGCCCGGATATCCACGTCAAGGTGGGCCGGGCGCTGTATTCGGTGCCGTGGAAGCTGATCGGGCAGAGCGTCGATGCCCGCTCCACCGCGCTGACCGTGCAGATCTTCCACAACGGCGAGTTGGTCAAGACGCACGCCCGCACCGAACGCAAGCAGACCGATCTGGCCGACTACCCCAGCGAGAAGATCGCGTTCCACATGAGGACGCCGACCTGGTGCCGGACCACCGCCGCGGCGATCGGCCCGGCCACCACGCAGGTGGTCGCCGCGCTGCTGGAGGTCAACGCGCTCTACCGGCTGCGCGCTGCCCAGGGGGTGCTGCGCCTGGTGGACAAGTACGGGCCGGTGCGGCTGGAAGCGGCCTGCCGCAAGGCCGTCGACGTCGGCGACCCGTCGTATCGCACCGTCAAGGGCATACTCGCGGCCGGTCTGGAACACGGCCCGGCGCCGACCGGCACCGGCGACGGCGGGGCCGCGGCGTTCCTGCGCGGGCCCTCGCAGCTGTTCGCGGACGTCGTCCCCCTGGTCACCACGACCGACGACACCACGGCGGACCTGGCGAGCACGACCGAGGCGAGCGTCATCCCCCTGGGGACCACGCGCACCGGCGAGGCCGCCTCGTGAACGCCGGTCGCTGGCGCGCCGTCGAACTGCTCCCGCCCGGCTTCGCCCGCGAATGGGCCGCCCTGGCCGCCGACCTCGCCCAAGCGCTCACCACCGCCCCGGCCGCCGACCAGGTGGCCGAGCACGCCGGACGCGACCGCGTCGGCCTCATCGCCGACCTGCGATTCCACGCCCTGCTGTTGACCTGCGTCCTGAAAGAAGGCACCGAATGAGCATCCTGCAACCCCCGCTGCAGACCTCCCTGCGTCTGCTCAAGCTGTCCGGCATGCTGGAAACCCTGGACGCCCGCCTGGCCCAGGCCAGAACCGGCGACCTCGGGCACCTGGAGTTCTTGCAGGTGCTCTGCGAGGACGAGATCAACCGCCGTGACACCGCGGCGATGAACCGCCGCATCCGCCGGGCTCGCTTCGAGCAGCAGGCCACGCTGGAGGGCTTCGATTTCACCGCCGCCCCGAAGCTCCCAGCCGCCGCCATCCGCGACCTGGCCGCGCTGCGCTGGCTCGGCGCCGGGGAGTCCGTCGTGCTCTACGGCCCTGTCGGCGTCGGGAAAACACATATAGCGCAAGCATTGGGGCATTTGGCGATCCGCTCCGGCGCCGACGTCCGCTTCACCAAGACCTCCCGCCTGCTCGCGGACCTGGCCGGAGGCCACGCCGACAACACCTTGGAGCGTCGCATCCGCGAATACGCCCGCATCCCGGTCCTGATCCTCGACGACTTCGCGATGCGCGAGCTCACCCCGACCCACGCCGACGACCTCTACGAGCTGATCACTGAGCGGGCCACGCTCGGCGGCTCCATGATCCTCACTTCGAATCGGCAGCCCTCGGACTGGTATCCGCTGTTCCCGAACCCGGTCGTGGCCGAATCGCTCTTGGACCGACTCATCAACACCAGTCACCAGATCTTCATGAACGGCCCGTCCTACAGGCCCAACAAGCGGCCGAAGTCCGCAGTCCCCACGGGGAACTCGACAGCAGGCAACGATCAACGATAGAACATCAGCCACGGACCCGACCCTGAGGAATTAGACGACCTTGGGCCTGGGGAGAATCGCCGTCGCTGACACTCGCGATCGCCCGCAGCGCGCCATGGTCGGCGCGGCCGGCGGCGCGCAGGCTCACCGAGGCCCTGACCGAGAGAAGCGTGCTCGCCGATGTCGTCGTCGTCCAAGAACCCCAGCGGGCCATCGGCCCGGACAACATTCGCGCCGCGCTGCCAGCGATCCCGATCCCGCTGTGCACACCGGGCGAGGACCTGCACCCGGTTTTTGCAGACAGCGCCATCACCGCGATGG
>JABFWL010000051.1 GCA_013362315.1 Catenulispora sp. | reverse complement strand
CTCGCCGGTGGAGTACGGCGGGAAGTTGTAGTTGTGCATGTAGCGCTTGCGCGTCTCGGGGTTCAGCGTGTCCAGCTGCTGCTCCATGCGGAGCATGTTCAGCGTGGTGATGCCCAGGATCTGGGTCTCGCCGCGCTCGAACAGCGCCGAGCCGTGCACCCGCGGCACCACCTCGACCTCGGCGGACAGCGGGCGGATGTCCCGCACGCCGCGGCCGTCGATGCGCACCTGGTCCCGGATGATGCGCTCGCGCACCAGCTTCTTGGTCAGCGCCCGGAACGCGCCGCCGATCTCCTTCTCCCGGCCCTCGAACTGCTGGGCGAGCTTCTCCACGACCAGCGCCTTCACCCGGTCCAGCTCGTCCTCGCGGTCGTGCTTGCCGGCGATGGTCAGCGCGTTGGCCAGCTCGGTCTTGGCGGTCGCGGTGACCGCCTCCAGGACGTCGTCCTGGTAGTCCAGGAAGCGCGGGAACTCCGCGGTGTCCTTCGCGGCCGAGGCGGCCAGCTCCTGCTGCGCCACGCACAGCGCCTTGATGAAGGGCTTGGCGGCCTCCAGGCCGTCGGCCACGACCTCCTCGGTCGGCGCGGTGGCGCCGCCGGCCACCAGGGCCACGGTCTCGGAGGTGGCCTCGGCCTCGACCATCATGATGGCCACGTCGCCGTCGTCCAGCACCCGGCCGGCGACGACCATGTCGAACACGGCCTCGGCCAGCTCGGTGTGGGTGGGGAAGGCGACCCAGCGGTCCTGGATCAGGGCGACCCGCACCCCGCCGACGGGGCCGGAGAACGGCAGGCCGGCCAGCTGCGTGGAGGCCGACGCGGCGTTGATCGCGACGACGTCGTACAGGTGCTCGGGGTTCAGCGCCATCACGGTGGCGACGACCTGCACCTCGTTGCGCAGGCCCTTGGCGAACGACGGCCGCAGCGGCCGGTCGATGAGCCGGCAGGTGAGGATCGCGTCCTCGCTGGGCCGGCCCTCCCGCCGGAAGAACGAGCCGGGAATCCGGCCGACGGCGTACATCCGCTCCTCGACGTCCACCGTCAGCGGGAAGAAGTCGAGCGAATCCTTCGGCGACTTGGAGGCGGTCGTGGCCGACAGCACCATCGTCTCGTCGTCCAGATAGGCGACGACCGACCCGGCCGCTTGCCGCGCCAGCCGCCCGGTCTCGAACCGCACGGTCCGGGACCCGAACGGCCCGTTGTCGATCACGGCCTCAGTAGTGAAAACACCCTCAGACAAGAGGTACTCCTCAGTTCGTAGCGAGCTGAAGAGGACGCGTCTGTCAGAGCCCACGCCGCCGTGTGGCGGCCCGGTCTTCGATCGAAGCCCCCGGGCGAATCCTCCCGAGAGCCACTACCGAAGATCGGCGCCCAACCGGCCACTTCGACGCAAGCACGTCCTCGCGCAGTGCCTCTTCAGTTCCCAAAAACGTCTTGAACTTTTTCCGCTACCCACTCTAACCGGAAAAGTCGGCCCCTTGGGCCGCCCACGAGCACAGCGGGTACGCCACAGGAGCGGCCCGTACCACGGACCGCTCCCGCAAAAGACCAGCGCAGACCCACTCCGGCAGCACCGGCGCGGGCTCAGCGCGAACTACCGACGCAGGCCGAGCTTCTCGATCAGCGCCCGGTACCGCACAATGTCGGTCCGCTGCAGGTACCCCTGCAACCGCCGCCGCTGCCCGACCAGCAGCAGCAGCCCCCGCCGGCTGTGGTGGTCGTGCTTGTGGAACTTCAGGTGCTCGGTGAGCTCGTTGATCCGGTAGGTCAACAGAGCGATCTGCACCTCCGGGGAGCCCGTGTCATTCGGCTTGGTGCCGTAATCGTCGATGATCTTCTTCTTGGTCGCGGCGTCCAGGGACACGTGGCGCTCCTCGTGGGTTCGGGCCAACAAGCGCCCCCGGTCGACTACACGGGGGACTTCACAGCTTGCGGACGAGGGACAACGGTACCACCTCGGGGGTGGGGGGATGGACGGGCTGGACCGGTGCGGACCGTGCGGTGCCTGCCGAGCGCGGTCCGGCCGGGGCCGAGCCAAGTCCCATGCCGGCCAGGCCCGCTTGGCCCGGTTGGCGGCCAGAAGTCCTGCGGCGCTATTGCAAATGCCGCTTCTGTCCCGTAAGTCTCATAGCACACAGCAGCCCGACATGCCCCAATAGCCCCGCGAGCACCGCCACGGTCTCGCCGAGCCCACCACCGTCCCACCCGGGGAGGAACCACCGATGACCAGCAGCTACGACTTCCACGTCTGCCTGGACCACCTCTCCACCCTCCGCCGCCACCTGGCCGACCTCGAAACCACCCTCGGCACCCCCCACCCCCACGCCTGGCCCGACGTGGACGCCCGCCTCCACACCGGCCCCGCGGCGTGGCGCACCTCCAGGAACGACACAGCCACATATGTATATGGACTGTTGGACGAGGCCAGCCCCCTCGGCGACACCCACACCGACGTAGTCCACCGCCTCGAAGCCTGGTACCACCGCATCCACGACCTGGTCACCGCCATGACCACCTACGCCGAACGCACCCACGCCACCTACTCAGCCGCCGACGAAGCCACCGCCGCCGCAGCCCTCCGCATCAACACAGACCCGACCGCAACCTCCCCGGCTCCCACCCCCGACACCCCAACCGCACCGACCCCATGACCTCCCCCTTCAACTACAGCACCCTCACCCTCGAGGAACTCCGCACCCTCGCCGCCTCCCCCCAAGTCGGCGCCATAGAAGCCATGCCCCACGCCTTCCGCCACCTAGCGACCCAGGTCGGCGAAGTCGCCGACCTCCTCTCCCGCGCCCAAGCAGACCTCCCCAACTGGTGGAAAGGCCCAGCAGCCGACCAGGCCGCCGCCGCCCTCGGCCGCGCAGCAGCAGAGGCACACGAGTTCCACGGCAGCGCCCAAGCCGCAGCCGCCGCCGTAAGCCGCTGCGCAACGATCGTTGCCGAACAGCAGCACCAGATGATGAACGTGCCCGAACTCCCCGAACCGGGCGTCACCGCAATCATCGAACGCCCGAAAACACCCATGGAGGCTCTGGAGGCGGCGCGTCAAGACGCCGCCTACCAGGCGGCGCGGGAGCGAGCGGTTCAGGTGGTCAATGGGATCGCGGCTCAATACGTGGAGACGCGGGAGCA
>JABFWL010000098.1 GCA_013362315.1 Catenulispora sp. | reverse complement strand
ACACGAACGGCAGCTGCATCTCGCCGGAGCCGAACAGCTCGCCGACCGTCTTCATGCCGTCCAGCAGCACCTCGTTGACGATCTCCAGCGCCGGCCGGACGGCCAGCGCCTCGTCCAGGTCGGCCTCCAGGCCCTTGCGCTCGCCGTCGATGATCCGCCGCTTCAGCCGCTCCTCCAACGGCAGCGCGGCCAGCTCGTCGGCGCGCGAGGCCTTCTGCGAGGCGGCGTCCACGCCCTCGAACAGCTCCAGCAGCCGGGTCAGCGGGTCGTAGCCCTCGGCCCGCCGGTCGTAGACCAGGTCAAGGGCGACCTTGCGCTGCTCCTCCGGGATGCGGGCGATCGGCAGGATCTTGGAGGCGTGCACGATCGCCGAGTCCAGCCCGGCCTCGACGCACTCGTGCAGGAACACCGAGTTCAGCACCTGCCGTGCGGCCGGGTTGAGCCCGAAGGAGATGTTCGACAGGCCCAGCGTGGTCTGCACGTCCGGATGCCGCCGCTTCAGCTCCCGGATCGCCTCGATGGTCTCCAGCCCGTCACGCCGCGACTCCTCCTGCCCGGTACAGATCGTGAAGGTCAGACAGTCGATCAGGATCGAGTCCTCCGGCACCCCCCAGTTGCCCGTGATGTCCTCGATCAGCCGTTCGGCGATCGCCACCTTGTGCTCGGCGGTGCGGGCCTGGCCCTGCTCGTCGATGGTCAGTGCGATGACGCCGGCGCCGTGCGCGGAGACCAGCTCCATGATGCGCGCGAAGCGCGAGTCGGGAGCGTCGCCGTCCTCGTAGTTCACGGAGTTGATAACGGCGCGCCCGCCGAGGGTCTCCAAGCCGGCGCGCAGCACCTCCGGCTCCGTGGAGTCCAGCACGATCGGCAGCGTGGAGGCGGTGGCGAAGCGGCTGGCCACCTCGCGCATGTCGGCCACCCCGTTTCGACCTACGTAGTCCACGCACAGGTCGAGCAGGTGTGCGCCGTCGCGGATCTGGTTGCGCGCGATCTCCACGCACGCGTCCCAGTTCTCCGCCAGCAGCGCCTCGCGGAACGCCTTGGAGCCGTTGGTGTTGGCGCGCTCGCCGATCGCCAGGTAGCTGATGTCCTGGCGGAAGGGGACGTGTTGGTAGAGGGAGGAGGCGCCGGCCTCACGCTTGGGCAGCCGGGGAGTCACCTCACAGCCGCCGACCCGCTCGACCAGCTGCCGCAGGTGCTCGGGTGTGGTGCCGCAGCAGCCGCCCACCAGCGACAGGCCGTACTCCGTGACGAAGCGCTCCTGCCAGTCGGCGAACTCCTCCGGCCCCAGGGGGTAGTGCGCGCCACCGGAGGTCAAAACGGGAAGGCCGGCGTTCGGCATACAGGACAAGCCGATGAGCGAGTGCTTGGACAGGTACCGCATGTGCTCGCTCATCTCGGCCGGGCCGGTCGAGCAGTTCAGCCCGATCCGCTCGATCCCCAGCGGCTCCAGCGCGGTCAGCGCCGCGCCGATCTCCGAGCCGAGCAGCATCGTCCCGGTGGTCTCGAAGGCCGCCTGCGCCCATACCGGGACGTCCACCCCGGCCGCGCGCGCCGCGGCCTGGGCGCCCAGCACCGCGGCCTTGATCTGGAGCAGGTCCTGGCTGGTCTCCACCAGCAGCGCGTCGGCGCCGCCGGCGATCAGGCCCGCGGCCTCGGCCTGGTAGGCGTCGTAGAGCGTGGTGTAGGAGATCTGCCCGAGCGAGGGCAGCTTGGTGCCCGGCCCGATGGACCCGATCACCCAGCGCGGCTTGTCCTTGGTGCTGAAATCGTCGGCGACCTCGCGGGCGAGCCGGGCGCCCGCCTCGGAGAGCTCGAAGATGCGGTCGGAGATGCCGTAGTCGCCGAGGTTGGTGTGGTTGGCGCCGAAGGTGTTGGTCTCGACGCAGTCGACTCCGGCCCGGAAGTACTCCTCGTGGACCGCGCGCACGATGTCCGGACGCGAGATGTTCAGGATCTCGTTGCAGCCCTCGTGGCCCTGGAAGTCGTCGAGCGTCGGATCCTGCGCCTGCAACATGGTGCCCATGGCCCCGTCGGCCACCACCACCCTCGTCCGGAGGGCTTCGCGCAGAGCTGCGGATCGTGAGTTTCCGGCGTGCGCGGACGACAAGGCGGTCGAGGCCATGATGGTTCCTCCGGGGTGAGCGGCTGCTCTTACTTGACCAATCCCGAACGAGTCTAGTCCGCGGGCCTTACCAGATCCTGGAGTGTCCACAGAGTGGAGCTGAAACGGCTGCTGCCGCGACGCCGTTGGAGGCAAGGTCAGGCGTGGCTCCCGGCACCCGGGCCACACCCACGACCGGCGTCCGGACCAGCCCGGCGACCTCCCGGATCACCGCCTCCACCGGCGCCGCCGTGCCCGCCGCGAGCCGCCGCACCACTTCGCGCCAGCGGTCCGGGCGGCCGTCCAGCTGTGCGGCGACCAGTTCCTCGCGCGGGAAATGGCCGGTGCGGTCGAGTTCGGCCTCGGTGCGCAGGGCCTGATAGCGGTGGTCCTCATCGGACAGCGTGTCCAGCCAGTGCCGGCGCGGCACCTGGAGCGCGGCGTCGATCAGCGGGCCGGCGCTGCCGGTGAGCAGCGAGTCGCGGACCGCGGGCAGGGCGGCGTCCAGGCTGCCGGTGCGTTGCAGCTCCAGCGCCCACACCGGCTCCGGTCCGGACGCGAACGCCAGCGCCCCGTACGCGCACAGCAGCGCCGGCTCGTCGAGCCTGCTCGCCACGGCGGTGATGACCTGCCGCAGCAGCACCGCGTCGTCGGTCAGCTCCCATACCAGGTCCAGCACCTGGTCGCGGTGCTCGCCGGTGATGCCGTGCGTCCAGGTGCCGAGCTCGCGCGAATCCCGTTTCAAGGACCGGAACGCCGCCCTGCGCAGAAGCGGCGGAGCCACCCGGCGCAGCAGCACTTCCGCCGCATGGCCGGGTGCGATGTGCTCCAGGACCGAGTCGGGGCTGAGCTCGTTGCGGGCCAGCCAGCGGCGCTGGGCGGCCAGGCCGCGCGTCAGGACGTGGTCGACGAGGGGCCGGGTGAGCGGGCCGCCGCCGAGCAGCCATTCCCAGCGGTGCAGCGACGGCCGCGGGTGGAGCTGCTCCAGATCGGGGATGCTTTCGAGATATCGCGCTGCCACAGCGCGCGGGGCCAGGCCGAGGAGCAGGCTGTGGGGATTGTGCTGAGTGCACAAGCCGCCGAAGAAGTCGCGGAAGCCGCTGACAGGTTCCGTGCGGCGGTCCGAGGCTGCCGCTGACTCGCGACTGCGGAGCAGTTCAGGAAGGGTGCCGCCGAAACGGCCGCTGGCATTCAGCACAGCCGACCAGCGGTCGGGGTCGGTGTCGAGTTCGGCGAGCAGCCGGTCGCGGATGAGCACTCTCATGTCGCCGGTCGCCCGGCGCGCCCCCGGCTGCACGTACTCCTCCGGCGTGCAAACCCCCAGCGCCACGGTGAGCAGCGCCGGACGGGTGTGCTCGACGACCTGCTCAGCGGTCAGCGTCCCGGCACGCAGCGCGTCGAGCGCCGTGGTACGCAGCCGCAGCACCGTGAGGTGGCGGAGGTTGTCGGCGGCGGCTTCGGCCTCATCGAGGGCGGACAGGTACTCCGCGAGGGCCGGCGTGCGGGCCGGGACGCATTCGGGCTGCTGGACCAGCCGGCAGGCGAGGACTTCGCGGGCGGCGGACGGCCGGCCGGCCAGCACGCCGGCGGCGACGGCCGGGGCCAGCGGGAGCGCGACCGCCCGCAGGGCGTGGATCAGGTTCTCCGGGGCCGAGGCGGGCAGTGTCGCCAGGTCGAACAGCACGCCGGCGACGTCGGCGGGCCGGGCCGCGTCCAGGAGCCGCAACACCCGGGCCGGGCCAGGCGCCGGGTCGGCGGCCGCCGGGTCGCGCGGTTTCGAGCTCTGGGTCGCCCAGGCGGGTGACGTCGGCGTCCGCATCCGTATCCCCCCGTGAGCCCACCCCATTGTGACTGCTGCGATTGCGGTCGAGGCTACAGCGCTTCACTCGCGGATGGTCGGGCGCCGGTCAGTGAGCCTGCTGGGAGTGCACGGGCAGCAGGCCCACGAGACAGAAGGTGATCGCGAACAGACCGGCGGTGACCGCGGTGACGAGCTGCCCGGCGGACAGGAACGCCGTGGTCGCTGCGCTGCCGACGCGGGCGAAGAACAAGGTGCCGAGCGCCGCGACGCCGACGGCGTTCGAGAACTGCTGCGCGGCGTTGAGCATGCCGGAGCCGGTGCCGACCTCGGCGATCGTCGCGTCGCCGAGCACGAAGTCGAAGACGGGCACGAAGACCAGCCCGGTGCCCAGGCCGACGACGGCCAGCGCCGGGGCGAGCTCTGCGCTGGTCAGCGCGGTGTGGTGGTCGGCGATGGTCCACCACAGGCCGAGCAGTCCGAAAACCGCGAGGCCGAGGCCCAGGTGCAGTGTGGCGCGGCCGAGCCTGGCGGCCAGCACGCCGCCGGCCAGGCCGACGCCGACGGCGCTGCCGACGGCCCACGGGATCAGCGTGAGCGCGGTGTGCAACGCGGTCCAGCGCAGGCCGAGCTGGAGCATCAGGTTGAGCGAGAGCTGGAAGCCGGACAGCGCGGCGTAGAAGGCCGCGACGACGACGAGTCCGACGACGAAGCTGCGCTTGCCGAACAACGACGGCGTGATCACCGGATGCGGGCTTCGGCGTTCGGAACGGACGAACAGCGCGAGAGTCAGAACTGACCCGGCCATCATGGCGTAGGTCCACGGCGGCCAGGCGTAGTCACGGCCTTCGACCAGCGGGACGATCAGCAGCCCGGAAGCCACGGTGAGCAGCGCGACGCCGCCGAGATCGAGCCGGGCGGCCGCGTCCTCACCGGAGCGGTGCGGCAGGAACCGCCGGCCGAGGAACCAGGCGAGGACGCCAACGGGCACATTGATCAAGAAGATCGAGCGCCACTGGCTGCCGAACAGGTCCAGGTGCAGCAGCCAGCCGGCCAGGATCGGCCCGGCGACCGTCGCCAGGCCCATGACCGGGCCGAACGGTATCAGCGCCCGGCGCAGCTGGTCCGGCGGGAACACCACCTTCACCAGCGCGAAGCCCTGCGGGATCAGCACCGAGCCGAACAGGCCTTGCGCGATGCGGGCGGCGATCAGCGGCGGCACACCCGGGGCCAGGCCGCAGGCGAGCGAGGCGAGGGTGAACCCGGCCAGGCCGGTCAGGAACAGCCGGCGGCGGCCGAGCAGGTCGCCGAGCCGGCCGGAGGTGACCAGGCCCAGGGCGAAGGTGGCGGTGTAGGCGGACAGCACCCATTGCAGGGTCACCTCGCTGCCGCCCAGGTCGGCGCGGATGGCCGGGCCGGCGATGGTGGCGACGGTGGAGTCGATGAGGTCCATGACGTCGGCGATGAAGACGACGGCCAGGACCAGCCAGGCCTGCTTCGGGCGCAGGGGCGGCGGGGCGGCCGGCTCGCTGGCGGAAGCGGCGGCCGGCGATTCGGCGGAAGCGGCGGGCGACGTGTCGGGGGCGGGGCCGCGGTCGGCGGTCAACGAACTTAGTTCTTTAGTCACGAACTAAGTTCTACGAGGCGAACTTAGTTCGTGTCAACCTGCTAGAGTGCCGACCATGGCCCTGGATCCGAAGCAGCGGCGCGCCGCGCGCCACGCCCAGCCCGACACCGACTCCGCGGCAGCCGCCGGGCGCCCGGCCGCCCGGAAGGCGCCGATCACGGTCGAGCGGATCACCGACGCCGCGCTGCACGTCGTGGCCACCGAGGGATACGACGCGCTGACGATCCGCAGCGTGGCGAACGTGCTCGGCACCGGGCCGTCGTCGCTCTACGCGCACATCGTCAACAAGGCGGACATCGACGATCTGCTGATCGGCCGCCTGTGCGTCCAGATCACGCTGCCCGAACCCGACCCGGACCGGTGGCGCGAACAGATCCGCGACGTCTGCGCCCAGATCCGCGACCGGTATCTGCAGTACCCGGGCATCTCCCGGGCCGCGCTGGCGATGGTGCCGACGAACCTCGACACCCTGCGGGTGAACGAGGGCATCTTCGCGATCCTGCTCGCCGGCGGCATCGAACCGCAGACCGCCGCCTGGGCCATCGACGCGCTGTTCCTCTACGTCGCCGGCTACGCGCTCGAGGCGTCGATGGTGCGGCAACGGCGGAAGGACCGCGACGCGAACTGGGTGCTGAACCAGGAGGAGCTGGTGCGCCGCTTCCGGGCGCTGCCGGAGGACGCGTTCCCGCAGACCAGGCGGTATGCCGCCGAACTCACCTCCGGCAGCGGACATGAGCGCTTCGACTTCGCGCTCGGGCTGCTGATCGACAACCTCGGCGGGCAGGCCGAGGCCGCCGGAGGCTGAGGACGTACGGCCCGAAAATCGTTTGTCCGCCGCCATCGTGCCCTCTAACGTCGCGCAGGTGACCTACCTCAGCCCCCTGGCTTATCTGCTCGGCCTGGAAGGAGTGGCCCTCCTGCGGGGCCTGAAGGAGGGCGGCGGCGACCAAGCCTTTGTCGAGGCGCGGATCGCCGAGATCCGGACGCTGCTGGCCGATCCGGCACTGGCCGCGTCCCCGGGCGTCGAGGCCGTCCCGGGTGGCATCTCCACTGACGAGGTCTACCGGTTGTGGGCGCCCACCTATGACGAACCCAACTCGATGATCGAGTTCGAGGAGCCGTTCGTCCGCGCCCTCGTGGACGCTCTGCCAATCGGCACGGCCCTGGACGCTGCTTGCGGCACGGGCCGCTGGGCGGCGCATCTGGCCGAGCTCGGCCACCGGGTCATCGGGGTCGACGCGTCGCCCGCCATGCTGGCCATCGCCGCCGACAAGGTGCCGGACGCCGCCTTCCACGTCGCCGAGCTGACCTCCATCCCGGTACCGGACGGGTCGGTCGACCTGATCACGTGCACGCTGGCGCTTTGCCACGTCCCGGACCTCGCGCCGGTGTTCGCCGAGTTCGCCCGGGTCCTGCGGCCGGGTGGACACCTGGTCGTCTCGGACCCCCATGTGCTGCTCTCCTACCTGCGTCCCACGCTCCCCCGCACACCGGGCCCCGACGGACGGCCCACGACCTTCACCGAATACCACCGGGAGCTCAGCCACTACCTCGCGGCGGCGCTGCCCGTGGGCTTCCAAGTGCGCCACTGCGCCGAGCCGCACATCCCCACCAAGAAGTCGGCCACGGCCGGCGTCCCCACCGTCATCCCCGGCTCAGACACCCCGCAGCTCGACTGGGAACTGCTCGACTGGGTGCCCGAGGCGCTCCACGCCGCGATGGACGTCCCCAGCGTCGTGATCTGGCACTTCCAACTGGCCGACACAGCGGCCTAGCGCTGCGCTTTCGGCGAGGTCACGCGGTGCGTCGCGGGCGATCCGCCATGCCGTGCGCCGCGATACCCGGTCGCCCAGCAGCCGGATCTTCACCTCTGTCAGCTGTCCGTGCAACCGCAATGCCTCAGCCTCCGCTAGCTCACCGCGGCGGACCTGGCCATAGGGCGCCGCTCCCACAACACCCCGAACCCACATCGCTCGGGCGGCCCTGACATACGAACGCTGCTGTAAAGCAACCTTGACATCGCCGCATGTAAAGCGTACTTTCCATACATGCGGAACGACATGCGAGCCCTGCGTCAGGGAAAGGGCCTGTCCCAGCAGGAGCTGGGGCACGCGCTCGGGGTCTCGCGGCAGACGGTCAACGCGATCGAGCAGTGCCGCTATGACCCGTCGCTGCCGCTGGCCATCCGCATCGCCCGGTTCTTCGGCACCACAGTGGAGGAGATGTTCCATGTCGACGGAGAGTGAGCCGGAATCCGGCGCCACGCGCCGCGAGCGGCTGTCCGGCAGCCGGGCGGTGACGGCGCTGTGCGTGCTGATCGGCCTCGGCTACCTGGTGCTCTTCCTGGCCCGGCACGAGTGGCCGATGGCCGTGTTCGGGCTCGGGATCATGCTCGCCTACGCCGCGTTCACCAGGCTGTTCGCCGGCCGGTGGGAGGCCGCCGCGGTACTCGGCGGCGACCAGGGCGACGAGCGCCGCCGGTCGATCGACGAGCGGGCCTCGGCGGTGGCGATGCGGGTGCTGGCGGTGGTGCTGGTGGGCGGGTTCTTCGTGACGACGGCGCGTGGCGGCGATGCCTCGACGTGGGCGACACTCGCCGCGGTCGGCGGCGGGTCCTACATCGCCGCCACGGTCGTCCTGACCCGGCGCGGCTGAGGGGGTTCGCGCCGCAGAAGGATGGCCGGCGCCGTGGCGTGGAGCGGAGGACTCCGTGCCACGGCGCCGGCGTGTTGAAGCTGGCTCAGCGGACCAAGCGCGAGCGGATCAGTACCGCGCGATGACGGTGGCCTCCGTCGTCGGCACCCACGCCTCGCGGTGGTTGTAGTCGATGGCGAACCACACGTTGCTCGTGCCGTCCTCGAACACCGACTTCGGCGCGGCCCACTCCGAGCCGGTCGGCGCGGTGCCGATGACGTAGGTGGAACTGGTGGTCGGCCGGCCGTAGATCTTGATGGTCCCGTTCTTGGTGGTCGGCTTCAGGCTCAGCACGTAGGAGTGCACCGGCACCGCCGATCCGGCCGGGATCGCGACCCAGGCCAGCTTGGCGTCGGTGTACTGGCTCGACGGGGAGGCGGACAGGCGGTCGCTCTCGCCATACCAGATCTCGTACATCTGCATGCCGGTGCCGGCCTCGTCCGCCTTCTCGGCGATGTAGTAGTACGGCATCTGGGTCTCGATGTTGGTGGTCTCGTCTGTGCCGTCGGTGTTCGACGCGCCCGGGATCACCGGGTCGGCGGTGCTCGGACCGGTGTAGAGGGTGAAGAAGCTGTTGTTCGCGGTCGTCTCGGTGCCGTTGGCGCCCAGCGGGCTCTGGTCGCTGCTCGGGTTGACCCGGAACAGGCCGGCGGCGGGGGTGTTGCCGGTCGGGTAGGCGACGCCCTGGGCGTGGATCAGGCCGAAGTAGTAGTCCCACAGCCAGTACTTGCCGGGGTCGACGTGGTTCGGCGCGGTGCCGGTGGTCGGCGCCGGGGTGGTGCCGTGCGCCATGACGTGCGCATGGTCCAGCGGGATGGAGTACTTCTTCAGCAGGTAGGCCGTCAGCTTGGCCGAGGCCAGGTACTCGGTGGCGTTGTACCACTGGTAGCCGGTGGCGTCGACGCCGGCGTGCTCGATGCCGACGGCGTGCTCGTTGTAGTAGTAGTTCCCGGCGTGGTAGGCGATGTCCTTCTCTCTGAGCGTCTGGTAGACCGTGCCGTCGGAGTCGATGACGTAGTGCACGCTCACGCCGCTGTTCACGTCCTGGAAGGTGCTGATCGCGTCCTGGGCCGTGCCCTCGATGTCGTGGATGGTCACCTCGTACAGGGCGTAGCTCGTCGGCCGGTTCGAACTCAGGTAGGTGCACGGCGACGCCACGTTGCAGTCATATGTCGCGGCGGGCACCACGCAGTCGATCGCCCCCGGGTAGTCGACGTTCGAGTCCTGCGCGCAGCCGGCCGGCACGGTGGCGGCGGTGACCGGCAGCGCGGCCAGCGCGGCCGGGTCCGGCGTCACGGCCCGCGGCGCCAGCGTCACGGTCTCGCCGTCGTCGGCGGTGCCGGAGAAGCCGGAGGCCAGCAGCTTGAACGCGGCGTCGGCGTACATCCCGGCGGTCTGCCGGGAGGCGGCGTGGCTGTAGGCGGCGATCGGGACGTACCAGCCGGAGACCGTGGCCGGCAGCTTCGGCGACAGCGCCAGCGCCTCGGCACGCAGCACGGCCGCGCCGCCCAGGATGTTGGCGGCGGTGTCGTGCTGGAGCGCGGCCACGCTCAGGCCGGTCAGCTTCGCGGCCTCGTCGAGGGTGTCAGCCTTCTTGTTCTGGACCAGGTGCATGCAGCCGTAGCCGCCGTCGATGCTGGGCTGGCCGCCGTGGGCGCCGAGGCGGCCTTCCAGGTAGCACACCGATTCCAAGACCGGCTGCGGCACGCCGTACTTCTGCGCCGCCTGTGTGAAGGCCGCGTTAACGCCGGCCGGCGTCGCGGGGGTCGCGGCCCGGGCGGGCGCGCCGGCGACGCCGAAGCTCAGCAGCGCCAGCGCTGCCAGCAGCGCGCCGGCCGCTCTGCGCCGGACCGCGTGGACTCCAGCGCGTTCCCGCCGTCGTCTCATGGGTGTCATGGGTCGCTTTCACCGTCCTTTATCAGAATCCGGGTCCCCGCCACCGGACATGGTGGGGCCGGCGCCACGCTTTGTCACGCAAACTCAACAAGAAACCATGATGATTCTTGACGGGTACTCAGGGCGCTGCAACACTCCGAGCCATGCGAAGAGTCTTCGTCCGCCGCGTCTCGGCTCCGGCCCGGGCTGTGTCCTGCGCTTTGGTGCTCGCCGCGGGCGTCGTGACGGCTCCGGCGGCCAGTGCAGCCCATGCCGCGACGGGCGGCGAGCGTGTGAACTTCCACAAGTGGACGACGCAGGCCGACTTCCAGTCCGGCGCCGCGAACGGCGTCACGGCGCTGGCCGGGGACCGTCAGGGCATCGCCGTCTCCGGCACGGTGGGCACCTACCGGTACAAGGACCCTTACCTGCACACCACCAACACCTGGGCCTACAGCACCTGGACTTCGCCGTCGTACAGCCCCGGATTCGGCGCGACCGAACTGGTGTCCTCCTGGAACGCGCAGACTCCGGCCGGCACCTGGCTGAAGGTGGAGCTGAACGCGACCATGGAGGACGGCCACCAGACCGGCTGGCTGGACATGGGCAACTGGGCCTCCGGCGACGGCGACGTCGCGCGCACCTCGGTCTCGCCGTCGGCCGGCGTCTACGGCGCGGTGTCCACCGACACCTTCAACGCCGCCAACGGCCACACGCTCCAGAGCTACCAGTTGCGCGCGACGCTCTACCGGCTGACGACCAGCACCGCCTCACCGCGCCTGTGGCAGCTCGGCGCGTTCGCCTCGGCGGTGCCCGCGCGCACCGGCGTCAGCCCGAGCCCGCTCGGCGGCGCCGAGGGCGTCGAGCTGGCGGTGCCGCGCTATTCGCAGCAGATCCACGTCGGCCAGTACAGCAAGTACGGCGGCGGCGGGGACGCCTGGTGCAGCCCCACCTCCAGCGAGATGATCACCGAGTTCTGGGGCGCCGGGCCCACGTCGGCGGACCTGGCGTGGGTGGACCCTTCGTACACGGACCCGAGCGTGGATTACGCGGCCCGCTCGACCTACGACTACGCCTACAAGGGCACCGGCAACTGGCCGTTCAACGCCGCCTACGCCGCGCACTACGGCCTGGACGCCGAGGTGGTGCAGCTGCCCTCGGTCGACGACCTGGAGACGCTGGTCAAGGCCGGGATCCCGGTGGCGATCTCGGTGGCCTTCGACAACGGCGAGCTGACCGGCTCCGGCTACGGCACCGCCGGCCACCTGATGGTGGTCGTCGGGTTCACCACGAGCGGCGACTTCATCGTCAACGACCCGTTCTCGCCATCGGACCCCGCGGTCCGGCACATCTACCAGCGCGGCCAGCTGGAGAACATCTGGCTGCGGACGTACTGGACGCGCTCGGACGGCAGCACGGGCTACGGCTCCGGCGGCGTGGCGTACGTCTACAAGCCGCACGACACCGCGCTGCCGGCGGTCGCAGATCCGGCGAATCCGACCTGGTGAAGCGCGTTTTACAGAGCACGACAGAAGCCCTCGGTATCGAGATGCCGGGGGCTTCATGCTGTCCGGTTCCGGAGCTAA
>JABFWL010000477.1 GCA_013362315.1 Catenulispora sp. | reverse complement strand
CGTGCCGCTGATCGAGCTCGGCGCCACCGCCCCGCTGCGCTCGGCCGCGCTGGCCGGCACCGGGCCGGCGGTGCTGAGCGTGCTGGCGGTCGCCGAGGACATCGCCGCCGGCCGCCTGGTCGAGGTGCCGGTGGCCGCCGTCGTCGCCCTGAAGCGGACGCTGCGCGCGGTGTGGCCGAAGGGCCGGGAGCTCAGCGACGCCGCCGGATGGCTGGTGCGGGTGGCGCGGGGCCGGGTCTAGCGCGCCGGTTCCAGTTCCGTCGGCTCAACCGGGCCTAACCCTGCGACTCAGGTCCCTTATGCCCGTCGGCGGCCTGGTGCTCGGCGATCTGCCGCCGTACGTCTTCCATGTCCAGCGCCCGCGCCTGGCCGATCAGATCCACCAGCGGGGCCTCCGGCAAGGCGCCGGGCTGGCCGTAGACCATCACGCCGTCGCGGAAGATCATCAGGGTCGGGATCGAGCGGATGTCGAAGGCGCCGGCGAGTTCCGGCTCGGCCTCGGTGTCGACCTTCGCGAACGTGATGTCCGGGTTGGACTCGGACACCTTCTGGTAGATCGGCGCGAACTGCCGGCACGGTCCGCACCAGGCCGCCCAGAAGTCGACCAGGGTGATCCCGTCGGCGGTCACGGTCTTCTCGAACGTGTCCTTGGTCAGATCCACAGTGCTCATGCCGACAACCCTACGCGCGGGGTGTCCAGAGTGCCCGTTTCTCCCAGCTGTCGCACCTTCATCATCCAGTATCAGGACTGGGCGGAAACCTCAGTTCATTGCGCTCGATCTTGTCTGCCAGCGCCGCCAGGACGTCCACCCCGCAGGCGCTCGCCAGTTGCAGAAGGTATGCCAGCACATCCGCGATCTCGTCCTGTACCCGAAACGCCTTCTCAGGGTCCGACATCACCGCGGCGGACTGCTCCGGCGTCAGCCACTGGAAGATCTCCGCCAGCTCGCCCGCCTCCACCATCAGCGCCATCGCGAGGTTCTTCGGCGTGTGGAACGGCTTCCACTCCCGCGCCGCCGCGAACTGCTCCAACCGCTGCTGCAACGAGGCGATACCGAGGTCTGCCACGTCACCGCCCCGGCTTCGCAGTGCTCTCCCGCACCGTTAACCGCGGTGTAGCGGCCTTGATGTCCGACACCGTCCCCGGCTCCTCGACGATCCGCAGCAGTGCCTCGGCGACCTGCACCCCCAGCGCATGTGTGTCCCGGGACAGCGCGGTGATCGCCGGATGCACGATCCGGGTCAGCACCGAGTCGTCGAACGACACGATCGACAGCTCGCCCGGCACCGGGACGCCCATCTCGGTGGCTACCCCGAGCCCGGCCACCGCCATCAGGTCACTGTCATACACGATCGCGGTCGGGGCATCTGGCTGGGACAGCAGCCGCCGGGTCACGGCCGCGCCCTCGCTGTCGCTGAAGTCGGTCGGCACCGACTGGGTCTCGGCCAGGCCCAGCTGCCCGGCGGCGTCCTTCAGGGCCCTGATCCGGCGCTGAGTGTGCTGGAACGCCGGGGTGCCGGCCACGTGCGCGATCCGGGTGTGCCCGAGCGCGGCCAGGTAGCGCACCGTCTCCAGCATAGCCTCGCGGTCGTCGGCCCAGACCGTCGGCAGGTCGCCGTGCTTGCCGTGGCCGCCGAGCACTATCGCCGGCACGCCGAGCGCCGCCACCGCCGCGATCCGCGGGTCCTTGGTCTGCGGGTCCACGATCAGCAGCCCGTCCACCCGCTGCTCCCCGGCCCAGCGCCGGTACACCGCGAGCTCGGCGTCGGTGTCGTCGACCACCTGCAGCAGCAGCGCCACCGAGCGCGCCGACAGCACCGACTGCATGCCGTAGATCAGCTGCGCGTAGAACGGCTCGGCGCCCAAGGTCCGGGTCGGCCGAGCCAGCACCAGGCCGACCGCGCCGGCTGGCGCCCCGCCCAGGGCGCGCGCGGCGCTGTGCGGATGCCAGTTCATCCGTTCGGCGGCTTGCAGGATCCGGGCGCGAGTGGCCTCGCTGACGCCGGGGCGCCCGTTGAGCGCGAAGGAGACGGCGCTCGGCGAGACGCCGACCTCGCGGGCGATGTCGGCGATGGTGAGCCGGCCTTTGGCCTTTTCCTGGACCGCCTTCTCACGGCCGGCCTTCTCCTGGCCCGGCTTCGCGTGGCCCGGCTTCTCCTGACCCAGGGCGGCACCAGGCTTGTTGACACCGCTGCCAGAGGTGGGCATTAATGACTCCCAGCTGCTTTAGCGCTTTAGTGGCTCGTTCGGGTGGGTTCGAGGAGGGGCCGTGGCCGTCCAGATCAGGTCCGTGGAAGCGACGGAGCTTTTCGCCGGCACCGAGGCGGAACCGCGTCAAGTCCTCCGGCTCGTGCTCCAGCGGGCCGACACGGATGGTGCCGTGACTGTATCGCTTCTCGGCGAGCTGGTGCGAGGAGCGCTCACGGTGTCGGCGGGCGCCGGTCAGACCCGGCTCGAGCTGCCGATGACGGTCGACGCCTCGGCCGCGCCCGGCGACACGCTCACCGCGACGCTCCGGGTGCTCGACGCTCAGGGCGAGATGGCCACGACCCGCAGTTCCCGGGCCTGGTCCTGGCCACCTTCGCCTCGCTGCTGGGTCTGGGCCGCTATCCGGGCGCCGCGCTGGACAAGGTGTGGCGGCAGCTCGCCTATGGCGCGCACCATGACGCCATCACCGGCTCGGAGCCCGACCAGGTCTACATCGACCTGGTCACCGGCTGGCGCGAGGCGCACGACCTGGCGGCCGAGGCCCGAGACGCGGCGCTGACCGCGATCTTCGGTGAGGTGCGCACGCTCGATGGTGCGGCGGACGGTGGAGTCCTGCCAGGCCCGCTGGCCGCCGAACTGCGAGCCGTGCCGGCCGGCGTCCGGGTCGGCCCGGTCCGCTCCGGCCTCGGCTGGCACATCGCCACGATCGTCGCCACCGAGGTACGCGCCGATCCCCAGCCCGGCCAAGGCCGGGCGGCCGCCCTCGATCCGCCCCGGCTCGCCGCCTTCAACCGCTGGCTCGACGAGCGCCGGCGCGCGCTCGTCCGCTACGCACCCGGCTTCGAGCACCCCGGCGACCCCGCGCAGCCGGACAACACCCGCCGGCACTAGGACGACAAAGCGGCAACAAAGCG
>JABFWL010000038.1 GCA_013362315.1 Catenulispora sp. | reverse complement strand
TGCCTGATCGGGCCGTCCGGCTCCGGCAAGTCCACGCTGCTGCGCTGCGTGAACCACCTGGAGAAGATCGACGCCGGCCGGATCAGCGTGCACGGGCAGCTCGTCGGCTACCACGAGCGCAAGGGCCGGCTGCACGAGATGCCCGACCGCGACGTGGCCCGGCAGCGCCGCGGCATCGGCATGGTGTTCCAGCGGTTCAACCTGTTCCCGCACAAGACCGCGCTGGAGAACATCATCGAGGCGCCGACCCAGGTCCTCGGGATGAGCAGGGAAGCGGCGATCACCGAAGCCAGGGACCACCTGGAGAAGGTCGGTTTGTCGGACAAGGAGGGCAGCTACCCCAGCCAGCTGTCCGGCGGGCAGCAGCAGCGGGTGGCGATCGCGCGGGCGCTGGCCATGCGGCCCTCGCTGATGCTGTTCGACGAGCCCACCTCGGCGCTGGACCCGGAGCTGGTCGGCGACGTGCTGGAGGTGATGCGCCGGCTGGCCGAGGCGGGCATGACCATGATCGTCGTGACCCACGAGATGGGCTTCGCCCGCGACGTCGGCGACACCGTGGCGTTCATGGACGGCGGGGTGATCGTGGAGCGCGGCGACGCCCGCCAGGTGATCAGCGACCCGCAGCACGCGCGCACCCGGGCCTTCCTGGCGAAGGTCAGATAACCCGTACGGGAACGCCCTTCCGCCGGCCCTGTGACATGTCACCCATGAGGTGTCCGGGGCCGGCGTCCGGGCCTACGTCTTGGGCGTTTCCGGAAAGGTCCGATGATACGGCCCGTCGATTGTTTGTCGAATGAGGGATCAATTGACCCTCGCGTAAGGCCCCCGAACGGCGTACCGTCAGGGCTACTAATCGAGCAGATCGTCGGGCATCGGACGCCTGGCGCTACTGAAGGCGAACAAGGACAGAAGACCGTGGAACTCGCATCTTACGCAGATCGGGCGGTGTCGCTGGTGAACACCGCCGACCCCTACCGGCACCGCGACACGCTCACCACGTGCGAGCAGGCCAAGGAGCTGCTGGCGCCGGAGGGCCGGTGCCGGGTGACCAACGCCGACGTCGCGGAGCTGCGCGCCATCCGGGACCGGCTGCGCGAGGTCTTCGACGCCGCGGAGTCCGGCCGGGTGCCGCGCGCCGTCCAGGTCCTCAACTCCCTGATGAAGCAGTACCCGATCCGGCCGGTGGTCACCGACCACGACGGCGCCTCCTGGCATCTGCACCTGGCCGAGGGCGCGCCGACCATCGCCGCGGTCTACGGCGCCAAGGCCGCCATGGGCCTGGCGGTGCAGGCCACCGAGCTCGGCTTCGACCGGCTCGGCGTCTGCCAGGCCGCGCCGTGCCGCGAGGTGTTCATCGACACCTCCACCAACCGCTCGCGCCGCTACTGCTCGGACCGCTGCGCCACCCGCGCCAACGTCGCGGCCTACCGGGCCCGGCGCAAGGAGCAGGCCCGCGCCGCCGCGGCGAGCGAGGCGGCCCAGGACGGCGCGGCAGAGGCCGCCGGCACCAAGGTGATGGCCGGCGCCGCCAACGCCCGCTGACGAGCTCCCAGCCCCACTGGGAACTCGGTCGTCACCGAACGCAGCGCAAGCAAGCGACACAGAGCACGCGAGGCGAAAACAGAACGCGCACACGCTGCACGCCTCACCGCTGAACGCGCCGGCCCGCCGGCGCGTTCAGCGTTTTCGGGGAATCCGCGCGACCCGCAGCGGGTCCCGGAGCCGCAGCACGGCCCGGGCCAGGATCAGCTCGTCCGGCACCGCGCCGAACTCTCGGCTGTCCGAGGTGACGAAAGCGTTGTCGCCCTCCAACCACCAGCCGCCGTCGGTGCGCCGCACGGCGCGCTTGACCACCAGCAGAGCGTCGGCGCGCAGCGGGTGGCGGGCCACCACCACGTCCCCCGATCGCACGCCGGCCGCACCGAGCCGCCGGGCCAGCACGAAATCGCCGTCACGCAGCGCCGGGACCATCGACGGCCCGCTGACCCGGTGCACGGACCACCCGCGGTGAGGTCTCACGGACGCCACCATGCCACGCGCCCGATCTTGCGGGGCAGTAGGGTCGGGGACATCAGTTGTCCGTGCCTCCGGCGCACCAGATAGGGGAATCTGACATGTTCTCGCGGATCTTCTCCCGCACTTCGACTGTCCACGCCCACTGCGACCTGCCGTGCGGTGTCTACGACCCGGCCCAGGCCAAGATCGAGGCCGAGTCGGTGCTGGCCATCACCAAGAAGTACGCAGACAGCACCGACGAGGCGTTCCGCACCCGCGCCATCCTGATCAAGGAGCAGCGCTCCGAGCTGGTCAAGCACCACCTGTGGGTGCTGTGGACCGACTACTTCAAGGCCCCGCACTTCGAGAAGTACCCGCAGCTGAACACCCTGTTCAACGAGGCCACCAAGCTGGCCGGCGCGGGCGGCACCAAGGGCAGCATGGACTCGGAGGTGGCCGAGCAGCTGCTGGCCAAGATCGAGGAGATCTCCAAGATCTTCTGGGAGACCAAGCAGGCCTGAGCAGGCTCCGGCCGCCCTGGGCGGGCCCGGCGCGCGCCCTGGTCGAGCCGGTCGTGCGAGCTGCCGTCCGACACCGGAATCCCACCGGCGCCGGACGGCTCATTTGTCGCCCGAACGGGGTACGTTGAGCGTGAGGGACGAGCACTGAGGGTGCGTCCGGTCAGCAGCCGGGCACGCGTTCGGCGTACGATCCGCAGCAGAATGATTCACTCCAGCAGCGGAGGTGTCGTGCATCAGCACTCTGCCCAGCAGACGGCCGTCCCCACACTCGCCTCTATGAGCGCAGGAAGCGGTATGGGACAAGAAAACGGTGTTCCGCAGGACTTCGTCGAGGTACGCATCCCGGCTGAGGGCGCGTACCTGTCGGTGCTGCGGACGGCGACGGCGGGCTTGGCGGCTCGGCTGGACTTCACCCTGGACGAGATCGAGGACCTGCGCATCGCCGTGGACGAGGCCTGCGCCATCCTGCTCACCAAGGCGGTGCCCGGCTCGGGGCTGACGTGCCGGTTCGAGCTGCGCGGCGGCGCGCTCGCGGTGGACGTCTCGGTGCCCACGCTGGACGGCCGGCCGCCGGCCCGCGACACCTTCGCCTGGACCGTGCTGGCGGCGCTGGCCGGGCAGGTCGACGCGCACGTGGCCGACGCGCC
>JABFWL010000532.1 GCA_013362315.1 Catenulispora sp. | reverse complement strand
CCTGGACCTCACCGGCCGCGACATCACCGCGGGGGAGGCGATGCCGGGCCGCACGATGGTCGTGGAGAACTACGACCCGATCGCCGCGCTCGGGTATCGGCGGGAGGGCAGTCTCTCGATGCGCTCCTGGCTGGCGTCCCTCCGGGGCGCGGACGAGGCGGCGTGGTTCGCCCGCGATGACCTGGCGCCGTTCTTCCTGGCCGGTGCTCGGACTCTGTGGCAGGCCGCGGAGAACCGCGTCCGCCGATAAGGGCCTGCGCCCGGGCGTTCTTTAACTGCCGGATCAGCCGGTCTGGTTATTCACGGCCATCAGCTTCAAGCGCTGCCCGGTACCAGGATTCGTACTCGTCGAGGCATCGATCCAGATCGAACTGCGCGGCGCGCCGTGCCGAGCCCTCGCCGAGCCTCGCCAGCCGCTCGGCGTCCCCGATCAAGCCGGCCAGCGCCTCGGCCAGCGCGGCGGCGTCGCCGGGCGGCACGAGCACGCCGTTGTCCGCCCCGACCAGTTCCGGCAGCGCCCCGATCCGGCTGGCGACCAGCGGCCGGCCGAGCTCCAACGCCTCCAGGGCGGTCAGTCCGAAGATCTCCGGAGTGGTCGACGGCACCGCGAGCAGCGCGCAGCCGCGCAGGCACTCGGCGACCTCCGGCGGCGTGAGCCAGCCCCGGAACTCGACCGTGCCGGCCGCCACCAGGTCGGCGGCGGCCGCCTCCAGCCGGGCCCGGTCCGGGCCGTCGCCGACGAGCACGAGCCGCGCCTTCGGCTGCGTCCGGGCCAGGATGCCGAACGCCGCCAGCAGCACGTCGGCCCCCTTCAGTGGACTGAGCCGACCGACGAAGGCCACCTGCCACACGTCATGAGCCATCTCCGGGGTAGAGCCCGGCGCCGGGGCGAAGGCCCGATCCACAGCATGCGGAATCACCCGGATCGGCACCCGCCCGGCGTCGGCCCGGATCAGCTCGGCGACGAAGCGGCTCGGAGCCGCGAAGCCGTCGATCCGCCGCAACCCGAGGAGCAGATAGGCGGGCCGCATGAACAAGCGCAGATGCAGATACCGAGGCAGCGCGCCGAGCGTGATCCGCCCGGCGTTGTCGGCGACCTGCCAGCGCAGCAGCTTGCGGGTCCAGTCCTCCGGGCCGTGGATGGTGAGGATCCGCACAGCGCCCCGGGTCGCCGGGAACACGGCCGGGCTGAACCCGCCGACGGTGTGCAGATGCACGCAGTCCGGCCGGAACTCCCGCATGATCCGTCGCACACCCCGGTATGCCCGGCGATGCCAGACGAAGCCGGCCAGCTTCCCGACCGGGCCACCGGCCACCGGCGGCAACAGCTCGTCGGCGAACACCGGCCGGCCCCCCGACGGGGCGTCGAGAGCCACCACCCGCACCTGATGGCCCCGGGCGGCCTGGCCGTCCCGCAGCATCCGGACGAACTTCTCCGCGCCGCCGGCCTCGAAGCCCAGGTTGACTATGTGCAGAATTCTCACCGGCGCCGCGCAATCCTCGAACCGACAGGAGACCGACAGGAGACCGACATCGTCGGGCGCGAACGCTCCACAGCCGCCCCCAAGCCCGCCGAACCGGTGCAGCGCGCACCGAGACTCCCGAACCATGGCACTATGAACGCTCGCAGGCGTGCGTCCTTTCCACAGACACGCGCCAACGGCGGCGGCCGCCCGGGCCACTCCCGGTCACCGACCGGATCCGCCAAGCGAGGAAGATCCGGCCGAGGGGAGCGAAGGGCAGCCGGTCACCGGCCCCGAAATCATAATGGCGAACAGCAAGCGCCGGCACTGGACGATCGTCGGGGCCGCCGTGGCGGCGGTCGTCATCGCCGCCGGCATCGCGACCGCCGTCTCCGGCGGCGACCCCGGCGAGGCCTCGGCGTTCGGGCATTCGCCGGCCCCGAGTACGGCCACTTCGGACCCGTCCAGCGTGGTCTCGTCGCCGGGCGCCGCCTCCTCCGCCCGGGGGTCGAGCAGCTCCAGCCCCGCTTCCAGCTCTGCCCCAGGCTCTGTGCCGGGCTCCGCGTCCGGCACCAAACCGGCCCCGAGCAGTTCCCGGACCTCGCAGCCGAACGGCATGAAATGGGGCCTGGACTACAGCGACACGCTGACCTTCGACAAGCCGGACCAACTCGCCACGGCGCTCGACGACGCCAAGCGGCTCGGGATGGACTACATCCGTGTCGACTTCGGCTGGGAGGACCACCAGTCCTTCGAGAACTACCCGCCGGACTTCTCCAAGTTCGACAACGTCGTCGCCGCGGCGAACGCCCGCGGCCTGAAGGTGCTGGCCACCATCGACTTCCCGCCGCCGTGGGCGCGCCGGGCCGCCTGCAAGAACACCGCGGCTTGCCCGCCCGCCGACAACGCGGTGTTCGCGAGGTTCGTGAAGCAGGCGGTCGCGCGCTACTCGGCACGGGGCGTCCACTACTGGGAAGTGTGGAACGAGCCCAACATCAAGGCCTGGGCTCCAGCCCCGGACGCGGCGGACTACACCAGGCTCCTGGTGACGGTCTCCGCGGCGATCCGCGCCGCGGACCCGCACGCCTACATCCTGATGGGCGGCCTCGCCGCGGACGGGTCCGGCGAGCCGTTCATCAACCCGTTCGACTTCATCACCGCGGTGGCCAAGAACGGCGGCCTGACTTCGGTCGACGCGATCAGCTACCACCCCTATCCGGACGGCGATCCGGGGACGAGCAAGACCTTCATGGCCATCAGCCAGTCGCCGACGAGCATCATCACCGCGCTGAACCAGGTCGGGGCCCCGAACATGCCGATCTGGATCACCGAGACCGGCGCGAACATCACGGCGAAGATCTGGGGGCCGCCGAGCGCGGTCAAGCCGCAGGAGACACAACAGGTGCAGATCGCCAAACGGGAGGCGGAGGTGCTGTCCTCGTATCCGAACGTGGCGTCGTTCTTCTGGTTCTCCTATCAGGACGTGCCTGCCGAGTACCTTTTCTTCGGGCTGCGGCGTGAGGACGGGAGCTACCGGCCCTCGTTCGACGCTCTGAAGCAGATCATCGCCGATGCGAAGAAGGCACGATGAACGGCGGGGAAGGCACGATGGACGAGGGCAGGGCGCCGCGGGTATCAGTGCTCATACCGTGCGCCCCGCGCCAGCACTACCTGGAGGAGACGCTGCTCTCCGTCCAGAAGCAGACCTTCCAGGACTGGGAAGTAGTCCTGGTGCTGGACGGCGAGTGCGAGGAGAACCGGCGCATGGCGGCCGTGCTGCCCGCCGACCGGATCCGCATCGTCGTCACCGCGCGGCCGCGCTCCGGCATCGCGGCGGCCCGCAACGCCGGCCTGCCGGCGTGCCGCGGCGACCTCGTCGCGTTCTGCGACGGGGACGACCTGTGCGAACCCGAGCGGCTGGCCCGCCAGGTCGCCGAGTTCGACCGCCGGCCCACCCTGGGGATGCTGGCCACCTGGTCCCGCCGCTTCGACAGCGACACCGGCGCCGACCTCGGCCCGCGGCACTGCCCGACCGAGTCCGAGACGCTGGCCCGCCGGCTGCTGCTGTACAACACGGTGACGGTGTCCACCGTGATGGTGCGGCCGGAGGTGGCGCGCGAGGCGGGCGACTTCCGCGACGCCGCGATCCAGTGCGAGGACTACGACCTCTGGCTGCGGATCCTCGGCCGGGCCGAAGTGGCCGCGGTGCCGGAGGAGCTGGTGCGCTACCGCGTGCATGAAGGACAGTTCAGCAACCGGGCGAAGATCCTGCCGCAGGCCGGCCTGCTGCGGCGGGAGAAGGTCGCGGCGGCCCGGCGGCTGGGGTGGAGCGTGCCGGTGGCGCTGGTCAAGCACCTGGCTTGGGTGGGAGTGCAGGTGGCGAACCGGCGTTGGTAGCCGGTGCCGGCGGTGCGCGCCGATCAGCGCGGATCGGCGGGGCGCCGCCCTGATTCCGGAACCGGATCGCGGTCTTCGGGCTCCGGCCGGAAGAACGAGTCCGGCACGACGATCGGCCGCAGGATCTGCGTCTCCGCGTCCGCCGCGGACGGCGGCGGCACCCGGCCCGGCGATCCGCCGCCCTGGTACGGCGGCTCGTCGCGGAACAGCGACCCGGCCGCCTGCCGGGGCATCGACCGGGGCCGCACCCGCATCCCGCTCCGCGCCGGCCGCCAGCTCTCCCGTCCGTGGAACCGCGGGGTGGCGTAGCCGCCGTCGTCCTCCGTACCGTCCATACCGTCCGCGTACGCGTCGAACCGGTCGCTGCGCCCGCGGGCCTCCGGACGGTTCCACGGGAAGAACATCGGCTCGGTGATCGCCGTCGAGTCGCCCACGCCGACCCACGGGCTCTGCCGGACCCGCGGACGTTCCCGCAGTCCGCTGGTCGGCGCTCCCGCGCCGACGCCGACCGGAACCCGGTCCTGGTCGTGCTCCCGCTCGGAGTCCTCCGAGGCGTCGTAATCCTCCGCCGCTTCCTCCAGCTCCGCCATCTTCGCCCCGGGCACGAACGCCACAGCGAACAGCCCCGAGGCGAGGTTCCCGAGCGCCCAGGACCACCCGACCCAGTTCAGGCCGCGGTGGGCGAAGCCCAGCGCCAGGGCCAGCGTCGCGACCAGATACACCACGTTGCTGCCGAGCAGCGGCTTCATCCGCCCGGTGATCCGCAGCGCGCTGCTGGCCCAGGTGTGGAACGCGACCGCGAGCGCGCCGAACGCCAGCACGGTCAGCAGCCCCTGTGCATGCTCCGGGTACTTGCCGCCGAACAGGCTGAGCAACGGCTTGCGCACCAGGATGACCGCCGCGACGCCCGGCACCATCACCGCGGTCATGATCTTCGCGGACCGCTTCATCAGGCTGCGGAGTTGGTCCGGGTCGTGGGCGCCTTCGGAGAACAGCGCGTCGCCGATCGCGTAGGAGCCGGTCGACAGCAGAGCCGCGATCTGCGAGCCCAGGTAGTAGTAGGTGACGTTGTCCGGGCCCAGCCAGCGCAGCACGATGATCGGCAGGGCCAGTTGCGGTATCAGGTTGAGCAGCGAGGAGAAGTGCGTGGTCGCCGAATAGCTCGCCGTCTCGCGGATCCGGGTGCCGCCGAGCCGGAAGGAGAACCGGAAACCCAGCTTGCGGTACATCAGATACACCGAGGCGAGGGTGGCGACCACATAGCCGACTCCGGAGGCCGCCACGATGCCCATGGCGCCCATGCCGACCACGAATGCCGGGACCACCAGCTTGGCCAGGCTCTGGATGAAGCCGTCGACCAGCGTGTTGTATTCGGCCCGGCGCGCGGCCATGAAGACCGAGTCCGTCACCAGGTTGACCGTGGCGAAGACGCAGATGCCGATCAGCAGGACCGCGTAGACGGGCTTGTCGTGGACGAAGGCCAGATCCGGAGAGATCATCTTCACGGCCAGCACGTAGCCCGTGCCGATCAGGAAACTGGCGGCCGCGACGAGCGCCAGCATCACCGACACCTGGCGGTTGCGCGCCGCCCCGCGGGCTTGGAACCGGATCATGGTGGCGCCGAAGCCGAAGGTGCTCAGGAACGAGATGAGCGAGATCGCCGACAGGAGGGTGGTCGCCAGGCCTATCTGGGTCGAATTGTAGAGGTGGGCGACGAGTGCCCAGAATATGAAGCCGATGCCGGCGGTGAGGCCGGCGGAGGCCATGAGGAACAGCGAGTTCCGGAGCATCTTCGTGCCCGCGCCGCCGCCGCTGTCCGGGCCGTCGCTGTCCGGATCCTCGCCGTCGAGAGCTGGCCTGTCGAGAGCTGGGCTGTCGAGAGCTGGGCTGTCGAGAGCTGGTTCGGCGACCCCCCGATGGCGCCCCTTAGCCATGCCGCGCCTTCCGTGCCCGGAGCCCGAACAGGCAGGCCGAGAGCATGAGGAAGCACAGCACAGCCGTCGTGCCCTCGGACGGGTGCTCGGAGAAGTGGGTGAGCCGGTAGCCGGTGGTCCGCGGGTGGGACAGGTTGTTGAGACACAGGTAGACCCACACCAGGAACGCGTACCCGCCGACCGCCGCCAGCCCGGCCTCAGCCGCGTCCGGGCGGCCGGCGCGGCGCATCCAGAACGTGCCGGTCCGAGCACGGAGCGCGAACGCACACCCGAACGACAGCGCCAGGGCCAGTGCCCCGAACGTGTCGCGCCGCATCGGCAGCAGGGTGGTGATCGGCCAGCTGAGCACGTCCGGCCGCAGCACCGCGACCAGGGCCACGTAGACCCAGCCCAACAGCCCGGCCACCATCAGCGTCTCGGCAGCGGGCCGGTACAGCGTCCTCATACGTCATCCCCGGTCGGCGGAACTCTTTCCCGGGCGGATCACCGAACGGTAGGCCTCGATCAGCCTGGAGGCGTGGTCCGGCCACGCGAAACGCTCGATCGCGTACTCCCGGGCGTACTTGCCCATCTGCTGGCGCACCTCGGAGTCCGCGGCTATCTCCCGCAGCCGGACGCGGAGCGTCTCCGTGTCCCGGTCCACCAACGATACGCGATCACGATCCAGGTCGTAGGCCGCATACCCGCGGTCGTCGGTGGTCACGACGGCGATCCCGGAGCTCATCGCCTCCTGGACGGTGAGCGGGAACCCCTCGGAGGTCGAGGGGAGGGCGAAGACGTCGCAGGCCCGGTAGGCGGCGGCCACCTCGGCGGGGGCCAGGGAGCCGAGATAGACGGCGGATTCCGGCGCTGCCGCCAGGGCTTCGGCCGGGCCGCCGGCGAACACCAGCCGGTAGCCCGGATCCGTCGCCGCGAGCAGCAGATCGAAGCCCTTCTTCGGGACGAACCGTCCGACGAACAGCACCAGCACGCCGTCTGCCGGCAGTCCCAGCCGCTTGCGCTCGGCGGCCTGCTCGGCGGCGTCCCGGACCGGCCGGAACAGGGCGGTGTCGACACCGTTCGGCAAGTGTCGCACCCGCTCCGGGCGCGCGCCGAGGGCGCGGACGAAGGCTGCGACGTCCGAGTTCATCGTGAAGACCGAGCGCGCGCTGCGCATGAGCAGGCGCCCGGCCGTCGCGTAGACGGCCTTCTGGACCAGGCCCACGGCGGCCGAGTCGTGATGGACGAGCGCCACGTGCTGGGTGGCCACCGTCGGCGTGCCGGTCAGCTTCGCCGCGGTGAGGGCGGCCCACGACGTCAGGTAGAAGGCGTCGTGGATGTGCACGACGTCGGCCCAGCGGGTCCAGCGCAGCGCGCGGCGCAGCAGCTTCGGGCCCAGGATCGGGAACGGCACCCCAGCCTTGCGCTCCAGCCCGTTCCAGGCCCGGACGCGCACCACCCGCACCCCGGCCTCGTCGGTGACGCTGCTGCGCTCGCCGCTGGTGAGCACCGTCACCTGGACCCCGGCGGCGGTCAGGTGCTGGGCCTCGGAGTGCACGACGTTCTCGATACCGCCAAGGTGCGGCGGGTAGTAGTGGCTGACGAGCAGGACTTTGAGCGGTGCGCCAGCGGCACTCATAGGTAGGTCTGTGCTTATTGGTAGGTCTGTGCCTATTGGTAGATCAGCGCTCATCGATAGATCTGTGCTCATCGATAGATTTCCACTCCGGGGCTCACGTAGATCTTGTCCATCAGTTCTTCGAGCAAGTTCGTCGGGTACACGTACGGCACCGCTGTGCCCCGATAGTTGATGGACGCCCGGTCCCGCTCCACCTCGGCGTGGCCGAGCATGACGTAGCTCCCGGGTTGCAGCAGAAGCGGGTTGACCGTGCCTTCTGCCGGACCGACATAGACGCTTTGGATGCGCTCGAAGACGTCCTGACTGGTCTGGAGCACCATGGTCTGCTGCGCGTCGGGCGGTATGTGGTCGTACACGTTCTGGAGCCAGGCGGCGGCGTCCATCTCCTGTGGCGTCGGATAGTACTGGTCGTAGTACTGACCGGCGTTGGACAGCGCGAGCTGCGGCGGGTAGCCGCCGGTGAGCCGCGGCACCACACCGGTGAGGTCGACGGCCATCACCGCGAGCACCGCGGCGAGCACCGGCGTGCGGTAGCGGCCGCACCAGCGCAGCGCCCAGAGCAGGCCGGCGGCCATGAACGGACCGAAGAAGAAGATGCCTTGCTGGAGCGCGCGCAGGACGCTGTAGTCGACCGTGAGCTGGGGCACGAGCGTCAGCACGACCAGGACGCCGATCGAGCCCACGGCGAGCGCGGCCTGGTCCCGGGTCGGGGTGAGTTCGGCCCGCATGCGCTTGTAGCGCATGCCCAGGAGCGCGACGGCCGTGCCGAGGAGCAGCAGGAGCTGGATCCCGGCGGCGATGCCGAAGCGGACCAGGCCGTTCAGTCCCGCCACCGGCAGGCCGAGACTCTGCAGCCGATTGCCGACCGAGGTCAGCGGCAGGTCCGGGATGGAGGTGACCGGGGTCGGATACTTGTCGATCACCGCCTGCGGGAACAGCAGACCCTGCTCCCGGTCGCGGGCGGTCGCGGCGCGGGTCTCGGTCAGGTAGGCGGCCATCCGCTGCTGGTCGGTGACCTGGGAGCCGCCGACCAGGCTGTTGGCGGTGTCGTCGGAGCCGACGTCCGAGGTGCGGCCGATGACCTCCTTCCACGCGGAGGTCAGAGTGCTGGTCAGCTGCCCGCTGGTGTGGGTGACGGGACCGGCCCAGCCCACGGCCAGTACGGCGGTGAGCGCGACCAGCCAGACGGTGAGGAAGGGCCGGGCGCCTGCCTCCGGCGCCGGAGGCTCCACAGCGGCCTGCCGGCCGTTCCGGCTCCGCCACCTCTGGCCCATCCGGTCCAGCTGCCGCCAGGCCGCTGTGACCGCCACTCCGGACGCCAGAACCATGACCAACACGTACGCGGTCGAGTAGTGCGCCAGCACGATTCCAGCCAGTAGCGGGATCAGGACGTAGCGCCGCAGCCGGACGTCTGCGCGCTGCTCGGTCATCACCACGATCGCCGCGCCCAACACGACGAACGCGACTTCCTGGCGGGCCATGTAGGCCATGTCGGTGAAGAACGTCGGGAATGTCAGGAACAGCGCCGAGGACAGCAGCGCCACTTGCCGCGAGGCTAGGTTGTGGACCGACCGGAACAGCGCGACCGGAGCCGCCGCGAACATCAGCGGGAAGACGATCTTCCAGACGCCGGCCGCGGAGATCGCGGTGAGTTTGGTCAGCGCGAGCGGCAGCAGGGTGATGCTGAGGCAGGCGTTGTACGAGGTCGGATAGTCCGAGATAACCCAGCGGCCGCCGCCGAGGTTGAGGCGGTAGACCTCGTATTCCACCTGGATGTCGTGGCCGGTGATCAGCCACCCGCGCAGCGAGGTCAGCAAGAGCAGAGCACCCGCGCCGAGGAAGACGCCCAGCTCCAGGACCTCGACCGCGTACCGCTCGTGCCGGACCAGCAACAGCACCAGCATCCCGGCGGTCGCCGTGTAGGCGACCATGCTGACCTGTGGGCCGAGCCCGTTGTTCAACCGAGTCGCGCCGGCCACGGCCAGCACCAGGCACAGCGCCCCGTAACTCGCGACGACCCGCAGACCGGGCAGCTCGCGAACTCTGGTCCAGTTCACCGGTACGCACTGCGGAGAGAAGGCCCCGATGAGCAGGTTGACCAGCGAGAAGCCGGCCGCCAGCGGCACGGTCGACAGCGGCCGGTAGTAGCCGGCCAACGGTGCGCCGTAGTTCACGAGGAGCAGCACGGCGAAGTCGGTGACGACGGCGAAGGCGAAGGCCACCAGCACCGCGGCGTCGAGCCGGCAGACCACGCGCCGGGCAAGACCCAGCCACAACACCGTCGGGGCGCCGAGAATGAGCCACAGACCGGCGAGGGTGGCCAGCGGGCCAGGAAGGTAGTAGGCGCCGAAGGATGCGGTCACGCCGGCGAGGACGACGCTCGCCAAGAGCGCCGTCCTACCGTTACTGCTCTCCCGGTCCAGGAGCCTCGCGGCGTTCAGAATCCCACCTGCTCATAGACGTCCTCGATCGCCGAGACGACGTTGTCCCAGCGGCTGTCGGCGACCCGCGCGGCGCCCGCCGCCGCCAAGGCGGCCAACGCCGAGCGGTCTCGGGCCAGGTCGTCGATGGCCGCGGCCAGAGCCTGCGGTGTCGGCTCGACGAGCAGACCGGCGCCCTCGACCGTCTCGATGTTGCCGGGTACGGCGGTGGCCAGGACCGGCACCCCGGCGGCCATGGCTTCCAGCACCACCAACGCCATGCCCTCCCGGTCCGACGGGAGGACGAACAGCTCGGCGTCGGCATACTCCTTGATCAGGTCCTCGCCATGCTTGCGGCCGACGAACTCGACACGGTCGTCCAGGCCGAGCCGGGTTGCCTGCGCGAGCAGTTCCTGGCGCAAATCGCCGTCCCCGACGAGCCGGAGCCGCACCGGCTCGGTGACTTGGGCCATCGCGTCGAGAAGCCGGGCGACGTTCTTCTGGATGTCGAGGCGGCCGACGAACAGCATCCGCAGGGGATCGGGCCCCGAATCAGTTGCCGGAGCTGTACCAGTACCAGTTGCCGGAGTTGTATCTGCTGCCAGGTCTGTATCAGTTGCCGGGGCTGTGCTCGGAACAGGCAATGGAAGGAAGTACTCTTCGGCCACTCCATTGGGGACCACGTATACCTTCGCCGGGTCCGCGCCGTAACGCTCGGCCAGGAAGTCGCGCTGCGACTCGGTGAGCACGATGACACCGACGGCTCCGCGGACGACTCGGCCGAACAGGTGCGTCTTGTAAAACGGCAACAGGCGGCCGAGCGGCCCCGATGCGTCGACCTCCATGTGGAAGTGCAGGAGGTACCGCAGGCCGCGCAACCGGGCGCTGAGCCACACCTGCTCCGGCACGACCGCTGTCGCGCAGTGCAGATGGATCACCGTGCCCCGCCGGATGCGCAGCAGCGAGCCGAACATGCCTGGGGCGAGTGAGGTGTGCGCGACCGTCAGCGAACGGTGTCGGCGGACCTTGACACCGCCGGCTTCGACCGCGCGGCGCGGTACGCCGTCGGCCCTGTTGTCGGTGGTGATCACGCTGACGTCGTTCCGGGCCGCGAGCCGGGTGGCCAGGATCTGGACCACGCGCTCCAGACCGCCGAGCAGCGGCGGGTAGTTCGGGGTGACCTGAACGATGCGCCGGCGCTTGCCCGACGCGGAGCGGGTGGCTGGGTCGGCAGCCGGGCCTGTGGCTGGGTCAGTAGCTGGGCCGGCGTGGGCTATGTGCTCCGTGGAGCTCTGCTCGGTCATGCCACCGCGATCTTGTAGTGGAGGGTTTGGTCGCTGCCGGTGAGGGAGACCCAGACGTATTCGGCCGCGGGGTTGACGGGCATGCTGACGATAGTGCTCAACGCCTGGCCGTCCCACGTGAGGTCCGCGGTGTGGCTGTCGTCGACGGCGCCCTTGGCGTCGACCGTCCATACCCGGACGCTGTAGGCGTCCGTGCCGGTGTCGACGGCGTGCACGCTCACCGGGACGGTCAGCACGGTGCCGTCGACCTGCGGCCGGGACGTGAAGTAGAGGGCCGTGTAAGGCTGCGGTGTCCGCGTGAACGAGTCGCGCAGCTCGGCGCGGACCGGTGGCAGCGCGAGCAGGGCGGCGATGGCGGCGACGCCCGCCGCGCCCACCGCGAGCCGGCGACGCCGCCGCGGCACGCCGACCGCGGAGCGCGACCGGATCGGCTCGTCAGGGACGAAGGCAGCGCTGGTTTCGGCGTCCAGGACGGCATCAGGACCGGAATCCGCGGGAGCCGACTGAGCTGATGGCGCCGACTGCGCGGCCGACGGCGGCGTTGCCACCCGGCTCAACCGCATCGTGTCCGCGATCGGATCCGGACGATTCAGGCCACGAC
>JABFWL010000732.1 GCA_013362315.1 Catenulispora sp. | reverse complement strand
GTCGTTCAGCGCGACCCGGACCAGCGCCTCGGTGCCGCCGGAGTGTTTCAGTACGTTGCGGAGCGCTTCCCGCGCCGCCGCCAGCACGGCGGCCCGGCGCTCGGCGGTCAGGCCGTCGTGCTCGGTGTCGGGGGCGTCCAGCCGGACCCGCAGACCGTCCCGGGCCAGCTCGCCCAGCACGCCGACCAGGCCTTCGACCAGTCCCGGCGGGCTTCCGGCGCTCCCCGGCCGCGCGAGCTGGCGCCGCAGCGCTACCGCCTCCGCGTGCGCCACCGCCCGGACCTCCCGCAGCCGGCGCTGCGCCTGCTCCGGGTCGTTCGGCAGCGTCATCGCGATCGCTTCCAGCGTCTGCAGCACGGTGTCGTGCAACGACCGCCGGATGGCGGTGCGCACGCGCAGGGCGTCGCGGTCCAACGCCGTCAGCAGCGTGCCGGCCACCAGCACCGCCAGCAGCGATACCGCGGTATCGCCCAGCTCCAGGACCGCCGCCGACCGGAGCGCGTGTACGGGGCCTGACAGCGCGAACATCGCCGCCCGCAAGGGGATCCCGAGCGCGGCCGCCGCCAGGCCGCCCGGCACGCCGCGGACGAGCGTCCACAACGCCACGCAGCCCGCGTAGTACTGCCAGGACACCTCGACCGCGTGGTCCAAGGGCGCCGCGAACGCGCTCAACGCCAGATTCCCGGCGACCGCCAGCACCGTGTCGCCGAGCAGCAGCACACGCGGCGGCATCCCGCGCGCCACCCCGAAACCCAGGAGGGCCGTGGCAGCCATCAACATCGCGGACAACATCAGCACAGGACGATTCCCTGCGGCGCCGTAACCGCCTACGTAAATCAGCGATGCCGCAGGCAGCACCGCGATCTGGAACGCGAGCGGCACCAGCAGCGCAGTCCCGGCGCCGTCGCCATGCCAGGCCCGCCCGGCGAACCAGGCGCGCGCGCCAAGCCGGCCCCGCTCCGCGAACCCCGCCCGAACCGTCTCCCCCCGAACCCGGAACGCCCGCCGTGCCGCGCCCGCCGGGCTCAGCACGCCGCCGATTCGGCGAGCACGCCGAGCTCGATCGCGGCCCGGGTCATCTCCGCCCGCCGCCGCGCGCCGATCTTGTCCCGGATCCGGTCCAGGTACGAGCGCACCGTCCGCACGCTGATGCTCATCTCCATCGCGATGTCGCGATCCCGCTTGCCTTCCGCCACCAGACGCAGCACTTGCTTCTCCTGGCCGGACAGCTCCAGCCGCGGACCGGCCTGCCGGTTCTGCTCGGTGGTGAGCACGATCGAGGCCAGGGTCGGCGACACGTACGTCTTGCCCGCCGCTATCTCGCGGACCGCGCGCACGATCTCAGTACCCTCCGACTCCTTGGACAGGAAGCCGCGGGCGCCGGCCGAGATCGCGCCCAGCACGTCCGACTTCGCCGCCTCCGCCGAGACCACCAGGACCCGGTTGCCCATGCCGTTGATCTGCAGCACCGCCGCCGCGCCGGTGACCCCGGGCAGCGTCAGGTCCAGGACCACGATGCCGTCGCGGCGCGGCCGGCAGGCCACGAACTTGCCCACCGAGCCGGCCACCACGTCCACGTCGAAGTCGCCGGCCTCCTGGAACAGCCGGGTCAGCGCGTCGCGGTACAGGGGGTGGTCCTCGACGACGCTCACCGGGATGCGGCCCGGGGAGGAGACGGACTCGGTGCGGACGGCGGCGGCCTCCATACGGCACCCCTTTCCGGATGCTGATGACGTGTGAGAACACTGCGGATTCCTGGGGGACCTGTAGCACTTAGTGTCACGGACCTGAGACCTTGCGTCGTCGGTAAAACTACGTAACCCGCTACTACCTCTTACGCTGCCGGGTTACGTATCGCTCGACCTGGGGCGGCCCGCGGGAGGCGGTGTCCGCAACAAATCAAGAGAATGAAAGGCCTCGTCCACCGGAGCTGGGTACAGTTCACCCGTAGCTGTCGGAAGTCGTGGGGTCGGGGCGGGGGACACCGGTGGGTCGGGAACTGCTGGTCGGTCGGGAAGCGCAGACCGTCCGGCTGACCGCCGCGGTCGAGGCCCTGCAATCCGGCCGCGGCGCGGTCCTGGAGATCGCCGGGGATCCCGGGATGGGGAAGACCCGCTTGCTCGGACTGCTGGCCGAACTGGCCGAGGGTTCGGGGGCACGGGTGGCGCGCTCCAGAGCGCTGCGCGGGACTGCCACCCCGCGGCAGCTGTTCCGCGACGCCTTCGCCGACGTCCCGGCGCCCGGGCTGGCCGACGACGACGAGGAAGCGGTGTTCCGCAGCGTGCGGGCCGGGCTGGCCGGCTGGGCCGTCGGCGGACCGGGCTTCAGCGGATCGGGGCTGGGCGGTGCATCAGGGCTCGGCGGCGGCGCCATCTTGTTCGATGACGTCCATCTGGCCGACGAAGCCTCCACGCGCTTGCTGGCCCGCCTGGTCCGCACCCCGGTCCCCGGCCCGCTGCTGCTGGCCGCCGCGCACTGCCCGCGCCGCACCGGCTCGGTGCTGCTCGAAGCGCTCGACGACGGCGCCCGCACCGGCACCGTGGTCCGGATCGAGCTCGACCCGCTGGACGAGGCCGCCGTGGCCGAACTGCTCGCCGCCTGGTACGGCCGGGCTGAACAGGAAGCCACCGGGCAGGGCCGCGCTGAACACAATCAGAACACTGAGTACAGCCTCACCGGGCAGGCCGACCCCGAACACCTCCACGACCGCGCCTACATCGAGCAGATCCGCGCCGCCGCCGACGGCAACCCGCGCAACCTGCGCATCCTCACCGCCGCCGGCTGGCGTCCCGAACTGTGGCCGGACAGCCCCGGCGAGGACACCGGCGCGCTGCTGCGCGAGGCCGCCGCCATGGGCGTCGAACTCGACGCGCTCACCCCCGAGCAGGCCGCCCTGGCCGGCGCCGCCGCCGTGCTGGCCGGCCCGTTCCGGCCCGAGGACGCGGTGCAGATCTCCGGGCTCGGACTCACCCGCACCCTGGACGCCCTCGACGAACTGGTCCGGGCCGACGTCATCCGGCACGTCGCGCCCGGCGCCCGGTTCGCGTTCCGGCATCCGCTGCTCGGCCACGTCGCCCACGAGCGCGCCCCGCTGCCGACCCTGGTCGCCGCCCACCAGCGCGCCCTGAACCTGCTCTCGGCCCGCGGCGCCGGCGCCGCCGACCTGGC
>JABFWL010000754.1 GCA_013362315.1 Catenulispora sp. | reverse complement strand
GTCCGGCCGGCCGGGATCGCCGTCTGCGGCCACCGCTTCGATCAGCTCGGGGAACGAGCCGCGCCACGCCCCGGCGCGCGCCACCGCCGCGAGCCACAGCTCCGGATCGTCGCCGAGCCACCGGTCCAGGATCGCGGCGACCACGGCGAGCAGTTCCCGCCGGTGGGCCTCGAAATCGGCGGCCCTGACGTCCAGCCCGGCCGGCCGCCGGCCGGCGAGGTAGCGCTCGGTGAGCCCGTCGATCGGCACCAGCAGGCCGAGCAGTTCCACGGCCGGCCGGGTCAGCAGCACCGCCTCGGCGGCGTCCAGCGAGCCGGCCGTCAAGCCCCTGATCACCAGGGCACGGCGGGCGAAGTGCGCGGCGGCGTCCAGCGGCACCGGGCGAAAGGGCGGGCAGACGGCACCGAGGTCGCGGGCGTCGGGCCGGGCCTTCGCCAGGGGGTGCCGGGCAGCGTCGTCATAGCGCACGCCGCCTATCATCGCGGGATGCGGCGGGGTCCGTCCCCGGGAATCCCGAGGATGGCCCCGGCCGCATCGTGGCGGCGGGGCGCGGGGGCGCCGGACCCGCTCAGGCCTCGATGTTGCTCATCACGTGCTTGATCCGCGTGTAGTCCTCGAACCCGTACATCGACAAGTCCTTGCCGTACCCGGAGTGCTTGAACCCGCCGTGCGGCATCTCGGCGACCAGCGGGATGTGCGTGTTGATCCAGACGCAGCCGAAGTCCAGCGCCCGGGCCGCGCGCATCGCCTTGCCGTGGTCCTTGGTCCACACCGAGGAGGCCAGCGCGTACTCCACGCCGTTGGCCCAGGAGAGCGCCTCTTCCTCACCGGAGAACTTCTGGACCGTGATCACCGGGCCGAAGACCTCGTTCTGGATGATCTCGTCGTCCTGGCGCAGGCCCGAGACCACCGTCGGGGCGAAGAAGAACCCGGTGTCGCCGACCCGCGCGCCGCCGGCCTGCACCACCGCGTGCTCCGGCAGCCGCTCGATGAAGCCGGTGACGTGCCGCAGCTGGTTGGCGTTGTTCAGCGGGCCGTAGAGCACGTCCTCGTCGTCCGGCTTGCCGGTCTTGGTGTTGCGGGCGGCCTCGGCGAGCTTGGTGACGAACGCGTCGTGCACGGAGTCCTCGACCAGCACCCGGGTGGCGGCGGTGCAGTCCTGCCCGGCGTTGAAGTACCCGGCGACCGAGATGCCCTCGACCGCGGCGTCCAGGTCGGCGTCGGCGTAGACGATGACCGGCGCCTTGCCGCCGAGCTCCAGGTGCACCCGCTTGACGTCGGTGGCCGCGCTCCCGGCCACCTCCATGCCGGCCCGCACGGAGCCGGTGATCGAGGCCATCGCCGGGGTCTTGTGCTCGACCATCGCCCGGCCGGTGTCCCGGTCGCCGCAGACCACGTTGAGCACCCCGGCCGGCAGGATCTCGCCGATGATCTCGGCCAGCAGCAGCGTCGACATCGGGGTGGTGTCCGAGGGCTTGAGCACGACGGTGTTGCCCGCGGCGATCGCCGGGGCGAACTTCCAGACCGCCATCATGGCCGGGTAGTTCCAGGGCGCGACCTGCGCGCAGACCCCGATCGGCTCGCGGCGGACCCAGGAGGTGTGGCCGGCCAGGTACTCGCCGGAGGCGGTGCCCTCCAGCATCCGGGCGGCGCCGGCGAAGAACCGGATCTGGTCGACCATGGGCGGCAGCTCTTCCGAGGCGGTGAGCCCCAGCGGCTTGCCGGTGTTCAGCGACTCGACCGCGACGATCTCCGCGGCGCGGGTCTCGATGGCGTCGGCGACTTTGAGCAGCAGCCGCTGCCGCTCCGAGGGGGTGGTGTCGCGCCAGCCGGGGAAGGCCAGGCCGGCCGCCTCCATGGCGGCATCGACGTCCGCGGCCTCGGAGACCGGTGCGTGCGCGATCACCTGCTCGGTGACCGGATCGATGATCGGGCTGGTCCGGCCGGCGACAGTGTCGACCGGCTTGCCGCCCACGTAGTTCCGCAGCTGACGGGGTTCCACTTCAGGTGCTCCCTTTGTGTCGCCGCGACCTCCTCGTCGCAGCATCTGGCAGGTGGTGTCGCTCAGAGCGAGGCGGCTCGCTCAGCTCCGCTTCTTCGAGACTACCTCGCACCGCCGGGATTGACGATGGATTCAGTTCCGAAAGTCGCGTTCGTGTACGGATTCCATTGCTAAAGCCTTGCCAAGGTACCGTTCCGGTTGCCACAATCCCATCTGTGACTGACAGGACCGACAAGCTCGACCGAAACGAGCGGACCGAGCGGCCCGGCTCCGGCGCGGCCTTCCACCTGGACCCGCTGTCCAAGGCGATCATCGAGCAGCTCCAGCAGGACGGCCGCCGCGCCTACGCGACCATCGGCCGGGCGGTGGGCCTGAGCGAGGCCGCGGTGCGGCAGCGGGTGCAGAAGCTGATCGACGCCGGCGTGATGCAGATCGTGGCGGTGACCGATCCGCTGACCGTCGGCTTCCACCGCCAGGCGATGATCGGCATCCGCGCCGAGGGCGACCTGGAGCCGGTGGCCGACGCCCTGGCGGCGATGCCCGAGGTGGACTACGTGGTGATGACCGCCGGATCCTTCGATCTGCTGGTCGAGGTGGTCTGCGCGGACGACGACCACCTCCTGGAGATCATCAACAAGCGGATCCGGAGTCTGCCGCAGGTTCGCTCCACCGAATCTTTCGTCTATTTGAAGCTTCGCAAACAAACTTACACCTGGGGCGCCCTGTAGCGGTAAGAACGGCGCCGCCGACCCCACGCCCGCCGAGGAAACAGCCGAGGAAACAGCAATGAGCACTGACCGCCTGGACCAGGCCGCCTACGACCACCTCTGGATGCACTTCACCCGGATGTCCGGGTACCGGGACAACCCGGTGCCCACCATCGTCCGCGGCGAGGGCGCGCGCATCTTCGACCGCGACGGCAAGAGCTACCTGGACGGTCTGGCCGGCCTGTTCGTGGTGCAGGCCGGGCACGGCCGGGTGGAACTGGCCGAGGCCGCCTACAAGCAGGCGCAGGAGCTGGCGTTCTTCCCGCTGTGGAGCTACGCGCACCCGCAGGCGATCGAGCTGGCCGACCGGCTCGCCGACTACGCCCCCGGCGACCTGAACAAGGTCTTCTTCACCACCGGCGGCGGCGAGGCCGTGGAGACCGCGTGGAAGCTGGCCAAG
>JABFWL010000398.1 GCA_013362315.1 Catenulispora sp. | reverse complement strand
CGCTGGTCGCCGGTCGCCGGGCCGCCGCTCGGCGCCGGCCGCAGCCGCAGATAGCGGCGCTCGGCCGCCTGGCGGCTGGCCACGCCCAACGCCGGGGCCAGCTCGGCCCAACTCGTGCCCAGGGCGCGGGCGGCTTCGATCAGCTCCGGCTCCCAGCCCGCCATCTCCGCGCGCAGCTCGCGCAGCAGCGATAGTGCGACCAGCACCTGGTTCGCGGTCAACGGCGCCGGCCCTGCCGGCTCCGACAGAGTCCCAGGGGCACCTATAGCCCCACCAGCTATGTGAGCCTTACTTGCCTCAGCGGTATCACCCACTTCAGGCCGTTGCCCCTCCGCAGCGCGTACCGCCTCGACGATGCGGTCCAGGGCCGCTCCGCTGTTCCGGAGCGTCGGCCGGGCGCCGCGTTCGAGGTTGTCCATCGTGTCATCTCCTCGGCGACGGTCTGACTTGTCGTCGCAACGATGACATGGTAAACCAGAAAGCGTCAGCACGTCGACCTCGTGTCGACCCACACCTGGAGGTGACCCCCATGTTGATGCGCACCGACCCGTTCCGTGACCTGGACCGCATCGCCCAGCAGCTGCTCGGGACCACCGCCGCGGGCACGTGGACCCGGCCCGCCCCGATGCCGCTGGACGCCTGGCGCGAGGGCGAGGAGTTCGTGGTCTGCTTCGATCTGCCCGGCGTGTCCCCGGACGCGATCGACGTCGATGTCGAACGCGACGTGCTCACCGTGAAGGCCGAGCGGCGGCCCGCCGCGCCCGGCGAGGCGAAGATGGAGATCAGCGAGCGGCCGTTGGGCGCCTTCTCCCGCAAGCTGTTCCTCGGCGACGCCCTGGATGCCGACCGCATCAGCGCCGACTACGACGCCGGCGTGCTGACGCTGCGCATCCCGATCGCGGAGAAGGCAAAGCCCCGCAAGGTCCAGATCACCCCGGGCGCCAAGCAGCAGGCGATCACCGCCTGACCCATCGGCTCCAGACGTCCAGGCGGACCCGATCGTCCGCCTGGACGTGTCCATCTCTCCCGTTTCGAGTTCCGGATCCCCTAAGCGTCGGCCGCTCCACCAGGCCAGAGAGCTGGGGTAAGGGGTGCGGTCCACCGCGCGGGCTTTGTCAGAGCTGCGCGAATGTGATACTGACCACCGGTATGACCTGTGAGCACCCTAAGCCCCTGTATGTTGAGGCCGCCAAGGTCGACCAGATGGCGCTCGGCATACCTGGACGGCACCGTGCACGGCTCGGAACCCTTGGGGAGTTGCCATGCTGATCGGAGTGCTCAAGGAAGCTCGGACAGGGGAGACCCGGGTCGCCGCGACCCCGGCGACGGTGGCCCAGTTACGGAAGCTGGGTTACGACGTGGTGGTCGAACCCGGTGCGGGAGCGGCCTCGAGTTTCGCCGACGACGCCTACGCCGAGGCCGGGGCTGCCGTGGGGCCGGTCGCCGGCGCCGACATCGTGCTCGGCGTCAACGCGCCCGCCGAGCAGCAACTCGCCGCGCTCAAGGACGGCGCCACGCTGATCGCGCTGCTGTCCCCGGCTCTTAATCCGGACCTGGTGGCGGATCTGGCCACCCGGCCCATCACCGCGCTGGCGATGGACGCGGTGCCGCGCATCTCCCGCGCGCAGTCCCTGGACGTCCTGTCCTCGATGGCGAACATCGCCGGCTACCGCGCCGTGGTCGAGGCCGCGCATGTGTTCGGACGCTTCTTCACCGGCCAGGTGACGGCGGCCGGCAAGGTGCCGCCGGCGAAGGTGCTGGTGGTCGGCGCCGGCGTCGCGGGGCTGGCGGCGATCGGGGCCGCCGGCTCGCTCGGCGCGGTGGTGCGCGCCACCGACCCCCGGCCGGAGGTCGCCGACCAGGTGAAGTCGCTCGGCGGCGAGTACCTGGCGATCGAGTCGCCCGAGGTTGAGGTGTCCAGCACCGGCTACGCCAAGGAGATGGGCGCCGACTACCAGGCCAGGGAGGCGCAGCTCTACGCCGACCAGTGTCAGGACGTGGACATCATCGTCACCACGGCGCTGATCCCCGGCCGTCCGGCGCCGCGCATCATCACCGCGCCGATGGTGGCCTCGATGCGGCCGGGCTCGGTGATCGTCGACATGGCCGCGGCCAACGGCGGCAACGTCGAGGGGACCGTCAAGGACCAGGCCGTCGTCACCCCGAACGGGGTGACGATCATCGGCTACACCGACCTCGCCGGGCGGCTGCCCGCGCAGGCCTCGCAGCTGTACGGCACCAACCTCGTCAACCTGCTCAAGCTGATGACGCCGGGCAAGGACGGCGTGCTCGTCCTGGACTTCGACGACGTCGTGCAGCGCTCCATCACCGTGGTCCGGCACGGCGAGCTGACCTGGCCGCCGCCTCCGGTGTCGGTGTCGGCCGCGCCGGCTGCGGCCGGCACCCTTCAGGCCGGCGCCACCGGCGCGGCTGCCCGGCCGCAGGCGCCGGCGAAGAAGCTGGCGGACCCGGCGGTCAAATGGGGCCTGATCGGCGCCGGCCTCGCCGCCTTCTTCCTGATCCTGGCCACCGCGCCGGCGCCGATCCCGGCGCACTTCGCGACCCTGATGCTGGCGATCGTCATCGGCTACTACGTGATCGGCCACGTGGCCCACGCCCTGCACACGCCCCTGATGTCGGTGACCAACGCGATCTCCGGCATCGTCGTGGTCGGCGCCCTGGTGCAGATCGGCTCGCACGACCGCGCCGTGACCCTGCTGTCCGCGGCGGCGGTGCTGCTGGCCAGCATCAACATCTTCGGCGGCTTCGCGGTGACGCGGCGCATGCTCGCCATGTTCAGCAAGGGGGACTGACATGTCCGTGGTTTCCGTCGTCGGCGCCGCGGACATCGTCGCCGCCCTGCTGTTCATCCTGTCCCTGGCCGGGCTGTCCAAGCACGAGACGTCCCGGGTCGGGCTGCGCTTCGGCATGCTCGGCATGGCGCTCGCCCTGATCGCCACGGTCTGGCTCGCGGTGAAGGGCGCCGACGAGACCCTGCCGGTGGCGCTGCTGTTCGCCGCGATCGCCGTCGGCGCGGTGATCGGCCTGTGGCGGGCGAAGATCGTCGAGATGACCGGCATGCCCGAGCTGATCGCGATGCTGCACTCGTTCGTCGGCCTGGCCGCGGTGGCGGTCGGCTGGTCCGGGCACCTGGAGCACCCGACCTACGGCCTGGAGTCGCTGGCCCGCATCCACTCCGCCGAGGTCGCCGTCGGCGTCTTCATCGGGGCCGTGACGTTCACCGGCTCCATCGTGGCCAACCTGAAGCTCTCGGCGCGCATCTCCTCGAGCCCGCTGATGCTGCCCGGCAAGAACCTGCTCAACCTGGGCGCGCTGGCCGCGTTCGCCGTCCTCACCGTGATCTACGTGGCGCACCCCGGCGGCGCCGTGCTGACCGTGCTGACCGTCCTGGCGCTGGCGCTGGGCTGGCATCTGGTCGCCTCGATCGGCGGCGGCGACATGCCCGTCGTGGTGTCGATGCTCAACAGCTACTCCGGCTGGGCCGCCGCCGCCTCGGGCTTCCTGCTCGACAACGACCTGCTCATCGTCACCGGCGCGCTGGTCGGCTCCTCCGGCGCCTACCTGTCCTACATCATGTGTCAGGCGATGAACCGCTCGTTCGTGTCCGTCATCGCCGGCGGCTTCGGCATCGAGGCCGGCCCGGCCGAGGCCCGCGACTACGGCGAGCACCGCGAGATCACCGCCGAGGGCGCCGCCGAACTGCTGCGCGGCGCCGGCTCCGTGGTCATCACCCCCGGCTACGGCATGGCGGTCGCGCAGGCGCAGTACGGCGTCGCCGAGCTCACCCGGCGGCTGCGGGACAAGGGCGTCGAGGTCCGCTTCGGGATCCACCCGGTCGCCGGCCGCCTGCCCGGGCACATGAACGTGCTGCTGGCCGAGGCGAGGGTGCCGTACGACATCGTGCTGGAGATGGACGAGATCAACGAGGACTTCGCCGAGACCGACGTGGTCCTGGTGATCGGCGCCAATGACACCGTCAACCCGGCGGCGTCCGAAGACCCGGCCAGTCCGATCGCCGGCATGCCGGTGCTGACGGTGTGGGAGGCCGAGAACGTGATCGTGTTCAAGCGGTCGATGGCGTCGGGGTATGCCGGAGTGCAGAACCCTTTGTTCTTCCGGGAGAACGCCGCGATGTTGTTCGGCGATGCGAAGGAACGCGTGGAGGACATTCTCAAGGCGCTGTGAGAGGGTCGGAAGGGCCGTGCGGGAGGGGTGGGGGCGGCGGAGCCACCCCACTTCTCAGAGGCATATCAGGAGGCATCCTCTTGGTGGTGACCGGGACCGGGCTCGACGCAGAACTCGTTCCCCTCGGGGTCGGCCATGGTCCTCAGGTCGGCCTCGCGCCACAGGACGCTTGCTCCGAGGTCCTCCAGCCGCCGTACCTCGTCGGCCATCGGTGGATGCTATGTCGCGCCGATACTCAACGAACAAGCTGAGCGATGAGCAGATAGACGCCCAGAGCCGCGAGCGCCACACCGGCCGCCTTCTCCGCCGCCTCGCGCGACCGTTTCGACAGCCGGGCGCCGGCCACGTCGCCGATGGCGTGCGGGCGGGGCGGTTGGTGGTCCCGCCGGCCGTTGCCGGCCGGCGACGGCTGCCTGCAGCTCACGGCCAGCCGGCCTGCGGAACGTCGACGGGCACCACGAGCACCTGGCCCGAGCCGGCGGCGACCATCTCCGAGGCGTTCATGCCCTGCCACTGCGCGGTGGCGACGAACAAGTCAGTGCCCTGCGGCCCGCCCAGCGCGCAGGCGAAGCCGCCGCGGTCGAGCTCGACCGTCCGCAGGACCGCGCCGCCTTCCGCGACCCGTACGCAGCGCTTGTTCGGAACGTCGGCGTACCAGACGGCGCCTTCGGCATCGAGGCAGATCCCGTCCGGCACGCCGCCGTCCAGCGCGGCCCAGATCCGGCGGCCGGACAGGGTGCCGTCGTCGGCGATGTCGAAGGCGATCAGGGCATTGCGATAGGAGTCGGCGACGATCAGCGTCGCGTTGTCGGGCGTGACCGCCATGCCGTTCGGGAAGGCGATGTCGTCGGCCACCTCGCGGACCCGGCCGTCGGCCGTCGCCAGATGGACGGCACCGGGGCGGAACTCCTCGCCGGTCATCGGGTTGGAGCCGGCGCCGTTCACGTAGGCGTTCCCGCGGCCGTCCACGACGATGTCGTTCCAGCCCGGCCGGCCCAGCTCGGCGTGCGTCACCAGGCTGCCGTCGGCCTCGCGGCGCAGCAGGAGGCCGTCGGACGATGAGACGATCAGCATCCGGCCGTCGGGCAGCCACGCCGTACAGAGCGGCAGCGAAGCCACCCGCGCGACCGTCTCGCAGGACCCGGACATATCGACCGCGAGCACCTCGCCCGACGACCAGTCGGAGAAGTACAAGCGGTCGCCATGCCATCTCGGCGATTCCAGGAGTCCCCGACCTGATACCAAAGTTCGAACATCCATGCTCTGCTTCCCTCTCCTGCATCCCCGGCGCTCGCGTTCAGGCGACACTAACCTGGCGGTCTGACGCCACCGGATGACGACACGTGACCTCGGGGAATGCAAAAGCGGTGACGGCCCGATGCCGTCGAGGACCGGCCGATGCCGGGGCCACGCGGCTCAATGCGCTTCACGCCAGGGCGCCGTAGGCGCCGTCGTGGTGGATCAGCGGACGCCGGCCGGCCGCGGCGCGCACGGCGGTGATCCGGCCCAGGATGATCGCGTGCCCGTCGAAGTGCGGGCGCCGTCCGACGGTGAGCAGGATCCAGGCCAGCGCGCCCTCGAGGACCGGCAGCCCCTCGGCCGCCGCGGCTCCACCGGATCCCGTCGTCGAACTTCGCACCGCCGGAGACGCCGAACCGGCGCGCCAGGTCCGCCTGGTCCTCGGCCAGCAGGTGCACCAGCACGCGGTCCTCACGCCACGCCCTTGGCGTGCCGGCGCAGACCCGAGCGGACGGCGTCGCGGTCGGCGGCGAAGCCGTCGTCGGCCGGGCCGGACCCGTTGACGACTCCGCCCCCACCCCGCCCACCGCGTGCTGTGTCCGCGGCGGAGGCCGGACTCATGGCATGCTCACCGCCGCCGAGGCACCGACCGCGATCGAACCGCCACCTTCGGTCAGGATCTCAGGAGCCTGAGCCCGAATCTCCTCCACGAACGGCGGCCCCTCGTCCCCGCAAGCCATCAAGTGCGCCAGCCAGTCCTCCCGCGCCCCGGCCTCATCCCCGAGCGCCCGACGACTCACCCCGCGCCGGAACAGCAAGCCCGGGTCCTCCGCCCCGTCAGCCAGCGCCGCCTCCAGATCGGCCATGGCCTTCGCATGCCGATCCCTCGTAGTCGCCGTTCGCGGCCAGCACCTGAGCGCGGTTGTAGAGCAGTACCGAGCGGTGCAGCAGCTGCTCGTCCGGGCCGCACTCGGCGTCGGTGATCGCCATCGCCTCGGTGACCAGGTCCAGCGCGGCCTGCGGGTTGCGCATGTGCAGCTCCACCAGCGCCCGAGCGTTGCGCATGAACGCCCGGAGCAGCGCGCGCAGCGTCGGGTCGGGCTGGTTCTCGGCGAGCGCCAGCGCGGTGTTGACCCACGCCATCGCGGCCGCCTCGTCATGGTCCTTCTTCGGCAGGAACCGGGTGGTCACTACCCATGTTGGGCGGGGACGCCGCAGCCGGAGAGCGGCCCGAATCGGTAGTCGCTACCCGTCTTGGGGCCCGCCGCCGGCGTCCGCCGGCCGCCGGCCGGCGCCGCGTGCACCCGAACGGGTCCACCGGCCTACCCCGTTCGCACGCTGAGATGGCTTAAGCCGGAACTGTGCGCTCTCATGGAAAAGCGTATTTCGTCCCGAATCGTTTCCGGAGGTGTGCGGTGACAGTCCCCGCGGCTCGTATCGTGTTCGACGCCGACGACCGGGCGGCGGTCGCCGCCGCCGTCGTCGAGAGCCTGGCCAGCGGCGCGCTGACGCTCGGCCCGCACACCGAGCGGTTCGAGACCGCCTTCGCCGCCGCGCACCGCGCGCAGCACGCGGTGGCGGTGGCCACCGGCACCGCGGCGCTGGAGATCGCGCTGCGCGTGGCCGGCGTCGCCAACCACGACGTGGTGGTGCCGGCGAACACCTTCTACGCCACCGCGGCCGCCGTCGTGCACGCCGGCGCGCGCCCGGTGTTCGCCGACGTCGACGCCGCGACGTTCGCGCTCACCCCGGCCTCGGTGGAGGCCGCGCTCACCCCCTCGACCAAGGCCGTGGTCCTGGTCCACATCGGCGGCCTGATCACCCCGCAGGTGGCGGAGATCAAGGCGCTGTGCGACCGGCGCGGCATCACCCTGGTCGAGGACGCCGCGCACGCCCACGGGTGCAGCTTGGACGGAAGGATGGCGGGGACGTTCGGGCTGGCCGGGGCGTTCTCGTTCTACCCGACCAAGGTCACCACCGCCGGCGAGGGCGGCATGATCCTCACCGACTCCCCGGAAGTGCGCGAGGAGGCCCGGATCTACCGGGACCAGGGCAAGGGCGCCTTCACCGCCAACCACCACGTCCGCGACGGCGCCTCCTGGCGGCTCAGCGAGCTGAACGCCGCCGCCGGCGCGGTCCACGTGCAGCGCCTGGCCGAGTTCGTCGCGCACCGCCGCACGGTGGCCGCGCGCTACCTCGACGCGCTGGCCGGCGTCTCCGCGCTCACCCCGCTGGCCGAGCCGCCGGGGTGCGTCAGCAACTTCTACAAGTTCATCGTGCTGCTGCCCGAGGGCGCGGACCGCACCCGCTTCAAGTCCGAGATCGCCGACCGGCACGACGTGCGGCTCTCCGGCGAGGTCTACGACCTGCCGCTGCACAAGCAGCCGGTGCTGAAGAAGTACGCCAACGGCTCGCTGCCGGTCGCCGAGGACGTCTGCGCCCGGCACGTCTGCCTGCCGGTGCACTCCGACATGCGCGACGACGAGGTCGACCAGGTTCTCACCGCGGTCACCGCGGTGTCCCGCGAGATGTTCGGCTAAAGGAGAGGGAGGCCCGCCATGCGCACAGTCGTCACCGGGGGCTGCGGCTTCATCGGATCGCACGTCGTCGACGCGCTCATCGCCGCCGGCCACGAGGTCGTGGTGGTGGACGCCGCGGCCCGCTTGCTCAACCCGGCCGCGGAGTACCGCACCGCCGACATCCTCGACGTGGAAAGCCTCACCGCCGCGCTGGAAGGCGGCGAGGCGGTGTTCCACCTGGCCGCCGCCGCGGACGTCGAGCAGGTGTCGGCCGACCCGGTGCGGGCGCTGCGGCTGAACGTCGAGGGCACCGGCAACGCGCTGGAGGCCGCGCGGCGGGTCGGGCTGAACCGGTTCGTGCTGGCCAGCACGGTCTGGGTCTACGGCGCCGCGCACGAGGGCGGCGGCACCGGCCCCGACCCCAGCGAACTGGCCGAGGACGTGCCGATCGACCTGCGCCGCAGCGGCCACCTCTACGTCGCCACCAAGCTCGCGGCCGAGATGACCGTGCACAGCTACCGCGAGCTCTACGGCCAGCACTTCACGATCCTGCGCTACGGCATCCCCTACGGGCCGCGCATGCGGGACGCTCTGGTCGTGGCCAAATTCGTGCAGGCGGCCCTGGCCGGCGAGCCGATCACCATCGCCGGGGAGGGCCGCCAGACCCGGAACTACGTCTACGTCGAGGACCTGGCGGCCGCGCACGTGCTCGCGCTGTCCCCGGCCGCCGAGGACGAGACGTTCGCGCTGGAGGGCACCACGCCGATCTCGGTGCGGCAGATCGCCGACACCGTCGACGGCCTACTCGGGCCGATCTCGGTGCGGCAGGTCCCGGCGCGGGCCGGCGACTACGCCGGCACCCGGATCTCCAACGCCAAGGCCAAGCGGCTGCTGGGCTGGTCGCCGACCACCGGGTTCACCGAGGGCGTGCGGCGCTACATCGAGTGGTACCGGGCCTCCCAAGCGCAACCCCGGTCCCAGGCCCCGGCCCAGGCCCCGGCTCAGGCCGAGGCTCAGGCTAGGCCGCAAGCCCAGGCCCTGCCCCAGCCCCAGGCCCAGGCAGGGTGAGCCGAGTCGATGCCGCACGCGCTGTTGCTGTCCGGATCCCTGGGCCAGGGCCATGACGTCATGGCCGCGGCCTGCGCGGACTCGCTCCGCGACCGCGGCTGGACCACGTCCACGGTGGACGCGATGGCGTTGCTCGGCGACCGTTCCGGCGCGGCGGGGGAGGCGGTGTTCCGGCGGCTGCTGGCGATGCCGGGTGTCTACGACGCCTTCCACTTCTCGGCGCTGCGGCCGGGAAATCGGCTGGCGGTGCTCCTGGAGAAGGCGGCAGTCTCCCGGCTGGCGCCGCGCGTGCGAGACCTGCTGGACCAGAAGCCGACCGACCTGGTGGTGTCCGTGTTCGCCACGGCCGCCGGAGCGGTCGACGCACTTCACCCCGCAGTGCCGCCGCACATGGTGTTCTGCACGGACGTCACCCCGCACCGGCTGTGGGTCCACGAAAGCACCGGCCTGTTCCTGGTGACCTCCGAGGTGGCGGCGGCCGGCGTGCGCCGCTATCGGCCCGACGCCGCCATCACCGTGGTCCCGGCTCCGCTGCGCCGTCCCTTCTACAGCCCGCCGTCCCGGCTGGACGCCCGAGTCGAGTTCGGGATCCCGTCGCAGGCCCGGTGTGTGCTGTTGATGAGCGGTGCCTGGGGTCTAGGGCCGGTCGCCGAGGCGGCGGCGGCGCTCGGCGCCGCCGGGGTGCACGTGCTCGCGGTCGCCGGTCGTAACGAGCGACTGCTGGCGAGGCTGCAAGCTGCCGCGAGCCATGAGCCGAAGGTCCACGCGCTCGGATACACCGATCAGGTTCCCGCGCTGATGGCGGCCGCCGACCTCGTCATCACCAGTTCCGGGGACACGTGCAGCGAGGCGCGGGCGATCGGCCGCCGGTTGCTGCTGCTCGACGTCGTCCCAGGCCATGGTCGCGACAACGTGCAGCACGAGCTCGAACTCGGGTTCGCCGACGTCACCGGCGCCAAGCCCCGCGACGTGGTCCGCGCCGCCCTGGCCGCGCTGGAGCGGCCGGCGCCGCAGCCGTCGGTCGGCGCGGAGCGGGCTCCGTGGGAGAAGGCGTTCGGAGAGGCGCTCGGGAGCGTAGGGCTGAGCTGAGCTGCCGCTGAGCGTCAGAAGTGCTCCGCCAGCGGCCCGACGTCCCACCCGGCCTTCCGGCAGTCCTCGACGATGCCGGGCACAGCTGCCAACGTGTTCCGCCACGCGCTGCCGGTGCCGTCCGGCGAGCTGTCGTGCAGCAGCACCGTCGTGCCGCCGCGCAGCGTGGCGCCCACCGTTCGCCGCACCTCGGCGGGGGAGCGGTCGGGCTCCCAGTCCTTCCCCCAGGCGCTCCACAGCACCGGACGCAGGTCGGCCTGGCGAGCGGCGCGCCACAGCCCCGACGTCAGTACTCCGAACGGGGGCCGGAACCACTGCGGCCGGACACCGCCGATCTGTTCGAGGACGGCGCGCGCCCGCCGCAGCTCCCTGACGTCCCGTCCCGGCTGCGGCAGCCACTGCGGGCGGTGCGCCCAGCCATGGACCGCCAGTTCGTGGCCGCGCGCGACGGTCTCGGCCGCCACCTCCGGATGGCGCGCCACCCGGGAGCCCAGCACGAAGAACGTAGCCCGCACATCGAGCTCATCGAGCAAGTCCAGGAACCGAGGCGTGCTCACCGGATCGGGGCCGTCGTCGAACGTCAGCGCGACGTGGCCGGTCCGGCCGCGGCCGGCCAGCGTCGGCCGCAGCCGGTCGCGCACCGGCGGCAGCCAGCTCGCGGCCGGCCCGATATGGGCCAGGCCCAGCCCGGCCGCGGCGGCCACGGCAGCCACTGATCGCATGCCCGGCACTTTCCCATCAAGACTCGTATGGACACCCGTGAACTCGTATGGATCAAGCTGCGTGGCGGGAGTGCCCAAGTGCTGGTTGCGTTGCAGGAGGCGAAGGGAACCTGCTGATGCTGATGGCGAGACGGTCCGAGACTCCGGCCGAGGGCGCGCCGGGTCCGCTCACGGACGCCGGCGAACCGAGCCTCCCGCCGGAGCGGGTGGTCCGGGAGAACTTCCCGGTGGCGTTGCGCATCCTGCCGGCCCGGCACCGCGCGGCGCTCGGCGCTATCTACCGCTACGCCCGGCTGGTCGACGACATCGGCGACGAGGCGCCACCGGCCGACCGGCCGCGGCTGCTGGACCTGGTGGACCGCGACCTCGACCGGATCTACGCCGGACGCGCCCCGAGGCTGCCGGCGCTGCGCGCCATCGGCGCCGTGGCCACCCGGCACGGCGTCCCGGCCGAACCGCTGCGCAAGCTGGTGCAGGCCAACCGGCAGGACCAGGAGGTGCAGCGCTACCAGACCTGGGAGCAGCTGGTCGAGTACTGCACGCTGTCCGCCGACCCGGTCGGCCGGCTGGTGCTGCACGTGTTCGACGCCGCCACCCCGGAGCGCATCGCGCTGTCCGACCGGATCTGCACCGCGCTGCAGGTCCTCGAACACTGCCAGGACGTCGCCGAGGACTTCGCCGCCGGCCGGGTCTACCTGCCGGCCGAGGACCTGCGGGTGTTCGGCTGCACCGACGCCGATCTCGGCGCCGCGAGCACGCCGACCCGGCTGCGCGGCGCCGTGGCCCGGGTGGCCGACCGCGCCGCGACCCTGCTGGACTCCGGCTCCCCGCTGGTCGGCCGGCTGGACGGCTGGGCCCGGATCAGCGTCGCCGGCTACCTGGCCGGCGGCCGCGCCACCCTGGCCGCCCTGCGCGCCGGTGCCTACGACGTCCACGC
>JABFWL010000510.1 GCA_013362315.1 Catenulispora sp. | reverse complement strand
GGCTTCGTCTCCCGCATCCCGGACGCCGCGCAGACCACCGTGCCGCTCCAGCTCGGCGCCGACGGCCACCTCAACGGCTGGCCGGTGCTGGTCTTCATCCTGGGCGCCCTGCTCACCCTCGCGCTGATCGTCCGCAAGGTCCCGGGCGCGATCCTGATCTCGATCGTCGCGATGACGGTCGTCGCGGTGGTCATCAACGCCGTCGCGACGATCCCCAGCTGGGGCCTGACGACGCCGAAGTGGCCCGGCAACCCCGTCGCCACCCCGGACTTCGGCCTGATCGGCAAGGTCAGCCTGTTCGGCGGCTTCTCCCACGTCGGCGTGCTGACCGGCATCCTGTTCGTCTTCACGGTGCTGCTGTCGTGCTTCTTCGACGCGATGGGCACGATCATGGGCGTCAGCGACGAGGCCAAGCTGACCGACGCCCAGGGCCAGATGCCCGGCATCAACAAGGTCCTCTTCGTCGACGGCATCGCCGTCGCGGCCGGCGGCGCCAGCTCCTCCTCGGCCACCACCTGCTTCGTGGAGTCCACGGCCGGTGTCGGCGAGGGCGCGCGCACCGGCTTCGCGAACGTCGTCACCGGCGCCCTGTTCGCCGTGGCGCTGTTCCTCACGCCGGTGGCCACCATGGTCCCGTCCCAGGCGGCCACCCCGGCCCTGCTCGCGGTCGGCTTCCTGATCCTGGCCGGCTCGGTCAAGGAGATCGACTGGGCCGACTACACCATCGCGATCCCGGCCTTCGTGACGATGGTGATGATGCCGTTCACCTACTCGATCACCAACGGCATCGGCATGGGCTTCATCACCTTCGTGGTGCTGCGCCTCGCGGCCGGCCGGGCCAAGGACATCCCGGTGGCGATGTACGTCGTCGCGGCGGTCTTCGCCTTCTACTACCTGATGCCGGCCCTCGGCCTGACGTGAGCCGCGCGCTCACGTGACCCCGTAGAACTTCTCCGTCTCCTCGACGGCGGTGTGGAACCGCTCGTCGAAGTCGTCCCGAATGAGCGTCCGGACCACGTAGTCCTGGACGCTCATTCCTCGTTTGGCGGCGTGGTCCCGGAGCCGGTCGAGCAGCTCCCCGTCGATCCGCAGGCTGAGCACGCTGGTCCCCATGGACACGAGGGTCGCGGGCGGGCTCGCTGAGATGTTCACTTTCTGCGGCCGACTCACCCGTACGGGTGATGCTGTGTTTACCCGGCGCGGCCCGCGCCCCCCACCCGCGGTCTCCCAGTGGCCGGAGTCACGGGAATTCCGTGCGCCCGCCAGCTTGTTTAGCGAGAGTAATGAGTTACTCTAAAGATATGTCGGACCTCACCCATGGCGACGACGCTGCCGCCGTGAACTCCCTGCGCTCAGCTGTGATGCGGCTGTCCCGCCGGCTCAAGCACCAGCGGGTCGACGAGTCGCTGAGCCCCACCGAGATGTCGGTGCTGGGCACCCTGGCACGCTGCGGTACGGCCACCCCGGGCGAGCTCGCCCGCAAGGAGCACGTGCAGCCGCCGTCGATGACCCGCATCGTCGCGCTGCTGGAGGCCAAGGGGCTGGTCCGGCTGGAGCCGCACCCCGAGGACCGGCGCCAGAAGGTCGTCACCCAGACCGAGCAGGCCGAGGCGATGCTCGAGGAGAGCCGCGCCAAGCGGAACGCCTTCCTGGCCAACCTGGTCGAGGGACTGGACGAGGACGAGTGGGCGAAACTGCGCGCCGCCGCCCCCGTGCTGGAGAAGCTCGCTCATCTGTAAGCCACAACGAGGAGGCGAACCCTTTTGAGTACGGGACCCGGAGCAGACTCCGCCCCCGCACCGACCACCCACAACCCCCCGCCCAGCCCCCCACCCGCCGCCAAGTCCTCGATGTTCGCCTCGCTGAAGGTCCGCAACTACCGGCTGTTCTTCGTCGGCCAGGTCGTCTCCAACATCGGCACCTGGATGCAGCGCATCGCCCAGGACTGGCTGGTGCTCAGCCTCACCGGCTCCGCCACCGCCGTCGGCGTCACGACGGCCCTGCAGTTCCTGCCGATGCTGCTCTTCGGTCTCTACGGCGGCGTCCTCGTCGACCGGCTGCCCAAGCGCCGCACGCTGCTGTTCACGCAGGCCGCGATGGGTGTCACCGCCGTCGCGCTCTCCGTGCTGACGCTCTCCGGGGACGTCCAGGTCTGGCACGTCTACGTCGCCGCCTTCGCGGTGGGGCTCGCCACGGTCGTCGACAACCCGGCCCGTCAGTCCTTCGTCTCCGAGATGGTCGGCCCGGACCAGCTGCAGAACGCGGTCAGCCTGAACTCCGCCAACTTCCAGTCGGCGCGGCTGATCGGGCCCGCCGTCGCGGGCCTGATGATCACCGGTGTCGGCACCGGCTGGGCGTTCCTGTTCAACGGCCTGTCCTTCGTCGCCACCATCGGCGGACTGCTGGCGATGCGCTCGCGTGAGCTGCACGTCGTCGAGCGCAGCCCGCGCGGCAAGGGCCAGCTGCGGGAGGGCCTGCGCTATGTCGCCGGGCGCCCCGAGCTGATCTGGACCATCGTCCTGGTCGGCTTCATCGGCACCTTCGGGTTCAACTTCCCGGTCTACCTGTCCGCCTTCGCCGACGACGTCTTCCACGCAGGCGCCGGTTCCTACAGCCTCTTCAACACGCTGATGGCGGTCGGCTCGCTGGTGGGCGCGCTGCTCGCGGCCCGGCGCGGCACGTCCCGGATGCGGGTGATGATCGCGGCCGCGGTGGTCTTCGGCGGGCTGGAGCTGGTGGCGGCCGCGGCGCCGTCGCTGTGGCTGTTCGCCCTGATCATGGCCCCGATCGGGATGTTCGGCATGACGGTGAACGTCACCGCCAACACCAGCGTCCAGGTCAGCACCGACCCGGCCATGCGGGGCCGTGTGATGTCCCTCTACATGATGGTGTTCATGGGCGGTACGCCGATCGGCGCGCCGATCGCCGGGTGGATCACGGACGTGTACGGCGTGCGCGCGGGCCTCGCCGTCGGCGGCGCGATCGCCGCGGCCGCGGCGATCGCGATCGGCCTGGTCCTGGCCCGCGTCGGCAACCTGCGCCTCTCGGTCGGCTGGAACCGGGGGCACCCGCACGTCCGGTTCGTGCCGCGCGAGGTGCGCGAGCAGCTGGCGCCGGCGGCCTGACGGCGCGGCGGCCCGGGGGTCAGAGCCTCCGGGCCAGCACCTGCCCCGGCCAGCTGG
>JABFWL010000631.1 GCA_013362315.1 Catenulispora sp. | reverse complement strand
GGTCGTGCAGGGCCGCGGCGGCGCGCAGCCCGGCCGGTCCGCCGCCGGCGACGGCCACGCGCTTGCGCACCGGGGCCGTGCCGAGCGGGAAGCGCCCCTCCTCCGCCACCTCGGGATTGACCGTGCAGCCCACGCTGCGCCGCCGGTCGAGCCCGCGGTCCAGGCAGCCGTCGTTGCAGCGGATGCACGGCACGATCTCCAGCCGCCGCCCCTCCCGCGCCTTGTTCGTCCAGTCCGGGTCGGCCAGCATGGCGCGGCCGAGGGAGACGAAGTCGGCGCTGCCGGACGCGAGGATCTCGTCGGCGATCTCCGGGGTGACCAGCGAGCCCGAGGCGATCACCGGGATCGACACCGCGGACTTGATCCGCTCCCACCCCCAGCGGTGCGGCTGCCGCTCCATGAACCAGGAGCCGACCTCCCACTCCAGCCGGGCGTGGTGGCCGCCGGAGGCGTGGATGACGTCCACGCCGTGCTGTTCGAGCAGCCGGCACAGCTCGACGGTCTCCTCGATCCGGATGCCGTCCTGCTCGTAGTCGCTCACCGAGACCCGCACGCTCAGCGGGAAGGAGCGCGGGACGTGCGCGCGGATGCTGTCGACGATCTCCAGCAGGATCCGCGCGCGGTTCGCGAAGGACCCGCCGTACTCGTCGGTGCGGTCGTTGGTGTGCGGGGAGAGGAAGTTGGTGATCATGTAGCCGTGGCCGGCGTGGATCTCGACCAGGTCGAACCGCGCCGCGTGGGCGCGCGCCGCCGCCTCGCCGAAGCTGCGCACCACCCCGGCGATCTCCTCGGCGGTGAGCGGCGTGGGGACGACGCCGAACGGCATCTCGGCCACGTCCCAGGAGGAGGACGACGCGGACTTCATGGGGCTGGTGCCCAGGAAGCGCTGGCGTCCGGCGTGGACCAGCTGCAGCCCGACCGCCGCGCCGGTGGAGCGGACCTCGTCGGCGAGCCAGCCCAGGCCGGGGACGTGGTTCTGGCTGCTCGCCCCCGGCTGGCCGTGGATGGACTTGCTGGCGTCGTCGTCGACGTAGGTGTACTCGACCATCACCAGGCCGGGTCCGCCCTCGCCGAGCCGCCGGTAGTGGTTCACCGTGCGCCGGCTGACGGTGCCGTCGGGGTTGCAGGTCGCCGTGATGTTGGGCGACTTGACGACGCGGTTGCGCAGGGTCAGGTCACCGACGGTGCCGGTGCGGAACAGGTTGTCGAAAGCCATGTGTGCCCCTTCTGTGGTTCTGCGGTTCTGCGGTTCTGTCGTTCGGCCGGTCTGCCGCTGTCGGTCCGGTTCTGCCGTTCGGCCGGCCGCGCGCCGGCCTGGACTGTCGCGCTGCCGGTCAGGAGCGTCCGGGGACGAGGCTCCCCGTGGCGCAGGCGTCGCAGACCGGCACGCCGGACGCCGGCTCGCGGTCCATCTCCAGGACCACGTAGGCCTTCGCGCAGCGGTGGCACTCGGCCCGGACGGCGGCCGGGTCCGCCACCTCGTCGCGCGGGTCCGCGGTGTCCGGCGCGGCCACCGGGCGCAGCTTCACCGCCGCCGCGTACAGCACGACGCCGACCACCAGCGCGACCAGCGGCGCCGCACCCGCGAGCGTGGTGTTCACGCCGGGCGCCTCGGTGAGGTAGATGCCGACGGCCGAGGCGAGCACCCAGGCACCGAGCCCCCACGTCACCCGGGGCAGCCGCAGCGCGCGGAACTCCGGCCCGGCCTTGCGGTCGGCGGGCACCAGCGCGTAGTGCGTCATCACGATGCCGACCCAGCTGACCAGGAACACGCCCTGCCAGGTCAGCGCCCGCTGCAGGTAGCTGAAGACGTCGGTGAGCATCAGCAGGAACACCACGGCCGACGTGGCGACGACCAGCAGCGGACGGCCGAGCCGGACGCCGGCCAGGTTGGCGATCAGCCGCCCCCAGTTGGCCGACGACTGGTAGTAGTTCAGGCTGTTGATCCGCGCCTGCGACACCACGATCAGGATCAGGCCGAACACGCCGAGGGTCGCGAGCATCGCCTGGACCACGCCGGTCTCGGCGGTGGGCTGGTCCGGGAGCACCGCACGGACCAGGAAGATGCCGACCGCGCCGTTCACGGCGAACAGCCAGGCGTAGAACACCCAGCCGAAGGTGACGTTGCGGTGGAACCCGTCGTCCTCGACCTTGGCGAACCGGGCGAAGTCCACCGTCATCGGCATGTTCAGGTAGATGCCCATGTAGAGGATCGCGCCGGAGACCCACCCCGGGACGACCCGCGCCCCGGGCGGCACGACCCCGTCGAAGGAGAGCCAGTGCGAGCTCTCCGGGAAGCGCACGGCGGCGACCACGACCGCGGCGATCATGCCGGCGACGTAGAGCGGCAGCAGGAGGCCGTTCAGTCGCGCCATCCAGGTCTGCACGCCGCCGAGCATCAGCGGCAGCATGGCGACCACGATGATCGCGTACCAGATGCGCAGGTCCCAGTTCGGCGTGTAGTGCTCGAAGGCGACGGCGAGCGTGCTGCTCTCGAAGACCGCGTAGTACGTGGTGTTCGCCGCGATGAGCAGCGCGGTGAGCGAGGCGCCGAGGACGCCGAACATCCGGCGGGAGAGCAGGGTGCTGTTGAGGCCGCTGCGCCGGCTCCACCGGGCGAGCAGCATGTTGATCAGCGAGTAGGTCACCACGGAGATGCCGATGGCCACCAGCGCGTCGGTCGTGCCGTACAGGCTGGCCGCGAGGGCGCCGTAGAACAGCCAGACCATCGCGCTGAGGAGGGACCAGAACGACATCGTCAGCTGCCAGCGCCCGACACGGGCGGACAGCGGGACCACGTGGTTGCTGTAGTCGTCGGCGCGCTGCTCGGCCACCACGACGGGGTCGTCGGTGGATCTCGTCCGCAGCGGGGAGGGGGAGACTTCCTGGGTCAGCGACATGGCCGCTCCTGGGGGCTTCGGAAGTGCACACTAAAGTGCATGCAGAAGTGAATACTTTGTTCTCCCGGGAGGTCCCGTCAATGGCCGCGGGGAACTTTTTCGCCGGCGGGCGTGCCAGAGGCATCCAGGCCAGGGGCATCCGGGCCGGCAGCTTCAGCGCCGGCGGCCGGAGGGGCGTCGTCCTGTGGGCCGGCGGTCATACGCGACGGGCGGCGCGGCTCGACATGCCGCGCCGCCCGTCGTGGCGGCGACCCTCAGGGGTGCGCCCGCATGGTCCGGCGGTTGCGG
>JABFWL010000410.1 GCA_013362315.1 Catenulispora sp. | reverse complement strand
ACGACGTGGGCGAGGGCGTCGCAGGGCCGCGTCTCGGTGAAGACCTGCTTCAGGCCCAGGTTGGCGGCGACCGCGACGACGGTTCCGACCCCGGTCCACACCACGGCGGTCATCGCCGTGCGGTCCCCGGCGCGGCGGGCGGGCCACCACGCCAGGGCGGCCAACACGGCCAGGGCCGCGACGCCGGCGGTGGTGTAGGCGGACATGAACGGCTGGAGCCAGTGCGTGCGCTGGGCGAAGTCGGTGACGTCCCGGTACCAGCCGTCGTCGATCCCGGTGCCAAAGCCGGAGGCGGCCGGGGCCGCTGCGGGCGTCATGAGGTCGCGCCGGCCTGCCCGGCCGCAGTCCCGGTCGGAACTGCCTCATCCTCGCCTGCCGCGTTCTGCTTGGTGATCACCGCGAGCGCTCCCAATCTCTTCTACAAGCCAGTAGAATTTCTACGGGAGTGTAGACGAAAGGTGAAGTCTCGGTGAACCCTCTGGGAATCCGGAACGCTGCTCGCCATCGGCAAACCGGGGGGCTGCTCCGCCTTGTCAGTCAGGCTCGGGATGTCAGCTTCCTCCGACGGGCAGCCTGCACGACGATGACCAGCGGTCCGGCGGCGATCAGGGCGGCCAGGGCTGCGTATCCGTAGGTCAGTGTGGCGGCGGTGGCGACCGCGCCGACCAGCAGCGGGCCTCCGGCGTCGCCCAGTTCGCGGCCGAGTTCGGCCGAGCCCATGGTCTGGCCCAGCCGCTCGGCCGGGGTGGCCGCGGCCAGGGCGGCGAAGCCGAGCGGGGTGATCACCCCGGTTCCGGCTCCGATCAACGCGGCGGCGAGCAGGACTCCGGCGGCTGTCGGCAGCATCGCGGCGGCCAGCCCGGCGGCGGTGAGTGCGAGACCGGCCGTCAGGCCCATACGAGTGCTGAGACGTTGCGCGTCCAGGGCTCGGCCTGCCCTGGGCTGCACGAGTGCCGCGCATAGCGCCAGTACGGAGACCGCGGCTCCGGTGGCCACCGTGTCCAGCCCGGCTGCGGTTCCGGAGACCGGCAGGAACCCGACGCCGACCGACAGCGCGGCGGTGGCGGCGGCAAGTGCGCCGGTGGGGCCGAGGAACGCCGGATCGGCCAGCCGCCGCGCCAGGTCCACCACGGTCTGCCGCTGCTTGGGCAGCGGCGCGACATGCGGCACGGCGACCGCGACCCAGGCGGCGACTGCCACGCCGAGCACGGCCAGCACCGCGAACAGCAGCCGCAGACCGCCAGCCCAGACCAGCAGACCACCGAGCAAGGGTCCTGCGGTGTAGCCGATCGACTTGTAGAAGCCGTAGCTTCCGAACGCACGTCCGTGCTTCGCGGCCGAGTTGAGCCTGGCCACCAGGGAGGACGCGGCCGGGGAGAACGCGGAGGCGGCGGCCCCCTGGGCCAGGCGGGCGGCCCACAGCCAGCCGGGGCTGTCGAGGAGCACGTAGGACCCGGAGGCGAGAGCGAAGGCGATCAGGCCGCCGAGCATCATCTTGCGGGCGCCGACCTTGTCGGCCAGGGTGCCGAAGACCGGCTTGAGGAGCACCTCGGCCCCGTCGTACAGGGCCAGCAGCCCGCCCAGGACCAGCAGCGACCGGACCCCGCCCGCGCCGACGTGGCCGAGGTTGGCCGCGATGCCGTGCGCACCGAACGCGGTGGTGAACCCGGCCGCGTACAGCGGCCACATCGCCCGCTTCGGCGCGGCGGCCTGCTCGGCCTGCTCGACATGCCCGGTCATCATGCCTCCTTGCCGTGGACGGCCTCGAAGACGCGCTCGGCGAAGTCCTCGCAGACCTGCGCGCAGTGCTTCAGCCGCTCCCCGGCCGTCGGGGCCTCGGGAGCGCCGAAGACGTCGCGGGCGGTCAGGTCGCGGTGCCAGCGCCGCAGCCGCTCCAGGCTCTGTTCCTCTTCCTCCAGCTCGGCCAGGGTGAACTTGCTCTTGGCGATCTCTTTGGCGATCTCGGCCTCGAACTTGCCGCAGTCGGCCAGGAACTCGGCCCACTCCTCACTGCGCGCGGCGGTGAACATCGCCTCGAAGCGTGCCGCGTCGGCCTCGCTGCGTCCGGCGGCGTCCAAGGCCACGGCCTGACCGTCGGCGCGGTCGGTCAGCTCCAGTGCGCGGCTTACGCCTTCGGCGAACATCGGCACATCCGGCACGGCCCACACGCCCTGGCCCAGCGACAGCGCGCCGACCCGGCTCAGCTCCCGCCAAACCGCGACCCGGTGTTTCGACGGCTGCGCGGGCAGCTTGATCACGAGGATGAGCCAGCGGGCGGCCGACGCCGGAGCATTATTTGTCACATCGATGAATGTAACACGCGTTACTCATCAGGTTGTAGCGAAAGATTCACCCACACATCCTGACGGCCTCGGGACCGCGTAGCGGAGTCCCGTGTCCGGATGTTCGCCGACGGTCTTCGCACCGGCGGGTCGGTCGGCTGCGGCGGCTCACTGCCGGTGATGAATGGTGCTGGCCGCTTCCAGCAGGTTGTGCAGGTCGCGGGCGGCCTCGATCGCGCACAGCCCGGCCAGCCCGGCCACCGCGCAGGTCGCGGCGATCAGCAGCAGCCGCCGTGCCGGGGGCGGGGCCAGCAGCGCCGCGACCCGACGGGGCACCGGGCCCGCGCCGGCCATCGCCCGCAGGTTCGCCCTGCTGCCGCCGATCCCCAGCGCGGCGGCGATCCGGCGGTGCGCGCGGTGCCGCTTGGCCGTGACGGCGGCGGTCGCGATGGTGCGGGCCACCAGCGTCCGGTCGCCGAGCGCTGCGGCGGCCTGTTCGTCAGCCCAGCGCTCCACGGCGAACTCGACTTGCACGGCCAGCGGGCGTAGCAGTGGATTGGCGGCGGCGGCCAGGCGGGAGGCGCTGGTGAATACGTAGTGCCGGCCGTCCAGATGAGCCCGCTCGTGCGCCAGCAGGGCCGCGCGGCCGTCGGCGTCCAGGGCGTCGAGCATGCCCGCGGTGACGACGATCCGTCCCGGGCGGCCCGGCAGCGCGTAGGCGTCGGCCCCGTCATCGCCGCTGACCACGACGTCCCCGGTGCCGGGCAGGGACCGGGCGTGCCGGAAGGCGTCGACCAGCGCCCGGCCCCGGCCGGCCGCGAACCGCCCGGCCAGCAGGGTGAGTACGCCCAGTACCAGGCCGGCGGCCACCGCGGTCGCGGTCCCGGCCGGATCATCACGACCCAGGACGCCTTGCGACCAGTGGCCCAGTGATGCCACCAGCGGGATGCGGATCACGGCCGTGGCGGCCAGCAGGCCCAGGGCGACCGCGGTGGCACCGGCCAGCACCACCGCCGTTCCGGTCAGCAGCCACACCGCGTCGCGCGGATGCAGCCGCACAGCCACCGGCCGCGCGCCGAGGGCGGCCAGCAGGGGAATCAGCAGCGGAAGATAGACGATCAACCGCATCAGGCGCCGCCTGGTTTGATCCGGGATGTGCCCCCGCCGGCCAGCAGGCGGCGCAGGAGTTCCTCGTCGTGGTCGGACAGGTCGGCCACGAACCGGGTCAGCACCGCCTCCCGGTCGGCCTGCCGGTCCAGCAGCGCGGACAGGCTGCGCGCGGCCAGGCCGGCCTCGTCGGCCACCGGGGCGTAGCGGAACGCCCGGCCGTGACGGCAGCGGGTCAGCACGCCCTTGGCGTGCAGCCGGGTCAGGATCGTCACGACGGTGGTGTAGGCCAGATCGCCTCCCGCCCCGCTCAGGCCGTCGCGCACCTCGCCGGGGCTCAGCGGGCCGCCGGCCGCCAGCAGCACAGCGAGCACGGAGTTCTCCAGCTCCCCGGCCGCGCGCCGGGACACCGGTTCGCTGGGGCGGTCGTTCGGCATGGGGTGAATCCTTCCCGGGCAGAATGTTTCTACAGTAGTGTAGAAGTTCTACGGGGCTGTAGAGCATCGGGCACCGGCCAGTGTGCCACGCACGCCTCGGCAACGGCACCCGCGCCCGCACCGAAGGCGAACCCGATGAATCCGCCCGGCCCGGCCCGGGCACACGTCCGGGCCGTGATGAAGGAGGAAGGTTGTGAGTGCGCCGGTCCCGCTGCCGGGGTTCCTCAACTCCCTGGCACCTTTGCTGGACCACTGGGGCTACCTGGCCGTCGGCGGCCTGCTGTTCGCCGAGGACTTCGGGGTCCCGGCTCCCGGCGAGACCGTCCTGATCGCAGCATCCGTCTATGCCGGGGCGGGCCGGATGAACATCGTCGCGGTCGCCCTGATCGCCTTCGCCGCCGCCGTGCTCGGAGACAACGTGGGCTATGCGATCGGACGCTTCGGCGGACGGACCCTGGTGCTGCGCTTCGGGAAGTACGTCCTCTTGACCGAGGCCCGGCTGGCCCGCGCCGAGGGATTCTTCACCCGGCACGGCGGGAAGATCGTCACCGTGGCCCGGTTCATCGAGGGCCTGCGCCAGGCCAACGGGATCATCGCCGGGGTGACCCGGATGCCGTGGTCCCGGTTCCTGGCCTTCAACGCCCTGGGCGCGGCGCTGTGGGTCGGCGCCTGGAGCACCGTCGGCTATCTGGCCGGCACCCACATCACCGCCATCTACAACCAGGCCAACCGCTACGCCCTGTATCTGCTCGCCGCCGTCGCCGTCCTCATCGTCGCCCTCGTCGTCCGCCACCGGCGCCGCGGCAGCGACGCCGCGGGCGGCGACCCCGGACCCGACACCGACACCGACTCGGAGGCCCCCGCGCAATGAGAACCCGCCACGACGACCACCGGGAGCCGCTGCCGCTGCGCCTCACGGCCGCCGCCTGCTACGCCATGATCATCGCCATTGTGGTGGTCGTCGCCCTCCAGCCGGTCACCGACGATCTGGGACCCGGGCAGGGCGCCGTCGCGACCGCGCTCGCCACCCCGCTGACGCTGGCCGCCATCAACCGCCACGCCCGCAAGCGCGCGGGGCAGCCGGCTCGGGCATCAGCGTCCGATCAATCCGGCGGACCGCGCCGCGACGGCCGCGGCCGGTAAGCCGCGGAACCCCGGCGTCACCAGGGACGGACCACGGCCGGACCCGGCCGGGCGCGCCGCTATCGCCGCGAAAGACAGGCCGCTGTTCGCCTCGTGTTCATAGGTCGGACCTCGAAGTGTCGGCGGCCCTCCGATATTACTTCTACATCTCTGTAGAAACAGAGGCTCAGTCCGCCCCGGCACAAGGGGCCTGACGTGTCTGGGGCCGCGGCCGTGTCCGACCTGACCTACCTGCAATCCGTGGTGATCGGCGCCCTGCAGGGCGTCACCGAGCTGTTCCCGGTCTCCAGCCTCGGCCACTCGGTCCTGGTCCCGGCCTGGCTCGGCGGGGACTGGAAGCACCTGGTCACCGAGTCCTCCACCGCCACCTCCGAGCAGTCCCCGTACCTGGCGTTCATCGTCGCCCTGCACGTGGCCACCGCAATCGCGCTGCTCGGCTTCTACTGGCGGAACTGGGTCGCGATCATCAAAGCCCTGTGGCAGGTGGCCCGCACCCGCACCGTCCAGACCTCCACCGAACGCCTGGGCGTCCTGCTGGTCGTGGCCACCATCCCGGTCGGGATCACCGGCCTGGCCCTGGAACACCCGCTGCGGACCCTGTTCGCCAAACCCCTGGCAGCAGCCATCTTCCTCACCGTCAACGGGGTGATCCTCGGCGGCGGGGAGCTCCTGCGACGCCGGGCCGCCATCAGCAAGACGCAGTCCACCGACCCGGCACCGGGAACACACCGGCGCCCGGCGGCGCAGACCGGGCGGAGCCTGGACACCCTCCGCCCCGCCGAAGCCGGGCTCATCGGCCTGTTCCAGACCCTGGCGCTGCTCGCCGGGATCTCCCGGTCCGGGATCACCATGGTCGGCGGGCTGCTGCGCGGCCTGGACCACGAGGACGCCGCGAAGTTCTCCTTCCTGCTGGCCACCCCGATCATCTTCGCCGCCGGCGTACTGAAGCTGCCCAGCCTGGCCGGCAGCGCCGGAGCCCACATCCACGGCCAGGTCCTCGTGGGATTCCTGACCGCCGGGATCTGCGCCTACCTGACGGTCCGCTTCCTGACCCGCTACTTCACCACCCGCACCCTGACCCCGTTCGCGGTGTACTGCCTGGCCGCCGGCGGACTCAGCATCGCCCACTTCGCCTAGATGTGCGGGTGCCCGCCCTCGACGGGCAACAGGCTTTGCTTCGCCTCATGGGCGTCAGCTGTCGCCGAACCCGGCCTCGTCGCGAACGCGCCGGGACGGCTTGAACTCGTCGAGGTCGAGGACGGCCGGTGCGTCGGCGGTCCCGGGTCCGCCCGCGTCGATCCAGTCCGCGATGTCGTCGATCGCCTCGGTGTCGCCGACCAGGCCGAGCCAGACCGGGCGTCCGCCGGCCGCGCGTCCGGCCGACGACGGTGAGACCACGATCACGTTGGCCTGTTCGCACACGTCCAGGCAGTCCGAGACCCGGACCCGGGCCGGGCCCAGCCGCTCTTTGAGCCGCTCCAATTGGGCGGCGTGGTCGATGTTCGGGTTCTTCTCGGTGCGTCCGCAGCAGCAGCCCCGGCACACCGTGACCTGGCTCGCCGCCGGTGCGGCTGCGGTCTGCTTCTTCTTGCCGCTCACCGGCTTGGCTCCGTGCTCAGGGCGCGGCGCCAGGCCGCGGCACGCAGCAACCGCAGGCCGTTGAGTCCGACGATGACCGTCGAGCCTTCGTGCCCGAGGACGCCCAGGGGCAGCAGCAGGTGTCCGATCAGGTCCCAGGCGACCAGGAGGGCGATGAAGGTGGCTGCGATCGCCAGGTTGGCGACCACGACTCGGCTTGCTCGGCGTGACAGCGTGATGACGGCCGGGATGGTGGCCAGGTCATCGCAGACCACGACGGCGTCGGCGGTCTCCAGCGCCAGGTCGGATCCGGTTCGGCCCATGGCGATGCCGGTGTGGGCGGCGGCCAGCGCGGGAGCGTCGTTGACGCCGTCGCCGACGAGCAGCACCCGCTCACCTGCGGCTTCCAGCGCCTTGACGACGTCGGCCTTGTCCGAAGGCAGTAGTCCGGCGCGGACGTCGGTGATGCCGACCTCGGCGGCGAGCCGTCCGGCAGCGCGGGCGTTGTCGCCGGTGAGCAGCAGCGGTGCCGTCCCGGTGACCATGGCGATCGCTGTGACGGCGGTCGCGGCGGCCGGGCGCAGGTTGTCGGCGATGGCCAGCACCCCGACTACATTGCCGTCGACGCGCACGATGACCGCGGTCGCCCCGCCCTCCTCCAGCCCGGCCACGATCGGCGCAGCCGGGTGGGCGGCGTCGGTGAGCAGGTGGGCAGGGCTTCCGACCTCGACCAGGCGGCCGGAGATTCTGGCGGTGACGCCCCGGCCGGGGGCGGAGTCGAAGTCCTCGGCGTGTTCGACACTGATCCGCGCCTCGTGCGCGGCGGCGACCACCGCGCGGGCCAGGGGGTGTTCCGACGGGTTCTCCGCAGAGGCCGCAATCGTGAGGAGCCGGTGCTCGTCCAGACCGGAACCGGGCACGACGGCGATCTCGGCCAGGCGTGGAGTGCCCTCGGTCAGCGTCCCGGTCTTGTCGAACGCCGCCTTCCTCGCGGTGCCGAGCTGTTCCATCACCACGGCGGACTTGACCAGGACCCCGTGCCGTCCGGCATTGGCCATCGCCGACAGCAGCGGCGGCATCGTGGCCAGCACCACCGCGCACGGCGAGGCGACGATCATGAAGGTCATCGCGCGCAGCAGCGTCGGCTGCAACGCCGCCCCGGCCAGCAGCGGGATCACGAACAGCAGCACGGTGGCGGTCACCATGCCGATCGAGTACCGCTGCTCGACCTTCTCGATGAACAGCTGCGTCTTCGCCTTGGTCGCCGAGGCTTCCTCGACCATCGCGACGATCCGGGCCACGACGGTGTCGGCGGCGGCCCGGTCCACCCGCACCCGCACCCGCAGCGCGCCGGTGCCGTTGACAGTACCGGCGAACACCTCGCCGCCGACCAGCTTGGGCACCGGCAGCGACTCCCCGGTGATCGTGGCCTGATCCACCTCCGAGGCGCCGTCCAGGACCTCGCCGTCGGCGCCGATCCGCTCGCCAGGACGGACCAGGATCACGTCGCCGACCGCCAGGGTCCCGGTCTCCACGACCTCCTCGCCGCGTGCGGCGAGTCTGGTGGCGGTCTCCGGGGCCAGATCCAGCAGGCTCTTCACCGCCTGCTCGGTGCGGTGAGTCGCGACGGCCTCCAGGGCTCCGGAGGTGGCGAAGATGACGATCAGCAGCCCGCCGTCCAGCACCTGGTCGTGGGTCGCGATCCTCGCAGCCTGGGCCCTGATCGGGGCCGCGTCCTCGGCGGTGCTCACGCCCGGCGGCCGGGTGGTGCGCCGCTCGGCCACGGACGCCGACCTCCCGGCGGCGTTCGCCGCACAGTTCTCGCTGTCGCACTCGTGCTGGCTGCTGACCTACCCGCTGGCCGGCTGGCTCGCGGCCGGGGCCGGGCTGCCGGTCACCGCGATCGTGCTGGGCGGGATCGCGCTGGCCGCGACGGTCGCCGCGACCGCCGCATGGCCGGTCCGCGACCCGGACAAGCTGGCCCACCGGCACGACGACCTGCCCGCCGACCACCCGCACCTGACCGGCGCCGAGGCCGCCGGCGCCGGCTGGCTCCACGACCACCGCTACATCATCGACCAGCACCACAGCACCTGGCCCAAGCCCGCCGCGGCGCGCGAGCGGGACCTCGTGAGCGCCGGGAAGTAGCCTGCGGGCACCCCGGCCGGGACGGATGGAACTCACTCGATGAGCGATCACGGTTACGATCACCCGCACTGCACCAGTGTGAACGCTGGCCGGTTACCTCGGCCGGAGCGCGGACGGGGCCCGGCGCCGGGGGGCTTGGGAGCGTTCGCGCAGTTCCTGGAGCTGGTCCTGATCGGCTTTGATGATCCAGCGGTGGGGATGCCGGGCTTCTCGCCGTGCGGTCAGCTCGCCTCGCTGCAAGCTGGTCATGATGGTGCCCCGGCCCACGCCGGCGGCGACGGCGAGGGCGGAGAGGTACCACTCGTCGTCAGCCAGGGGTCCGGCGGCGGCGTTCATCGCCCGGGTGGTCGGCGAGGGCTGGAGCAGGCCGCGCGATCGCAGCATGTCGCAGACTCCCGAGCGGCCGAAACGATGGCCGGGGTCGCAGGGAGCGAAGCGCCGTTCGTCGTTCAGACGACGGGCTATCTGCGACGGTGACAGACCCTGGGCGGCGAGCTCGCAGACGTGGTCCAGCAGCTGGGGGTAGTAGCTCAGCTGGGTGAGGGTCTGGGCCCGGCAGACTGCGCGGCCGGTGGTGGTCTGTCCTCCGGCCCAGTGGACGGTGATGTCGATCTGTTCGGTGGCCGACGGTCGCGACCTCGACCTTGTCGATGACGGCGCGCACGATCTCCTTGCGGTCGGCGTCGGTGGTGCTGGCGGCGTGCCACAGGCCTGGCAAGTCCCCGGCCAGAGCAGCGATCTTGGCGCGGTCGTCCGGGGTGAGGTGCTTGGGACGGGCGCGGATGAAACGGTCGTGGTCCTCGGTCAGGGCCCGCTGGTCGGCAAGGGCTTGTTCCCAGTCGTGTTCCAGCTGGCGGACGACCAGCCGGTTCTCCGGCTCGGCCAACTGGTAGCAGCGCCGGGCCCGGTCGACCGCGTACTGCTCGTCGGCGCGTTCGGCCTCCAGGCGGTCGCCGGCGGCCAGCGCCACCTCCAGCCCCGCCTGGGCCAGCATCGCCAGCAGCCAGTCGGTGACCTCATCGTCGACGTAGCGGGCGGTCAGGGTCTGGCACCGGTGCGGCTGCCCGTAGGAGGCAGACCCGATGGTGCATGTGTAGGCCGCGGCCCGCCAGCCGCGCTCGCTGTGATATGTCAGCGCCATGCGATACCCGCAGCGGGCGCAGTGGATCAGCCCGGCCGCAGGGCACTGCCGTTACGCACGGCGCCGGGGGTGTAGCCGGTGGGCGCGTTGGCGGCCATCCTGGCGCGGTTGGCCCGCCAGCGCTCGACGGTGATGTAGGCCGGAAGCGCGTCGGGGATCATCACCGTCCACTCCTGCTCGGGCAGCTGCACATGCCCGCTTCCGGGGCGGTCGGCCAGCTTGCGGCGCGGGTCGAACCGGCTGCGACCGTAGACGTAGATCCCGGCATAGACCGGGTGCTGCAGGATGTTGCGCAACGTGCCCCGGTTGGGCCGCCGCCACTCCAGATCGCCCTTGCGCAGACCGCCGTGGATCCGCATCGGGATCTGCACCCGGTGGTCGACGAACCAGCGCAACACCCCGTGGACCGCGCCGATCTCGTCGAACTTGTCGAAGACCAGCCGCACGACCTCCCGGACCCGCTCGTCGGGGTCGCTTGGTCGACCCCGCCACACCGTCGGCACCGGCCTACCCGAACCGGCCCAGCCCCGCCAGATGGGCGTTGTGAGCCGCGAGCTCGGCGGCACCGGCACGAACAGCACGACGTGCTGGGCACGTGCCCGCCACACCCGAGCCAAGCGACCACGACTACACGGAGGCCGCGCCCCGGTGCGGCATCCACGATGAAAGCCGGCATCGAGCATTCTGCTGCCGGACCAGCCAGATCTGTCATGGGGCTCGAGGCGGCTTCCGAGTCGCCGTCATTCTCACCGCCACGCGGCAACCGGTCGCCCGACCGCCGCGGTTGGTGAGGCAATCGCCTTCGTTGACCCGGTGTCGGCCCTTTGCTAGCTTCCTTAGCACTAACCCTGATATCAGAGCTCAGATATCCGCTAGTGAACGTATCGTGCCCTGCTCAGGCGACATCTCATCTGCACTGCTGGCATGCGGTCGACCATGAGTCGGCCCCGTGCGTCGGCGGCGAATCCGCCCTGACAGAACGCCGCTCCACTCTCGTGCGCCACCCCACGACAAGGAGATTCCGCGTGTTCGGCAAACGGTTCGTCAGCTCCACCCACATCCTGTTGTCGCCGCTCGCCGCGGCGCTGCTGGTACTCGGCACGGCGGCCACTGCGGCCGCGTCGCCGACCGCCCCGAAGCCGAAGGTCGCGCAGGCCGCGACGGCCTGCGTCGGCGGCACTGCGGCAGGCTTTGCCTGCAAGAACGTCGACCTGCAATCCCATCTGCCGCTGTCCTCCATCGGCGGCGGATCCGGCAGCGGCGGCTGGGGGTGGACGGACAGCACGACCGGCAAGGAGTACGCGATCGCCGCGCGCAGCAACGGCACAGCGTTCGTCGACATCACCGACTCGGTGAACCCGGTCTACCTCGGCAACCTGCCCTCGGCCACCGGCACGTCCAGCTGGCGTGAGCTCAACGTCTACAACAACACCGTCTACGTGGTCTCCGACAGCAACGGGCAGCACGGTCTGCAGGTCTTCGACCTGACCAGGCTGCGTGGGGTCACCAGCCCGCAGACGTTCAGCGCCAACTCCCGGAACACCGACTTCGGAGCCGCGCACACCGTCACCGTCAACTACGACACCGGCTACCTGTTCGTCAACGGCTCCGACACCTGCTCCGGCGGGCCGCGGGTCTACAACCTGGCGAACAGGCTCGCGCCGAGCTTCGTCGGCTGTGTCAGCGGTGACGGCTACACCCACGACGCCCAAGCCGTCGTCTACCACGGTCCGGACTCCCGCTACACCAACAAGGAGATCCTGGTCGCCAGCAACGAGGACACGGTCACCACGTGGGACGTCACCACGAAGACCAGTCCCGTGCAGCTGTCCCGAGTGAGCTACTCCGGCTACGGCTACGTCCACCAGGGCTGGTTCACCACAGACCAGCGCTACTTCCTGGAGGACGACGAGACCGACGAGGTCAACAACGCCCACAACACCTACACCTACGTCTGGGACATGACCTCACTGACCAGCCCGGTGCTGCTGGGCCACTTCACCGGACCGACCGCGGCCAGCGACCACAACCAGTACGTCAAGGGCAACTACAGCTTCCAGTCCGACTACAAGGCCGGGCTGCGCATCATCGACCTGACCAACGTCGCCACCCCGGCGAGCATGACTGAGGCCGCGTACTTCGACACCTATCCGTCGAACAACAGCAACGGCTATGCCGGCACCTGGAACAATTACCCGTACTACCCGAGCGGCAATGTCGCGGTGTTCGACATCCAGGGTGGTCTGTTCGTCGTCCATCCGAACCTCGGCACCCCGGTCGAAACGGTCGCCGTGACCAACCCCGGCAACCAGACCACCACGGTCAACACGGCCGTTTCCCTGCAGATCTCGGCGACGGACTCGGCCGGCAAGCCGCTCACCTTCTCGGCCACCGGCCTTCCGGCGGGTCTGTCGATCAGCGGCAGTGGCCTGATCGCCGGAACCCCGACCGCCACCGGCACTTCGAACGTGACGGTGACGGCGATCTCCGGCACCGCGAACGGATCGGCCTCGTTCACCTGGACGGTGAGCCCGGTCGTCACCGGCGGCATCGTCAACGGCGGCTTCGAGAACGGGAACCTGTCCGGCTGGACGGCCACCGGCGCCTCGGAGACGGTGACCGTTTCCGGCCCGCACTCGGGCACGTACGCGGCGATGCTCGGCTCGACGGCCATCACCAACGGCGCCTCCACCATCGCCCAGACCTTCACCGCCCCGACGGGCACCACGACCCTCGGGCTCTGGTACGACGTGGTCTGCCCGGACACCGTCACCTACGACTGGGCCACGGCCACGTTGAAGGACAACACCACCGGCACCACCACCACGGTCCTGGCCAAGACCTGCGTGGCCGACTCCGGCTGGGTGCACAAGACCGCCGCGATCACCGCAGGACGCTCCTACACCCTCACGCTGACCAGCAGGGACGACGACTACGTGGGTGACCCGACCTACACCAAGTACGACGACGTGACCCTGAGCTGAACTCGATCGACGCTCCGACCGCCCGAGCAGGTCCCGGAGATCATCCGGGCCCTGCGAAGGCAGCCGCCGCATACCTTGCCGGCGGCCTTATCCAGCGGCACCACCCGGCGAGATCGCCATTGCGGGGTCCCACGCTCCTGCCCGCAACCGGTCGCTCTCGCCGTGAACCCCACCCCCACGATGCAAGGAGGAAGTCCATGCGATTCCGTCTGATGGCGGCGGGAGTCGGCGCGACGGCTCTGATAGCCACCGCCCTGACGAGCGCCCCGGCGCAGGCCAACCACGCCTGGTCCGACTACCACTGGGCCCGCACTTCCAACCCGTTCGCCCTCAAGCTGGACAACAATGTCACCTCGGGCTGGTCCAGCTACCTGAGCACCGCCTCCTCGGACTGGACGAAGTCCGACAAGCTCAACACGTCCGTCCAGAGCGGATCGTTCGGCAGCAAGAGCACCTGCAGCCCGACCACGGGCCACGTCGAGGTCTGTAACTCCACGTACGGCAACACCGGCTGGCTGGGAGTCGCCTCGATCTCCATCACCACCGGCGACCACATCAGCCGCGCCTACGTGAAGATCAACGACACCTACTTCAACCAGGCGCAGTACAACACGGTGCCCTACAAGCACCTGGTGATGTGCCAGGAAGTCGGCCACACCCTCGGTCTGGACCACCAGGACACGAACCAGACCAACCCGAACCTGGGCACCTGCATGGACTACACCACCAACCCCGCAGGGCCCCCGTCCAACGAGCACCCGAACTCGCACGACTACGCGGAGCTGGACACCATCTACGCGCACTTGGACTCGTTCAACACACCCACCCTGGTCGGCGCCGCCGCCGCTGAAGCCGACCGCGCGCAGGGCGCCTCGAACGAGACCCCCGCCGCGTGGGGCAAGCTCATCGAGGGCTCCGCGTCGCGCGGTGCGGGTACCTTCGTCCGCGATCTCGGCAACGGCAACGCCACGATCACCTACGTCACTTGGGCTCAATAGGAGCCCTGCCGCACTGAGCCGAAGGGGCGGGTGATCCCGCCCCTTCCGGCCGGGGCAAGGAGGCATGGTCCGCGCCACGACGCCGGAGCTACGATGCTTTTCGACCCGAGCGTGCCGCGTGACCCTTGAGGAGTGACGGTGAAGGTGAAGCCGCTCGGCAGCCTGGAGGCCGAGATCCTGGACCGGCTGTGGACCTGGCGGCGCCCTGCCACGGTGCGCGAACTGGTCGACGATCTCAACCTCGTCCGGCCCGTCGCGTACACGACGGTGAAGACCGTCGCCGAGATCCTGGCCCGCAAAGGTATTCTGCACCGGGTCAAGCGGGGCCGGGTCTGGCTGTATGAGGCCGTTCTCACCCGCGAGCAGCACACCGCCACATTGATGCTCAACGTCCTGGGCACGAGCCGGGACCGTTCGGCGGCGCTGGCGCAGTTCCTGCGGCAGAGCACTGCCGACGACGTCACCGCGATCAAGGCTCTGCTCCGCGAGCACGACGCGGAAGCCGAGCGGTGAACGAGGCGACGGTGCTCGCGGCCTATGCGGGCATCGTCGGTCTGGCGGTGCCGTGGTCGCTGCGGCGAGCCCGTTGGACGTATCAGGCTCCCGGGCTCGCGATCGGGCTGTGGTCTGGTCTGCTCCTGTCCTTCACCGTGACGTTCGCTCTGCTGCTTCACCATTTGGCGGCCCCGCGCGAGCCATTGCACGATGGCGCTCTGCGCCTGCTGCATTCGTGTACTGATGCTGATGCGGTGCTGTACAGCGGACCGGGCAGTGACACGGCCCAGGCGCTCGCGCCGCTGGTTGTTTCGGGCTGGCCGCTGGTCTGTGGTGCGGTGGCCCTTGGTCTGGCCCGATTCCGTCGGCACAGCCACGCCGGCCTCCTCGATCTGGTGGCTCGCCCGGCTCCGGATCTCGATGCCGTAGTGGTCGACCACGCCACGCCGGCGGCCTACTGTCTGCCTGGCCGGGCGCACCGCGTCGTCGTGACCCGCGGCGCGGTCGTCGAGCTGACGGCGGCCGAGCTGCAGGCCGTTCTCGCGCATGAGCGTGCGCATATCCGAGGACGGCACCACCTCGTCGCCGCGATGCTTCGGGCGTTCCGCGTGGCGTTCCCCGGCCTTCCGCTGGCCCGCGCGGCCTACGAGCACGCGACCGTGCTGCTGGAGATGGCCGCCGACGACCGCGCCCGGCGCGGGCGCGACCCGCGCGATCTGGCCTCGGCGATGTGCAAGATCGCCGCCGGGCGGGTTCCGGGCGCCGGACTGGCGGCGGGCAAGACGGCTGTCGTGCGCCGAGCCGAACGGATGCTGCACCCACCGCAGAATCCGCACCCGGTGACGATGGCCGGTGCCGGGCTGCTCATCCTCGCGGCGCCGCTCCTTCCCATCCTCTTCGCATGCGGCCCACGGTGACCGGTTCCGCAAACGTCACCGAGTCGCCGACACCTGATAGAGGTACAGAACTCCGTCATCATGAAGAGCCGCGACGGCCTTGGCGACGTCGTAGCCGCTGACGGCCACGATGTCGCTGCCGGCCGCGACATAGGTGGCGTCGCCGTCCTGCAAACGGTAGGAGGGATCCACATGCGGGTGGCTGTTGATGCTGCACAAGACGTGGCCTACCGCACGACCGGCCGTCGCCGAAGGTACGACGGTCGACGTGGCGATGTAGTCGCGGCCGTCGAACCGGATGGTGTCGACGTAGTCGATCTCCACAGCGTGGACCTCCCCATGGGAGTCGGGCGTCGTGGCCATGGGGCACGGGCAGGCGTGGTCGCCGGCCGGCGACGTCGAGGCCGTCCCGGACGCCGAAGGAACGGACGACGCGCGCGGCTGTGCCGCTGGGCTCGCCGAACCAGTGGCGCGCGAGGCGCACCCGGTGGCCGCAATGGCGAGGACACAAACGGACACCGTCAGCGTGGTCCTTCGGGGCATGGATTTCTCCTCGGCGAGCCGAACCGGGCGATATGCAGGTTCGACGTTGCCGGCGCAGAAATGGTTCCACGCTCATGGGACGCCCGATTGTCGGTCAGCGGGTCGTCGAGAGGGCCGGTTGCGGAACTGCTCCGGCAGCGCGGCATCGACGCAGGCCGCGGCGTCCGGCAGGCAGGTGCGAAGGCCCTGCCGGGTGACTATCAACAAAGTCAGGCTCCGCCCGGTCTCGTCGTCGATCGGGAAGCTCACCTCGGGGTAACGGGCGGCAAAGGCCACCACGGCGGCGTCTAGTTCCAGTCGGCTCCTGGCATCGCCGGCCGCGACGGCCCCGGCCGGGCACAAGGCGTTGATGCCGTGAAGGACGTCGCGGACACACGCGGTGGGCCTCGGGCAGGTCAGCGCATCACGTTCGTCGGCGTGGTCAGCGGGCAGTAGTCCATGCCGGTCGCGGCCACCGCGGGCTCGGCAGCGATCACGAACGGCACCATCAGCAGTGCCACGGCGGCGGCCAGACCGAGGCGGGCCGCCCAGCGCGGCAGCGGGCGCCGTCCGGCGATCAACCGGCGGATGCGGTCGGCGACGTCGCCTCCGGCGGCCAGTGCCATCGCCGGTGCGCCGGGCCCGGCCATCGACAGCAGCGCTTCGGCCAAGGTGAGCTCGTCGCTGGTGGCGCACGCGGCGTCGTCGGCCGCCAGCTCGACCAGGCGGGCGGTCTGCGAGGCGGCCATGGAGAACAGCCCGATTCGGGGAAACGCCGCGGCGAGCGCGGCGGTGAACGCCAGGGCCAGGTGGTGCCGGCCGCGCACATGGGCGCGCTCGTGGGCGATCACCGCGGCCAACTCGGCCGGGCCCAGGGCGGCCAGCGCCGCCGAGGTCAGCACGATGCGATGGCCCCGCCCAGGCAGGCAGTACGCGGCCGGGCGGTCATCGGGCACGACGGACACGCCGGTCTCCCGATCCAGCGCACCGACCAGTGCCACGGCGCGCCGGTGGCGGGTCCGCTCCCGCCGCGCCGATGTCAGGTGCGAGCCCAGGCACCAGGTCACTCGGGCGAACACGGCCAGTGCCAGGACTGCGCCGGCGATGCTGACCGCGGCGCCGCCTGGGGTGGCGTACTGCGCGCGCAGCGCCATCACGCACGCGCGAAGCAGCATGGCCAGATCCCCGCTGATCCGCATCGTGGGTACGGCCAGGGCCAGGCCGGCCAGCATCGCCGAGGCGACCACCGCCAGGCACAGCGCCTGCCAGCAGGCGATCGCCAGGCGCGGCGCGCGAGCCGTCCACGAAGCGCAGGCCAGCAGGCGGGGGCCGGCGACGGCCAGGACGAGCCCGTAGCCGGCGAGGATCAGCGCGATCTTCATATCGCCTCGCCCGGGGTACCGACGCCGATGAGCTGACCGGCGGCGCTCACGGCGTCCGCGCTGTCTTTGCGGCGGCCAGCGCGGTGCGCAGCTCATCAGCCTCGGCCGGATCCATCTGCTCGACCAGCTTGACCAACGTGGCGGTGCGATCCGCGCCGGAGGAGAAGACCTGGTCGATCAGGGAGGCGGCGTAGTCCTCGCGGGAGCGCACGGCGGTGTAGCGGTACGCCCGACCGTCGCGGGCCCGGGTCAGCCAACCCTTGCGGTGCAGGATCTCCATCACCGTATGCACCGAGGTGCGAGCGATCGGCCGCTCGGCGTTGATCGCATCGCGGACGTCCCGCACCAGCACCGGGCCGTCGGTGGACCAGACGAATTCCATGATCGCCGACTCCAGCTCGCCGAAGCCACGCACCGTCTCGCCGCTGGTCATCACACCGCCCTCGATTGTCCTAACCGGCTTGGGACTACCAGCACCCTACTGCTCGGCTCCGCGTGCCAGTGGTCAGCGCCGACACTATCGTCTAATCTTCTTAGACGTTTAGGATGTCGATTCGGGCGGGCCGGGGTCCGGCCCAACGGCCGCAAGGGAGCAGGCATGGCCACCGGGAAGAACACGAGAGCCGCGGGTGCCGCGGCGCGAGAGCGGGTGGCCGCTGCGCGGGCCGAGGCGGAGCGCAAGACACGCCGCGGCAAGGTGATCTTCCGCGGCACACTGGCGGTGCTGCTCGTCGGCGGCATCGGCAGCCTGACCGCGGTCATGCTGGCCAGCCAGAAGAGCGACACGATTTCCGGTGTGCAGTCCATTTCCGTAGCGGCACAGCCCAAACACGTCACCGGCTCCGTGGTCTACCCGCAGACGCCGCCGGTCGGCGGCGACCACAACGCCACCCCGCAGACCTGCGGCGTCTACACCTCTGCGGTCACCAATGAGAACGCCGTGCACTCCCTGGAGCACGGCGCGGTGTGGATCACCTACCAGCCCGGTATCCCCGCCACGGACATCGCCGCCCTCACCGCGGATGTGAAGGGCAAGGACCACCTGATGCTGAGCCCCTACCCAGGGCAGCCGGGGCTGATAACGCTCAACGCGTGGGGCAAGCAGCTCAACGTCGGCTCGGCCTCCGATTCCCGCATCGCCAAGTTCATCAGCAAGTACGTCAACGGCCCGCAGACTCCCGAACCGGGCGCGGCCTGCTCGGGCACCGGCAGCCCGGTGGGCTGAGCCAGCCCGCCGATACCGGTCGAAGCAGGCTGCTGCCACCGGTCTTCACCTGCTGGACGAGCTGGCCGGCGTCGGCCGGCAGACCCGTGGCCTCGGGCCCGAGCGGGACCGCGGTTTCCGGGAGGGCAGTCCTGCGGTGACATGGTCGACAGGACTGCTCGGATACGGCAAACATCGTCGTAGCCTGCCGGCGGCAGACTACGACGATCAACGTGTCGGCAGTTGTGCCAACAGCGTCTGCATGCGCTGGACGTCGGCGGTGTGTTGCTGCAACTCGGCTTGGGCGAATGCCTTGACGGCGTCGTTGCGGCCGGCCGCGACTTCGGAGCGGCTCATGGTGATGTCGCCCTGAATGTTCGCGATCATCAAGGTGACGAACGTCCGGTCGTAAGCGGCGCCTTTGGCCTGGCCGAGTTTCGTATCGTCCTGGCTGCCGATGAACCCGGGGATGGCGCCGTTGGAGTCGCCGTGGTCCTCCTTCATGGTCAAGCCCGGTTGGTCTCCGGCAGCCTTCATCCAGACCACGTTCTGGTCGAACATCCCGCCTCCGTGCGCAGACAGCGTCGCGGCCAGAGCTTTGACCTCCGGGGAGGCGGCGCGAGCGGCGGCCTGCAGGGAGTAGGACGTGAGCTGGCCGTGGAGCTGGTTCATCGGACCCAGGTAGTCGGCGTCCGCCTGGTTGTAGGGCTCCGCCTTCGGTGCCGCCTTCCCCGTTGATGTCCCGCACGCCGCCAGGAGAACCACGGCCGCGAACGAACCGGCCAGACTCGCGAACTTCAACATTCGGTGCCCTTCCTAACCCATCGGGATGTGTGGCTCTTGGAGAACGGAGACGCTGCCGGTCAGTCGGTGAGACCGGTCTGGAACCGGCGCAGCCGCAGGCTGTTGGAGACGACGAACACCGACGACAGCGCCATCGCGGCCCCGGCGATCAGCGGGTTGAGAAGACCGGCGGCGGCCAGCGGCAGCGCGGCGATGTTGTAGGCGAAGGCCCAGAACAGCGTCATCCCGCCGATCACCAGCTCGATCCGCGAGGTGTCCAGCGGATCTGCGGCGACGGTCGTCAAGGCCGACGGCGTGGACATCGGGCTGCTCCTTCAACGACGGGTGGGCAGACCAGCGGCGGCAGGCGCGGTTCGGAGCCCGCGTCTGCCGCCGGCGCCCTGGATCAGGCGACGAGCTGGTAGCCCGCCTCGTCGACGGCCGCCTTCACATCCGCTTCGGCCAGCCGCGCGGAGCTGGTGACGGTGACCTGGCCGGTGGCCAGCTCCACCTCGACCGCGCTGACCCCGGCTATGGCGCTGACTTCCTCGGTCACCGACTTCACGCAGTGTCCGCAGGTCATGCCGGACACGGTGTAGACGGTGACGGTGTGGTCGGTGGTCGAGCCGGTCACAGGGTTCTCCTTCGAGGCGGTGGTGTCATCGGTCGGCGCCGCGCAGCAGGCGCAGCCGCCGGCGGCTTCCTCGGCCGGTACGAGCGTGAGCTCGGTCATCGTTTCCTCCGTAGGTGGTTCAAGCGGTTCGTATCGGCGGTGCGGAAGGTCAGGAGCGGACCAGCCGCGCGATAGCGTCGGTGGCTTCCTTGACCTTCGCCGTCGCGGTGTCGCCGCCTTCGGCGACCGCTCCGGCGACGCAGTGGGCGATGTGCTCCTCCAGCAGCCCGATCGCGACCGACTGAAGGGCGCTGTTGACCGCGGAAATCTGCGTCAGGACATCGATGCAGTACTTGTCCTCGTCGACCATTTTCTGCAGGCCGCGGACCTGGCCCTCGATCCGACGAAGCCGCTTAAGGTAGTCGTCCTTGCGGGCGGTGTAGCCGTGTCCGTCCATGTCTGCCTCCTCCTTGATCGGCGGGACCGTGCTTCGGGGATATAACCATACCCCCCTACCGTATGTAAGAAGGTATGGCCCTGGCCTGTACTGGAAGTGATGCCGATCACGGGCCCGCTCCGCGGTGCCACCGCGGAGCGGGTGGCACCGCAGATCGCCGCGCTGGTCAGCCCACGTGCACCGTGATCGCCGCGGTGTGCAGCACGCCGCCAGTCTGGAACTGCACGAACAGTCGCCAGTCGCCGGGCTTGGGCAGGCTCGCCTGGAACGTCAGGTCCGGCCCGCCGGTCCCGGTCGCGGCCGCGCCTTCGGGGTGCAGGTGGGCGAAGGCCAGATCCCCGGCGTGGAAGGCGGACAGGTGGGCGTAGGTGTCCAGGTAGGGCTGCAGGTCGGTGACCGGTGTGCCGCCCTTGCTGATCGAGACCTTCAGCGGCATCGCCATGCCCGCCATCATCTGGCTGGCATCGACGGTGACGGTGTAGCCGTCGACCGTGGTGGACGGTGCCGGTGCCGGCAGCGGGCTCGAGCTCGCGGTGCCGGGTGCGGTGACCGGGCTGGACAGCACCAGCGCCACCGGCTTGCTGTCTGCGCCCTTGGTGATGAATGAGGCGAAGACCCGGTAGGCGCCTGGTTCCGCGGCGGTCAGCGGCGCGGTCCATGTCCCGTCGGCGGCCATGGTCGGATGGACGTGCTGGAAGCCGGTCAGGTCCGAGCGGACCAGATAGAAGTGCATGAGCTTGGTCTGGTCCGGCTCGAAGGCGGTCACCGGCTTGCCGTCGGCGCCCAGGATCCGGAAGGAGAAGCCGCCGGAGCCCAGCGTCGAGGCCGTGGGTGCGAAGGTGAAGCCCTGGCTGCCGGCGGTCAGGCCGTCGCCGGTAGGCATCGGCTCGGAGCCCATGTCCATACCGGGCATCGACGATGCGGTCGAGGTGCCGGCGCCAGCAGTCGCGCCAGATGGCGACGTGGCGGCGAACGAGGGCATGGTCATCCCCGGCATTCCGGAGCCGCCGTGCGAACTGGAGCTGGAGCTGCCACAGGCCGCGACCAGGGACAACCCGGCGGCGCACACGATGGGCAGGATGAGGCGACGGTGCGTGAAGGTACGCATGGAAGTTGGTTTCGACTTTCTGATGGCGCGCGATCGCGCGGTGAACAGGACGCGGCGGCACCGCCGGTTTCCCGGCGGCGCGGTCCTGTCACGTCCGGCACACGCCCATAGCGCACAGTAGATCTGTCCCGGATCGGGGTGGGCCGTGGGCCGATCCGCGTCGAACGCCTGCGATCACTCGCGCGACGCCCGACAGGCGCCATGCCAGCCCTGCAACGCACAGGCCGAGTGCGAGCAACAGCCCGCTCAGACCGTCCGGTCGCAGCGGGATGCACGAATCGCCGGTCACCACGGATTCGTCGGCCTTGTCCTCAGCCGTCACCGCCGGCGTCGATGCCGGATCGCTTTGCACCACCCCAGCAGCCATCACGGGGGCGATCATCCCGGAACCCATCACGTGGGACGACTGAGCCGACAGGCTAGGAGACATCCCGCCATGACAGCCCGCGCTGCCGACCGCCGACACTCCGTGCATCAGGAAGAATCCGACCAGCACCGCGAACACCAAAACAGCCCTCTGCCACGCTCGCCGTATCGGCGGCGCGGCGGGATGCGGCGTCGGGTCGGTCATCGGTCCTCGCGTGCCGTCAGGTGATCACAGAATGATGTCGTCAAGCGCGTCGACGTCACTCTAGCCGCGACCCGACTTGTCGGCGCGAACCCGGCTGGTGTCGGCTTCGCGCGGCTCGCCGATCCGCAGCCGGTCCAACCTGGCAGGCGCCGCGCGGACAGCTGGGTCTTCCGCGGACGGACCGCCCTGACGGATCCAGACACACATGGCCGCGGTGTCCTCCGACTCGAGGACCTGGCCGAACCAAAGACGCCGCCGTCCCGCGCTAGCACCGCGACGGCGCAGGAGGACGACGTTGGAGTTCTCGCACGCCCCCAGACAGTCCGCGACGAACAGGCGGGCACTGGGAGCGTCGGCCACCGCTTCGCGCAGGTGATCGAGTTGGGTGGCGTGGCCTGCATCGGGATGCTTGTCGGTGCCGCAACAACAACCCCGGCACACCAGCACATCCACATCGGCCTGCGACTTCCCGCTCACGTCCCGCACCCCTCGCCGACCGCCATTTGCAGGCTCCACGATAAGGGTCGTTCCGCCGATGGAGTGAACACGGCGGCGCAGGACGGGTTGATGGCGATCACCGTGGCGCCTCGCTGGCACCATCACCACCGTGGCAGGCGACACGGACGTGAAGGCGGCGGCGCGGCCGCTCGCGCTGGTCGTGACCCTGCTGGCCGGGCTCGTGTTCGCGCACTGCGCGGCCTCGCACAGCCACGACCACAACGGCCTCGACGATCTTCGGCCGGCTGCGGTCGTCACGGCTGCCGGTCAGGCAGCCCAGTGGCAAACCCCGCGGGCGGACGACGGCGACAGCTGCTGTCACAGCGCCGCCGCGCCGGCCCAGGTCCGGCCGGCGGCTGGCACCGGGCTCCCCATCGGGCAGACAGAGCCCGTCGCTGTCGCGGGCCCGGAACCCATCGTCGCGGCATCGGGCACGACTCCGCGACCGGCCTCGGCCGATCCACCGGCCAAAGCCCGACCGTCATTGATGGTCTGGCGGATCTGAGCGCGAAGGCCCGTCCTTTCGCGCACCCTGAGCCGGCGCCGGCCGATCGTTTCGATGATCGCGGCAGTGGCCTCGGGCGGTGCTGTGAGGACGGATTCCGGCACTCCGATCCGCTTCTTCGGCCGCGCGCGGCCGGACACCTGATGAAGGACCATCTCATGACCCTCGCTACACCCATGCCGAAAACCATGTCCCCGGTCCCCGGTCCACATACGCAGACAGCGGAGCCCGGTGTTCCGGTCGGCGGCATCGCGACCGCGGTGGGAAACACACCCGTGGTGTTCGTCCCCTGCGAACCCGGGTCGCGCCGCGGCTTCTGGGCCAAACTGGAGGGCGCCAACCCCGGCGGCATCAAGGACCGCAGTGCCCTGTACCTGATCGAGGCCGCGCGGCGCCGAGGCGATCTGGCTCCCGGGGCTCCGGTGGTGGAATCGACCTCCGGAACCCTGGGTCTGGGCCTGGCGTTGGCCGGGATCGCCCACGGCCACCCGGTCACGCTGGTCACCGACCCCGGTCTGGAGCCGTCGATGCGCCGCCTGCTGTCGGCCTACGGTGCGACGATCGATGTGGTGCCCGCACCGCACGAGGTCGGCGGGTGGCAGCAGGCCCGCCGTGACCGGGTGCTGCACCACCTGGCCGCCACGCCGACGGCCTGGTGCCCGAACCAGTACGACAACCCGGACAACCCCGACTCCTACCTCCCGCTGGGCCGTGAACTGCTCGCCCAGCTAGGGCACCTCGACGTGCTGGTGGCCGCCGTCGGCACCGGCGGCCACTCGGCCGGGGCGGCCCGCGCGCTGCGCGAGGCGCTGCCGGGCCTGCAGGTGATCGGTGTGGACTCGATCGGCTCGGCGATCTTCGGGCAGCCGGCCCGGCCCCGGCTGATGCGCGGGCTGGGCAGCTCCATCCACCCGCGCAACGTCGACTACGCCGCCTTCACCGAGGTCCACTGGGTCGCCCCCGGCGAAGCCGTCGCCAGCGCGAGATCTCTTGCGTCCGCGCACTACGCCAGCGGCGGCTGGAGCGTCGGGGCGGTCGCCCTGGTCGCCGGATGGGTCGCCCGGACCCGCCCGGCCGGAACCCGGATCGCCGCGATCTTCCCCGACGGGCCGCACCGTTATGCCCACACCGTCTTCGACGACGACTACTGCCGCAGCCAGCAGCTGCTCCATGCCGCGGTGCCCGCCGAACCCGAGGAGATCAGCCACCCCGGCGAGCGGGAGGCCATCTGCTGGACCCGCTGTACCACCGTTCTCGACCCGCGCACCGCGACCGCCTCGGCGACAGCTGCGGCGGAGCTCTGATGCGCGGCCTGTGGCGGGACTACCGCTCCTTCAGCCCCACCGCCCGGCTGCTGATGGTCAACCAGCTCACCATCAACATCGCCTTCTACCTGCTCATGCCCTACCTGGCCGGGCACCTGTCCGGCGACCTGAAGCTGGCCGGCTGGGCCGTCGGGCTGATCCTGGGCGTGCGCAACCTGTCCCAGCAGGGCATGTTCGCCCTCGGCGGCGCTCTGGCCGACCGCTACGGCAGCAGAAACCTGATCATCGCCGGATGCGGGTTGCGCGTCGTCGCGTTCACGCTGCTCGGCCTGGCCGGCGACCTGCCTGGCCTGATCACCGGATCGGTCCTCACCGGTCTGGCCGGAGCCATGTTCAACCCGGCGGTACGCTCCTACCTCGCGCGCGAGGCCGGAAAGCGCCGAGTGGAGGCGTTCGCCACCTTCAACGTGTTCTACCAGGCCGGGATCCTGCTGGGGCCGCCTTTGGGCCTGGCCCTGACCGGCGTCGACTTCCGTACCGCCGCCTTGGCCGCGTCCGGGTTGTTCGCCGCGCTCACCGTCGCCCAGCTGCGGCGGCTCCCGCCACAATCCGCTGAATCGAATGCCCGGCCGCCATCGATGGCGGCCGGGTGGCGCGCGGCGCTGGGCAACCGGACATTCCTGGGCTTCGCCGCGGCGATGACCGGCTCCTACATCCTGTCCTTCCAGATCTACCTGATGCTCCCGCTCCTGGTCACCGGCCACGGCGGCGGACAGGCCGCGGTCACGGCGATGTTCATCGCCTCCGGGGCGGCCGGCCTGGCCGGACAGGTCCGCATCACCGCCTGGTGCCGCACCGTCCTGACACCCGCGCAGGCGCTGCTGGCCGGTGTGACCCTGATGCCCGTGGCGTTCCTGCCGCCGGCCGCGGCCGAGTCTTTCACCGGCTCCGTCAGCCCCGGGTACGCTCAGGCGCTTGCGGTGGCCTCGGCGGTGACCAGCGCGCTACTGCTCACAGTGGCGACCGCGATCGCGTACCCGTTCGAGATGAACACCATCACGTGCCTGGCGCGCGACCGACTGGTGGCGACCCATTACGGCGTCTACAGCACGATCACGGGCCTGGGCATCACCGTCGGCACTCTCGGCGCCGGCGCGCTGTCCGACGCGGCCCGCGTCTCCGGCCACCCGGCGCTGCCGTGGCTCGGGTTGACGGTCCTCGGCCTGGCCTCCGCTGCGGGCCTGGCCGTCCTGACCCGCACACCGGCCTGGGCGGCCCGGACGCTGGCCGCTGCGACATGAGCACTGAGCCGCCTGCACGCCCGCGGGCATGACCTCCGCCGGCCTGTCACCGGCCGAAGAACGCTGCGATCGCGCCGGCGTCGGCATGCCCGTTCGCGGCACAGCGGCTCGCGGCGGCTGCCGCTAGCATGCTGAAGATCACGAACCGCCTCGCGTCCGGAATACCCTGGGGGGGTATATGGTTGCCGGTGTCCAGTCAGTCGTGCGCTATGCCGGGAGGAGTGGATTCCATGAACGCGATCGGACATGCCTTGTCCATCGCCGGGTCGATGACCTGGGAGATCACCTGGGCGCTGATCCTCGGTTTCGCGCTGTCGGCGGTGGTGCAGGCGGTGGTGCGCAAGTCCACCGTCATCCGGCTGCTCGGCGATGACCGGCCCAAGACCCTGGCGATCGCCTCGGTCCTGGGTGCGGCGTCGTCCTCCTGCTCCTACGCGGCGGTGGCGCTGGCCCGGTCGCTGTTCCGCAAGGGCGCGGACTTCACCGCTGCGATGGCCTTCGAGATCGCCTCGACCAACCTGGTCATCGAGCTCGGGGTGATCCTGGCGCTGCTGATGGGTTGGCAGTTCACGGCCGCGGAGTTGGTCGGCGGCCCGATCATGATGGTGGTGCTGGCGGTACTGTTCCGGCTGTTCCTGCGGGACAGGCTCCTGCGCCAGGCGAGCGAGCATGCCGAGCTCGGGATCGCCGGCTCCATGGAGGGGCACGCGGCGATGGACATGTCGGTGTCCGGCGACGGCTCGTTCGCCAAGCGGCTGCTGTCCGGGCGCGGCTTCACCTCGGTGTCGCACGTTTTCGTCATGGAATGGGCGGCGATCTGGAAGGACCTGGTCGGCGGCCTGCTGATCGCCGGCGGGATCGCGGCCTGGGTGCCGGACTCGTTCTGGCAGCACTTCTTCCTGGCCGGGCACCCGGACCTGGCCAAGGTGTGGGGACCGCTGGTAGGGCCGATCGTCGCCGTGGTCAGCTTCGTGTGCTCGATCGGCAACGTCCCGCTGGCGGTGGTGCTGTGGAAGGGCGGGATCAGCTTCGGCGGCGTGACCGCGTTCATCTTCGCGGACCTGATCATCCTGCCCATCCTGAACATCTACAAGAAGTACTACGGCAAGCGCATGGCGGCGTTCTTGCTGGCCACGTTCTTCGTGGCGATGGCGGCTGCCGGATACGCCGTCGAGCTGATTTTCGGCGGGCTGGGCCTGGTCCCGGACTCCGCGTCGGCCAAGCTGCCGATGGACGGCGTCTCGTGGAACTACACCACCTGGCTGAACATCGCCTTCCTGGTGCTGGCCGCGGTGCTGGCGGTGCGGTTCGTCCGCACCGGCGGTACTGCCATGTTGAAGATGATGGGCGGCGGCCCCGACGACATGGCGCACGACCACGGCTCGCACGAGGCGATGGGCCACGCCGGAGGTCTGCAGGCCGTACACCAGGGGCATGGCCACGAGGCCGCCGACGACAGCGCGCACGCCGCAGCTGCGGAGCATGACGAGCAGGAACACCGCCGACACGACTCGCACGGCGAGACGTCCCAGGATCGCTGAGGCGTGGGGAGCCGGTCTGCAGGAAACCCGAACGCCCTGTAATCAGTGAGAGTTTTTCATCCTGAATCGGCTGGTCAGGATTCTGGTATGGCGGGGTTCGTGGGTTCTCGTGCTGGTGGTGGGCGGTTGTCTGTGGTCTCGATCGTTTGACGTTTCGCGGTTTCGGGGTCGCGGGGCGCAGTGGTGTTCCTACGCTCTGCGTTATGACGGATTCGGTGATGCTGGAACGGATCGCTGCTCGGCGTGCCGAGCTGGACCTGCTGGAGGAGCAGCTGGTCAAGCAGCTGGCCGAGGTGCGCCTCGAGCGGGACGAGCTGGTGGTGGCCGAGCGCGTCGTGCAGCGGATCAGCGAGCAGGGCTTCGGCGAGTACCTGTCGCTCGCGCCCGCGCCGCCGGAGGCCGCGGCGGCGCAGGTCGGCGGGGAGACGGTGCTGCTGGTGCCGCACCGCGGCGCGGATGCCTCCGACAGCGTGTTGCCGCCGGACTACCAGCGGATCCTGGCGATCGTGCGAGGTCAGGGCGGGCCGGCCACGGTTCGGCAGGTCGGTGAGGTGCTCGGCCTGCAGGTGGAGGTGCGGGGGAAGCTGGAACCGCTGCGTTCCAAGCTGAACCGGCTGGCTGATCGCGGCTGGCTGCGGAAACTCGCCGACGGTCGGTTTGCGATCGCCTTCTGAGCCGCTCGAGGTGTGCTCCTTACCGTCGCGGGACCCGCCAGAGGCAGCCGCGCGGTCGGCGACCTGCGCGGGAGTAGCAGGCGGAGTCCGGCGGGCGGCGGCGTCCGGGGCGTCGGGCAGTGCGCCGGGCCTCGCGGCATGGTCCCGCATAGCAGGGATTATGCGGAGGCTGATTTCACCCTAAAACGGGGTGCCCGGCGGAGCGTCGCGCAAGGGGCGTAACCGCGGCGCCCCCGGCGGGTTGGGCAGTGTGTGAATACGAACCCTGAGCCCGCCGAGGGCACTGATTCCGTTGTCTACCAGGTGAAGCTCCCGCTGTCGAGCCGGGTGCTGGCCGTCGTCGCCGAGCTGATCCGCACCCGCCGCAAGGTGCTGGGCACCCGCTGGCGCAAGGCCGATGCGGGCCGACAGGCGCTGATCGTCCTGGCTCACCTGCGGCACGACCAGCGTCTTGCCGATCTCGCCGGCGGCAACGGCGTCTCGGCGTCCACCGTGCGCCGCTGGGTGCTGGAGGTCATCAAGCTGCTGGCCGCGAAGGCCCCGCGCCTGGAACGCGCCCTGGGAAAGATCGCCCGATCCGGTGGCGAAGCCGTCCTCATCGACGGCACCCTCGTGCGCACCCGCCGACGCACCGGGAAAGCCAACCGGAAGAACTACTCCGGGAAACACAAGGCCCACGGCCTGCTGTTCCTCGCGGTCACCGACGACCGCGGCAACCTGCTGTGGATCTCGGCGGCCAAACCCGGCCGCGCCTCGGACATCACCGCCGCCCGCCACAACCACATCACCACGAAGCTGCGCGAAGCCGGACTCGGCGCGATCGGCGACCTGGGCTTCGTCGGCCTGGACGACGACCCCGACGACCCCGACGACCCCGTCATCATCACCGGGAAGAAAGCCGCCCGCAAACGACCCCTCACCGACGCCCAGAAGGAGGCGAACAAGCTGATCAGCCGTGAACGCGCCGCCAATGAACACGCCTTCGCCGACCTCAAAGCCTGGCGCATCCTGGCCAAAGTCCGCATGAACGCCCGCCACGCCACCGACCTCCTGCGCGCCCTGCTGGTCCTGACCCGGCTCCAGGTCACCCGCTGACGGACGATCAAGACCGACGACCACCGCCGCCCATCAGCCCACTCACACCCGCCGGGGCCACACCAGCGCCACACACCTGCGACGTCAGGATGAAAACTCCCCACTGATCCCGACCACCAGCCGACGCACGTCCATCGGACCCCCTTCAGTTCGGGACCGAAGGTAGGAGGCGGCAGCAACGTGGCTCTAGCGTGGCGATAGCGCCGCGACGATCACCCAGGACAGGACTCCGGCCACCACGACCGAGGCCACGGCGATCGACAGCCACCGCCGGACGTGGGTGGCTATCCGCGGGTCCGAGATCGCCGCTCCGAACGCTGCGCACAAGCCGACGGCGATCGCGTCCGCGGCGAGCCAGCCGGCGCCCTGTGCGAAGTAGGTGGCGGGCTGGCCCCAGTCCGGGGTGACTGCCACCTCGAAGGCGCGGAGGAAGATCGCACTGAGGACGCCGAGGGGGGCCGCTGCGGCCACGATGGGCGGGCGGTGGGCGATGCGGAAGGCGCGGAGGGCCAGGGGGATGGCGACGATGCCGATAAGGCAGAAGAACGCTGGGTTGAAGACTTGGTAGTTGAAGCATTCGCTCACGTCGCCGCTCCTGCCGCAGCCGTCCGCCGGTTCGGAGTCCAGCCGGATGCCGATGAGTTCGACGACGACGATCAGGGCACTGATCAGTCCGGCCGCTGTGATTCGGTGGCGTGGACTCGTGCGTTCCATCGCGGAGTTCACCGCCCCAAGACGAACGCGCCGACGAGTGCGCCGACCGCGCACAGCTGTGCGCTCACCGCGAAGACCACAGACGCGGCGCTCCACCTCTGGACCGCGGACCGCCCGCCGCCGACGGTCGCCAGCACCCAGGCCACGAGCAAGCAGACGACGGCCGCGCCGGACGCCAGCACCAGGCTCAGCCCCAGGCCGACGGCCCACCCGCCGGCGTCGCCGCCCTGAGAGAGGCGGTGCTGGAACTCGATCCACGCCGACGCCACCGTCAGCACCGTCCCGGCGGACGCGATTCCGGCGACACGGCGTGCCCAAGCCGTCCTGCGACCTGATTCCGGCCGACTCACTTCGATCACCATCGCCAACTCCCCCATGGTCTCTCCAGCTCCCCTAGCTCGCCTAACTCCCCAGCGGCAGAGCCACCGTCACCCGAGCCCCGCCCCCAGCCCGGTTCTCCACAGCGGCCCGCCCACCGTGCAACGACGCGATCGACTCCACGAGAGCCAGACCGATCCCATGCCCACGTCCGTCCCCTCGGGCGAACCGTCGGAAGACGTGCGGCAGCAGATCCGTCTCGAACCCGGGCCCGTCGTCGGTCACCGTGACCGAGGCCTCCCGCTTCGAACCGCCGGTTCCGGCTCCGACCTCGACCACGATCCGCGACGCCCGGGGCGCGGCGTTCCGCACCAGGTTGTCCAGCACCTGCCGGAGCAGCGCCTCGTCGCCCTCCACCACCACCGATCGAGTGCCCTGGAACTCGACGGGCACGCCGCCGGCCGCCGCGGTCTCCACGACCTCCTCGGCCAGCAGGTCCAGCCGCAACGGCGTCCGGATCAGCTGCACCGTCCCACTGTTCAGCCGCGCGAGATCCAGCAGCCGCGAGACCGCCCGATCGGCGCGCTCCACCGCGGTCCGGGCCGAGCCCAGGGTCTCGGCGTACTCCGCCTCGGAGCGTGGCCGCGCCAACGCGTGACTCACCGAAGCTTGCAGCACAGCCAGCGGGGTGCGGAGTTCGTGGGCCGCGTCGGCTAGGAAGTCCTGCTGAAAGCGCAGGGCCCGCTTCGCCGGCACCTGCGCGAGGCCCGCGATCACCCATGCGGCGCCCGAGACGAGCAGCACGACGCCGGCCGCCGCCGCGGTCAGCCACCAGGCCAGCCGGTTCAGACCGGCGTGGTAGTCGCGGAGATCCCGCAGCACCAGGACCACGGAGCCGTCCTTGCTCAGCGCCGTCGCCTGCACGATGGTCCCCCGCCCCATCGGCTGCATGTCGTCGAAGAACAACCCCTTGTTCGCGTCGTCGTGCGCCGCCTCCTCCACCGCCCAGTCGATCACCGGCGGCTGGTGGAAGTCCGTGGGCTTCGACTTGGTCTGTCCGTCGCCGGAGAACCACCACGCGTCCAGCGGCTCGACTTCGCCGGGCGTCCCGGTGAGCGCGAGCTGGGCCGCCGACGTCTCGGCGTCGTCTTCGATCGCCGAGTACCGCTCCACGGAGGTCGTGTGGTGGATGTAGAACGCGGTCGGGACGACCAGCAGCGCGGTCAGGAAGCCCGCCGCGACGGTGAACCAGATCCGCAGAGCTCTCAGGTGCATGGACTTCAGTCCTCCGGGGCGGTGGTATCAATGTGCATCCGATACCCGACGCCCCGGACGGTCTCCAGGTTGAGCACCGTCCCCGGCGCGTTCAAGTCGAGCTTGCGTCTCAGGTTCCCGACATGGACGTCGACCACGTTCGAGAGTCCGTCGTAGTTCATGTCCCACAGCTGTTCCAGCAGCTCGGTCCGCGGCACGGCCTCGCCCAGGCGTTCCATCAGGTAGGCCAGCAGCGAGAACTCCCGCGTGGTCAGCGGTGTGAGGACACCGGAGCGCCACGCCTTGCGCGCGGCCGTGTCGATCCGCACCTCCGCCGCCTCCAGCTGCGCGCCCCCGACCGTCACCGGTCGCCGCAGCAGGGCCCGCACCCGCATGGTCAGCTCGGGGAAGTCGAACGGCTTGGTCAGGTAGTCGTCGGCCCCGGCCTCGAACCCCGCGACCTTCTCGGTCAGCCGGTCGCGGGCGGTGAGCATCAGAATCCTGGCCCGGCCGGCGGCGCGCAGGGTCCGGGCCAGCGATCCGCCGTCGCCGTCGGGCAGCCCGAGGTCCAGCACCACCAGGGCGTAGTCGGTGTAGGCGCAGAGCTCGTCGGCCTCGGCGAGGGTGCCGGCCGCGTCGACCGCGTGCCCCGCCTCCCGCAATCCCCGTACGAGCACCGCACGCAGTTCCTCGTCATCCTCGACCACCAGCAGGCGCACCCGCCCATTATCAGGATCCTTGGACGGGTGCGCGCGCTCATTTCCGGAGCCGTCGATCACGGTGCCACGGCCGCCAAGTGGTCGTGGACCAGCTGCCCGAAGGCGGTCGGCGTGCCGAGGAAGTCGTCGGTCACCAGCTGGTGCACTTTGTTCGGCTGGTCGTCGTGACAGACGTCGGAGTTGAAGCTCTGGTTGAACGTCCACGCCAGGTAGCCCGCGGTGACGTGGGCGTCGTTCCCGCCGTCGGCCCAGTCCATGAGGTGCTCGGAGAAGGTCAGCGGGTCACGGGTCCCGTTCGGGAGCAGCTTGTGCCAGGTGCAGTAGGCGTCCCACTTCTCCGGGTCGTCTTGCACCTTCACGTAGTGCCCGTTGCCGAACTCGCCGATCAGGAGCGGCACCTTCGCCGCCACGGCGGCCATGTCCGGCCACGGGTTGTAGTAGCACTCCGTGCTCTGGTCCGGCCGCTCACCGCAGTCGTCCTGTTCGTAGACGTGGATCGAGGCCATCAGGTTCGGCGGCGGCGCGGACTTGCCGGGGGCCCAGGAGTCCAGCCAGTGGTTGAGGAGGTCGCCCCAGCCGTTGCCCTCGGCGATGACCACGTTGTCCGCGCCCGCGTCCCGCACCGCCTTCAGCAGCTGCCGGAGACCTGCCGACGGCTGCCCGGCGCAGTTGGCCGGTCCGCCCTCGACCAGGCACTTCCACGCGGCGGCGTCCCGCTCGTCGACGGTGCCAGTCCCGGCGTTCATCGCCTCGGCGGCGCGCGGCTCGTTGAACAGGTCGAACGTGACCGCCTTGTTCTGCCCGAACATGCCGGCGACGTCCGTCCAGAACTCGACCGAGGATCCCATGTTCGGCAGCACCTTCGGGCACACCGCCGAGTTCGGGTCGAGGCCGACCTGCTCCTTTGCACAGGTCGTCTTGAGGAAGGCCGAGTCCGGGAAGTTCTCGGACAGGTGCTGGCTCAGGACGACGGCGAATCCGGCGTCGGTCAGAGAGGTGACGTAGTCGTACACCGCGTTCCGGTAGGCGATGTGGTCGTAGACGTGCTGCCCCGGCGGGTTCGCCTGCGCGTTCCACGGCAGCTCGTACTCCGGGTGCTGAGAATCATGCCAGCCGCGCAAGCAGCTGACGTTCAGCGGGATGCGGACGGTGTTGACGTGCCAGTCACGCAGCGTCTGGATCGTCGTCGCCATCGACGTGTCCTTGTTCCACGGATCGAAATGGATGCCGTCGGCGGCGTTGTCCTTGGTGACACACCCCCAGTCGAACATCATCTTGTTGACGCCGCGCATCTGGAACGCCCGCCCCGTGCCGGCGTCGACGAGTTGGTTGCCCCATACCTGGAGGTTGGGAGCCGCGGCGGCGGGAGCGGACGCGGCGTGGCTGGTGGCGGTGTTGGACGGCCGAGCGGCCGAGGCGGTCTGGGTGAGCCCCGTGACAGCGGCCAGCAAGGCCAGGGCCACGGCGGCGAGCCGCTTTCCGGGGTGACTTCGCATGCTGTGGTGAGTTCGCATTGTCGGAGCGTCGCAGGGCTTTCATGAAGCGAGGATGAAGCTGGTGGCGGCACCGTTCACGGGACGCCGAAGGGCCCGGACCGCCCCCTCGGCGATCCGGGCCCTTTCAGTTCAGCTCATCAGCCGATCGCGCGCGCGTTCTGCCAGCCCGAGGTCCCGGCGACCGGGCTTTCGCTGATGTCACCAGTCGTCAGGTCGAAGTACCAGCGCGACAGCGAGTACGGCACACGGCCGTTGACCGGGTTCGGTCCCTTGACCTCGACGAACGACCCGTATCCTCCGAGCCCTGCGATGTGTGAGCTGGTTCCGGTGTCCCAGCCTTGGCCGATCACCATCATGCGGGCGCTCATCTCGGCGGCCGTGGGGGCGAGCGTCCAGTACCGCAGCTGGTAGGGCTCCGAGGCGCTGATCGAGATGAAGTGGCCGCTGTCGACGCTCGCCAGCTCACGGGCGTCGCCCCAGCCTGACGTGCCCGTGATGGGATCCCCGTGCAGCCACCGCCCGGCGCCCGCGTAGTACCACTGCATGAGCGCGCCCTCCTTCGTTGTGACGAGGAAGTTGTACTGGTCCAGCCCGACCGCCTTGACCGCGTTACAGGGGTCGTTCGCCTGAACCGAGTCCGCGGCCAGTGACTGGTCATAGGTGTGCACGCAGCCGCCGTTGTCGACGGCGACCCAGGTGTTCGGGGCCAAGGCGGCGACCGCCGTGATCCCGTACGAGTTGTTCCCCAGCGAGATCGGGTCGAAGTAGCTTGTCGCGGTGTTCCACGACCACAAGACGGTCTCGCCCCACGCGGTGCCGTTGTCGCGGACCTCCAGGAACGAGCGGTCGGTCCAGTTGACCGTGCTGCCGGGCGCGGCGTGCGCTGGACCGGCCATGGTCAGCCCGGCGAGCGCGACGGACAGAGCTGTGGCCGCGCTGGCGACGATGTATCGCAGTTTCATGCTGCCTCCGTATTGGGCACCGCCCCCCGTGGGCGGTGCTCTGGACGAAAGCCTCGCGGGAAACACATGAAGCCTTGATGAAGCGGCCCGGCGGAATCTTCCGATCGTTCCTTCCGTTGACGAGACCGTCCCGCACTCTCGTAAGGAGCTGACATGTCCGAGGAACCCGCCGTCCGCGAACTCCGCTTGGTGGTCACCGCTGACGACTACGACGCGGCCCTGATCTTCTACCGCGATGTCCTGGGCCTCCCCGAGCAGGCCGCGTTCGCGTCGCCCGACGGCCGGGTCACCATCCTCGACGCCGGCCGGGCCACGCTGGAGTTGGCCGATCCCGGCCATGCCGCGTTCATCGACGAGGTCGAGGTCGGCAAGCGCGTGGCCGGGCAGATCCGGGTCGCGTTCCAGGTCGGCGACTCGGTCGTCGCCACGGCGAAGTTGGCCGCCGCCGGCGCGGAAGTGGTGGCCGAGCCGACCCGGACGCCGTGGAACTCGCTCAACTCCCGGCTGGACGCCCCCGGCGGCCTCCACATCACCGTCTTCGCGGAGCTCGATACCGTCTGACATTGTGATCTTCGCCCCGTTCGGCGCGACGACGAATGGGCGGGTGCCATCTTGAAGTAGCTGGTCAGGCCGCTGGCGTGACAGGGTTCGTGGGTTCTGGTGCTGGTTGTGGGCGGGTGTCTGCGGTCTTGATCGTCTGTCACCGGTCGACTTCGAGGTTCGTCAGGACGAGCAGGGCCCGCAGCAGGTTGGTGGCGCGGGCGGGGTTGGTGCGCAGCTTGGTGAGGACACGCCAGTTCTCAGGTGGGCGAAGCCGTGTTCGACCGGGGCTCGACCTGCGGCGATCACCTTGTTGGCGGTCTTCTGTCCGGCGGTGAGCTTGCGGTAGCGGGTGGCTTTGTAGCCGGTGATGATGACCAGGTCGTCGGGGTCGGACGGTTTGTCTACGCCGAGGAAGCCGAGGTCAGCCAGGGCGCCGAGGCCGGCGGCTTTCAGGTGCTGGACGATGTGGTCGTGTCTGGCGGCGGTGGCGTCGTGGGTGCGGCCGGGCCGCGCGGCGGAGATCCAGATGAGCCGACCCTGCTCGTCGGTCAGGGCCAGGAAGGCGTAGGAAGCACACCGGCCCGCACGGGCCGGAACCGCCACGAACCACCCTGACGGACGATCTACACCGAAGACACCCGCCCACCACCAGCACGAGCACCCACGAACCCTGCCACGCCACCACACTGACCAGCAGATTCAGGATGGTGGATCTTCAGTGTATGTGTGCTGATGCGGCCCGTCTCCGGCAGCCGGTGATCAGCAGCGGCTGCCGGAGACGGGCTCTGCCCTACCTCCGCTTCTCAGTCATCGTCGTCGTGGCCGCCCTCGGGATCGCAGTAGTCGATCTTCTTCGTCGGCTCGAACGGGCCTCGGACCAGGCGGCGGATGAACTTGCCCCCTTCGGCGAGTTCCTCGCCGCTGACGTCGAAGACGAACTGCTCGTGCGGGGCCAGTCGTTTGCCCGCGATCCGCACCTGCCGCCGGACCTCGTAGGTCGCTCCCCACGGGCAGCAGAAGTAGTGACCCAGCGGCTGACCGCCGCGGGTGCGGGCATAGACGATGTCCCCGGCGGCGAACGCGGCGTCGATCTCCGCCTGGATCGTCAGCGTCGCCGCCGGCGCCGGGTCGTATGCCCACAGCAGATCGATCGCGCGCCGGGCCCGAGGGTCGGCTCGCCACTTGTCGCGGGAGTTCGGCGCCGTCAGGCACCACGGGTCGAACCCCGACCCGCCGGGCAGCGTGGAGGGGTCGGCCAAAACGGTCCGGTCGTGTCGCGCGGCCTGGTTGTGCAGCCGCGGGTCAGCGGCGAGCTGGCCGAGCCGATACCAGACCTCCAACGCCCGGCGCAGCTTGTCCTCTATGGCCTCATGCAGTTCCTGGCTTGCACCGGGCCGAAGGAGCGCCTCGGCGTAGCGGCCGGCGGTGTCGGCCTCGGCCCACATCTGGCGCAGCTGCGGCAGGTGCTCCGCCTGCCGGGGGTCTGCGGCGGCGTCGGCCAGCGCCGCCTCGGCGTATCCGGCGATCCGTGCGGAAGCGGCGATCATCGCCGCCAGGTGCGCCGGCGGGCAGGGCTCGACCTTCACCCAGGCCGGCAGCACGGCCGGGAGGTGCACGGTCGTCGTGAGGTCCAGGCTCGGGTCGGCTTGGCCCTGGCGGGCCAGGGCCAGCCACGGCTCGACCTGGGTCAGCACCCGGCCGACCTGCTCGGCGGTGACCTTCGGCAGGAACCCGACCGTCTTCGGGTCGGCGGCGTAGTCGGCGTCCATCAGCGCTTCGCCGAGCAGCTGCAGCACCAGCGCGTTCCACGTCGCGACCCGGCCGCTGACCGCGCCGACGCTTTGCTCGCCGACTTCGGCCTTGCGCTGCTCCTCGTTCTCGGCCAGCACGTCGAACACCGCCTGGCCCGCGTCCCGGTAGGCCTCCCATGTCGCCGCGCTGACTTCGCCGTGCAAAGCCGCGACGACCCGTGTCCACACTCCGGGATGTTCTGCTGCTGACACTGTGACCCCACCCGTCGGCCGATGCCGTTCGCTGCGTAACGCCTGATGGCGCCGCCTGTCGATGCTAGGGGATCGGATTCACCAGGGGAACAGGTGCACCCGACGATCTGTCGCGAACACGCTCCTCCCGACCAAGACGACCCGGCGGCCCCGGCGGCCCCGGCGGCCCCGGCGATACGGTGGCGGTACGGCATGGCCGGCCCAAGACCTGACTGCCGGAACGCGCAAGATCGGCGCTGACGCGCAACGCGGTCGGACCGGGACCGCGGGGATATCCCAACGTGCCATCGAGGATGAGTGACGCAGAGCGGGGCGTGGTGTGGCCGGGGGGCCGCTTCCGGCGCTGGCGCAGGCAGTGAGCCCGACTGCGACCAGCAGCGCCATGCCCGTGATCGGCGCCCTCATCGATCCGCCCTGCCTCCCGACACCCGGCATACAGGGATGTGCCGAACGACGCGCCCTCCGAGTACCGTCCCGGATCCGCGCCAGTGACGCCGGAACGCCCCGACGGTTCCGCTGGCGTGAGGGAGGATGCTGGTCCGCAATTCGGCTCGGACCAGCCGGACCAAGACGTGCGGCGACGTCTGCGATCGATTGGCCTACTCCAGCAGCGCACACTCGCACCCAGCGCGCCCGTTCCGGACCGGTCGTGACGACGGCGGTCATGGCGACGTGAAAAGCCGGCGCCGTCCCCGGTCCTGGCGTCCCGGAACCGGACGTCCACCATGCACGCACGGACCCGACGTTCCACCCTGATGCGGAGGCACAAGGGAATGGCGGCGACTCACGGCATCCGGCATCGCGAACCTGATGTACGTGGCGAGCCGGTGCGTCTCGGCCGCATTTCCGGCCGCACCCGCGACGTTTCCGGGGGACGCCTCGGATCAGGACCCCACACCGCGCCCATAGTCATCGGCGATGCGGATGGGGAGACTCTGATAGCCGCGCAGGACCAGCCGGTCGCGGCGGACGGGGTGCTGGCCGGGAGC
>JABFWL010000176.1 GCA_013362315.1 Catenulispora sp. | reverse complement strand
CGCGCGGCGCGCTCGGGGTGCGCGACGACCCGCTGGCCATGGGCGACCGCAGCGAACTGCTGCACCGGCTGGTGGTGGCGCTGGGACGGCCCGGGGTGGACGGGGTGCTCGCCACCCCGGACGTCGTGGAGGACCTGCTGGTCCTCGGCGCGCTGGAGGGCAAGGTGGTGCTCGGGTCGATGAACCGGGGCGGGCTGGCCGGGTCCGTCGCGGAGCTCGACGACCGGTTCACCGCCTACGACGCCGCCGGCATCGCCCGCTTCGGCCTGGACGGCGGCAAGATGCTGCTGCGGATCGACCTCGACGACGCGGCCACCGTCGTCACGCTCGAGGCCTGCGGACGCGCCGTCACCGAACTCGCCGCGCACCGCCGGGTGGCGATGATCGAGCCGTTCATGGCCCGCCGCGAGAACGGCCGGCTGCGCAACGACCTGTCGCCGCCGGCGGTGCTGCGGGCCTGCGCCATCGCCGCCGGACTCGGCACCACCAGCGCCTACACCTGGCTCAAGCTCCCCGTCGTCGAGGACATGGAGCGCGTCCTGTCCGCCACCACGCTGCCGGTCCTGCTGCTCGGTGGCGATCCCGACGGCGCGCCCGAGGAGACGTTCGCGGCCTGGGAGAAGGCCCTGGCGCTGGAAGGCGTCTTCGGCCTCGTCGTCGGCAGAGCCCTGCTTTACCCGCCGGACGGCGACGTCGCCGCCGCCGTCGACACCGCGACCGCGCTGGTGAAGTCCGGCCCGGTCGCCGCCGGGGAGCGCGCGTGAGCACCCGCCGCCTCACCGTCGCCCAGGCGGTCGTCCGCTTCCTCGCCGTGCAGCACACCGAGCGTGACGGCGTGCAGCACCGGCTGATCGAGGGCGTCTTCGGCATCTTCGGCCACGGCAACGTCGCCGGCCTCGGCGAGGCATTGCTGGGCCTGGAGCTCGAGGACCCGGACTTGCTGCCCTACCGCCAGGCCCGCAACGAACAAGCGATGGTGCACACCGCCGTCGGTTTCGCCCGTATGCGCGACCGGCTGTCCACCTACGCCTGCACCACCTCCATCGGCCCCGGCGCCACCAACCTGGTCACCGGCGCCGCGCTGGCGACCGTCAACCGGCTGCCGGTCCTGTTACTGCCCGGCGACTTCTTCGCCACCCGCACCGCCAACCCGGTCTTGCAAGAGCTCGAAGACCCGCGCAGCCACGACGTGTCGGTCAACGACACGTTGCGGCCGGTCAGCCGCTATTTCGACCGGGTGAACCGGCCCGAGCAACTGCCCGCAGCACTGCTGGCCGCCATGCGAGTGCTCACCGATCCCGCCGAGACCGGCGCGGTGACCCTGGCGCTGCCGCAGGACGTGCAAGCCGAGGCCTGGGACTGGCCGCAGGAGCTGTTCGAGCACCGGGTGTGGCACGTCCCCCGGCCGCGCGCCGACATCAGCTCCCTGACGCGCGCCGCCACGGCGATCCGGAGTGCCCAGCGTCCGCTGCTGGTCGCCGGCGGGGGAGTGGTCTACGCGCAGGCCACCGAAGCACTACGCGCCTTCGCCGAAGCGACCGGCATCCCGGTCGCCGAAACCCAGGCCGGCAAAGGCGTGCTGGCCGATGATCATCCGCTGTCCCTGGGCGCCGTCGGCGCGACCGGCACGTACGCTGCGAACCTCGTCGCCGCCGAGGCCGACGTCGTGATCGGCGTCGGCACTCGCTGGTCGGACTTCACCACCGCCTCGCACACCGCCTTCGCCGATCCCGGCGTGCGGTTCGTCAACGTCAACATCGCCGCCTTCGACGCGGCCAAGCACGCCGGGATAGCAGTGCTCGGTGACGCCCGGACCGTGCTGGAGGACCTGACGACCGCGCTCGCGGGCTGGAGCGTCGACGACGAGCACCGTGCCCGGACCGCCGACGCCCGCGACGCCTGGCAGCGGCGGCTCGCGGACGCCTACCACTTCCGGAACGCCCCGCTGCCCTCGCAGATCGAGGTGATCTGTGCTGTAAATAAGGCCGCTGTAAACAAGGCCGCTGTAAACAAGGCCGCTGTAGACAAGACCGCTGTAGACAAGACCGCCGTCAACGAGGCCGCCGGACCGGACGGCGTCGTGGTCTGCGCCGCCGGCTCGTTGCCCGGCGACCTGCACAAGCTCTGGCGCTCCAACGGCGACCCGAAGACCTACCACGTCGAATACGGCTTCTCCTGTATGGGCTACGAGATCGCCGGGGGCCTCGGCGTGAAGCTCGCCGCGCCCGAGCGTGAGGTCTACGTGCTGGTCGGCGACGGCTCCTACCTGATGCTGGCGCAGGAGATCGTGACCGCGGTCGCCGAACACGTGAAGCTGATCGTGGTGCTGGTCGACAACGGCGGCTTCGCCTCGATCGGCCGGCTGTCCGAATCCCTGGGCTCGCAACGCTTCGGCACCGCCTACCGCTTCCGTACCCCGACCGGGCGCCTGGACGGCGGCCCGCTGCCGGTCGACCTCGCCGCGAACGCCGCCAGCCTCGGCGCGCGCGTCGAGAGGGCCGCGGACCTCGAAGAACTGCAGGCCGCTCTGGCCCGGGCCAAGGACGCCGACTGGATCACGGTCGTGCACGTCGCGACCGATCCGCTGGCCGGCGCGCCCGACGGCGGCGCCTGGTGGGAGGTGCCGGTCGCCGAGGTATCAGAGATCGCATCCACTCGGGCCGCCCGAACGGGGTATGAAGACTCGAAGAAGGCTCAACGACCGTACTTGTAACACCACACAGTGGAGGCGGCACGTATGGCACGGATGGCATTCCGAGAGCACAGAACGCGGCATTCCCCCGAGCGGCTGCTCACCGCACTGCTGGCCGTCGCGCTGCTGGTCGCCGGCTGCTCGTCGTCCAGCTCGGCCCCGAAGACCTCGGCCGGCGGCTCCTGCCCCTACACCTTCGCCCTGATCACCCACGGCGACAACGGCAACTTCTGGAGCGTGGTCTACAAGGGCGCCAAGGACGCCGCGAAGGACACCGGCTGCAAGCTCTCCGAGACCTACGGCTCGCAGCAGCAGGGCCAGGCCGAGCCGGACGACGGCGCCGAGAACGCGCAGATTCAGAACGCGATCAACGCCAAGGTCAACGGGATCATCGTCTCGGACCACGCGCCGTCGGTGATGAACGGCACGCTGGCCGCCGCGGCTGACGCCGGGATCCCGGTGGTGCTGGTGAACGCCGGCTGCGACGACGCCGATATCGCCGCGGCCAAGGCCATCACCTGCGTCGGCCAGCCCGAGCAGTTGGCCGGAAAGCAGGCCGGGGCGCGGTTCGCCAAGGAGAACGCGTCGAACGTGCTGTGCGTGATCCACCAGTCCGGGCAGAACCTGCTGGACCGCTGCGACGGCATCGCCCAGGGCCTCGGCGTCGGCGTCAAGTGCGGCACCGGCGACGCCCCGGCCGCCGGCCCCGCCTGCACCGAGCTGATCCTGTCCACGCCGAACGCGGCCTCCAACCCGCAGCAGGCGATCGGCCAGGTGACGGCCTACCTGCAGTCACACCCGGGGATCAACGCGGTGATGACGCTGAACAACGCGGTCGGGCAGGCCCTGGTCGTCGCCAAGCCCGCGCACGTCAAGATCGCGACCTTCGACCTGTCACAGGACGTGCAGAACGACTTGCAGGCCTCGCCGCCGACCATGGACTTCGCGGTGGACCAGCAGCAGTACTTGCAGGGCTATCTGCCGGTGCAGTTCCTCTACGTCTACAGCAAGCACGAGGGCAACGCGGTCGGCGGCGGCACCACCGTCGCGAGCGGCCCGAAGCTGGTGGACAGCGGCAACGTCAAGTCGGTGGCGGCGGCGATCGCCGCCGGGGACGACTGATGGCGGGCGAAGACCTCGCGGTGGCCCGGCCGGATGCGGCCGGGCCACCGGCCGCCGGTAGTGATCCGAGCGGTGACGGCCCAGGCGGTGGTGATCCGGGCGGCGGCGGTCCGGCGCGGTTGTTCGTCAAGGCCCTGCGACGGCCGGCGTTCGGCGCGCTGGTCGGGGCGATCGCCGTGTTCGTGGTCTTCCTGGCCACCGACAACACGCCGAACCACTTGTGGCTGACCCAGACCGGCTTCCAGGCCTGGGCGCAGCAGGCCGCCTTCTTCGGGATCATGGCGGTGCCGGTCGGACTGCTGATGATCGGCGGCGAGTTCGACCTGTCCACCGGCGGGATGACCGGCTTCTCGGCGATCATCATGGCACTGCTGGTCGGCACCGAGCACTGGAACGCGTGGGCCGCGGTGGCGGTGACGTTCGCCTTCGGGGCGGCGGTGGGACTGGTCAACGGGCTGGTGGTCACCCGGTCGGGACTGCCGAGCTTCATCGTGACGCTGGCGGCGTACTTCGTCTTCCGAGGGCTGAGCGTCGGCGGCGTGCTGAAGGTGAACCACGGCAGCACCTCGATCGGGCTGACCGGCACCCGCCACCCCGGCATGGACAGCGCGCGGGACGTGTTCGGCGGCTCGTTCGCCCATAGCAGTGCCCTGCCGGCCGGCTACCAGACGGCGATCCTGTGGTTCGTCGGCGTCACCCTGCTCGGCGTCTGGGTGCTCGGCCGGACCCGGTTCGGCAACTGGGTGTTCGCCGTCGGCGGCGACGCCGACGCGGCGCGCCGTACCGGCGTCCCGGTGCGGCGGACGAAGATCCTGCTGTTCATGGGGACCTCGACGGCCGCGGCCCTGGTCGGCGTCATCTCGTTCCTGCAGACCCGCACGGCGGTCTCCGAACAGGGCGTCGGCTACGAGTTCTACTACATCATCGCCGCCGTCGTCGGCGGCTGCCTGCTCACCGGCGGGCACGGCTCGGCGTTCGGCGCGGCCCTGGGCGCCTGCATCATCGGGATGGCGTTCCAGGGCGTCATCTACTCCGGCTGGGACAGCTCGTGGAACTTCACGTTCCTCGGCGTGATCCTGTTCCTGGCCGTGGCCGTGAACACGGTGACCCACCGGCGAGCGATGAGGGCGCGCACATGACGGCGACAGGTTCAGCGGCCGCGGAGGCCGCAGACGTTTCGGGGGATCCGCGGACGCCGCTGCTGGCGGCCGAAGCGGTCGGCAAGTACTTCGGGAGCGTGCGGGCGCTGCACGACGTCTCGCTGTCGGTCCGGGCCGGACAGGTGATGTGCGTGCTCGGGGACAACGGCGCCGGCAAGTCCACCCTCATCAAGATCCTGTCCGGCGTGTTCCCACCGGACGCCGGACAGGTACGCGTGAACGGCGAGGCGGTCCGCTTCCACAGCCCCCGCGACGCCCGCGCCGCCGGGATCGCCACAGTCTTCCAGGACCTGGCGATGGTGCCGCTGATGGCGGTCTGGCGGAACTTCTTCCTCGGCTCGGAGCCGACGAAGGGGTGGGGCCCGTGGCGCCGCTTCGACGTGCCGGCGGCCCGCGAGCAGACCCGCGCGGCCCTGGCCGCGATGGGCGTCGAGGTGCGCGATCCGGACCAGCCGGCCGGGACGCTGTCCGGCGGCGAGCGGCAGTCGGTGGCGATCGCCCGCGCCGTGCACTTCGGAGCCAGGGTCCTGATCCTGGACGAGCCGACCTCGGCGCTGGGCGTGAAGCAGGCCGGCGCGGTGCTGCGGCGGGTGGCGCAGGCCCGGGAACGCGGGCTCGGCGTCGTGTTCATCACCCACAACCCGCACCACGCGCATCCGGTCGGCGACCGGTTCGTGGTGCTGAACCGGGGGCGGCTGCTGGGCGATTACCCGAAGGCTGAGGTCACCCGGCCGGAGCTGGTGCGGCTGATGTCCGGCGGAGCCGAGCTGGACGCGCTCAGTCACGAGCTGGAACGGATACCCGGCACCGGACTCGAACCGGAATCCGGCGCCGAACCCCCGCCCGCCCCGGCGGCGGCGGGCCAGACTCGCGATGAACCCCGGCCCCGGGCGGACCCACCCCCGCCCGGCGCCTGAAGCGCTCGACGAGAAAGCTGATGAAGGACCCGCCATGCCCCTGCCCCGCCCCGCCACCCTCGGCGCGATCCGCGTCGCCCGGGAGGCCGCCACCCTGATCCGCCGTTCCGCGCAGCCCCGCCGCCTGCGCTTCAGATCCTCCTGCGCCGACCTGGCCGGCCAGCTCGGCGACACCGACCTGCGGGTCGAGAAACTGGTCCGGTCCTGGCTCAAGGCCACCCACGCCGACCACGCCGTGGTGGCCGAGGGGGGCGGCCTGGCCGAGATGGACCTGTCCCGTCCCACCTGGTTCATCGATCCGGTGAACGGCACCACGAACTTCGTGCGCGGCATCCCGCACTGCGCCTGCTCCCTGGCGTTCTGGGACGGCCAGCGGCTGGCCCTCGGCGTGGTGGCCGACGTGGCGCGCCGGCGCCTCTACTGGGCCGAGGCCGGGCGGGGCGCCTACGAGGGCCGGCGGCGGCTGCGCGCCTCGCCGGTCCCGCGGCTGGACCGCGCGGTGCTGGCCACCGGCTTCCCGCCGACCCGGGCCTTCGACCCCGACGACAACCTGGCCGAGTTCTCCTCGGTGTTCCGCCGCTCGCGCGTCGTGCGGCGTACCGGCAGCGCCGCGATCGACCTGGCGTGGCTGGCCGCGGGCCGGCTGGACGGCTACTGGGAGCAGCGGTGCGGGCCGTGGGACTGGGCCGCCGGGGTGCTGATCGTGCGCGAGGCCGGCGGGAAGGCGACCACCTATGCCGGCCTGGAGTGGCACCCGGGCGACGCGGACCTGGTGGCCTCCAACGGACCGGTGCACACCGCCCTGATCGAGGCGTTCCTCGACGCCCGGACCGGCGCCGGGTTCGGGGTGCGGCCGCCGCAGTCGGCGGGCCTGCCGGTGGCGGCGCCGGTCGCCGCGCCTTCCGGCGGCTGCCCGCCGCCCACGGCCTCCGAGCCCTCGTCGGCGGGGTAGCGGCGGGGCAGCAGCGATCTAGCGCACGGCGCGACCTCAGATCGGCTCCGGCCGGGGCGCGCTGATCGGGATGTCGCGCATGCCGCGCAGCGGCGAGAACAGCAACCAGAGCCCTGATGAACAGCCGCCGATCACCGCCAGCCACAACGTCGGCCGGACGCCGATCGCCGATCCCAGCGCGCCGCCGGCCAGGCCGCCGAGCGGCAGCGTGCCCCAGACGATCCAGCGGGCGCTGGCGTTCACCCGCCCGAGCAGTTCCGGCGGGCACGTCGCCTGGCGGTAGCTCGTCAGCGCGATGAAGCACAGCGTCGAGGCGAAGGTCCACGACATCCAGCCGACGGCGAACAGCAGCACCAGCGGACCGTGTCCGGCCAGGGGGATGAGCAGTCCCGGCAGCGCGAACACGGTCATCGACAGCCAGCTGATCCGTGCCGAGCCGACCCGGCGGGCCAGCGGGCCGCAGGCCAGGCCGCCGACGACGCCGCCGACCGCGCCGAGGGCCAGGAGCAGGCCGACGTAGCCGGGGCGCAGGTGGACGGTCCGGACGAGGAACACCGGGCCCAGCGACTCGACCATGATGACGAAGAAGTTCGCCGAGCCGCTCCAGGCCACCGATTTGCGCAGAATGGGATCGCGCAGCACATAGCGCAGTCCCTCGCCGATCTGAGTGCGCACCGGTGTTCGTTCGCGGCTGCCGGACGCCGGCCCGCCCTGCGGTTCCGGGGTCTTGATCGCCAAGAGCGACAAAGCTGAGATCGCGTAGGAGATCGCGTCGCCGGTCATGGCCTTCGCCGCACCCACCAGGCCGACCAGCCCGGCGCCCAGGCTCGGCCCGGCGATCTGGGCCACGGACTGCGAGGTTCCGAGCTTGCCGTTGCCGTCCATCAGCTGGTCGTCGGCCAGCAGCGCGGGGAGATAGGTCTGGTAGGACACTGAGAACAGGACGCTGAACACACTGGATAGCAGGGCACATATATAGAGCTGGGCGAGCGTCAGCACTCCGGCGGCTGCGGCGACCGGAAGCGAGCCGATCAGGAGCACGCGCGCGAGGTCGCACCAGATCATCAACCGGCGCTTGGGAATACGGTCGGTGATGACTCCCGCCGGTAGCGCGACAAGCAGGTAGGCGCTGGTGGCGGCGGTGGAGATCAGACCGACCTGGAGCGTGCCGGCGTCGAGCAGGACGACGGCGACGAGCGGCAACGCGAGCACCGTGACTTGGGAGCCGATCTCGCTGACCGACTGCCCGGCCCACAGGAGCAGGAAGTCGCGATGCCGCCATAGACAGGAGCGGGCCGTCGGTGTGTTGGCTACCCCGGTTTGCACTGCCACGGCCTCGATCGTAGACAACGGCCGAGGACTATGCCTGGTGCGAGGGAGACCTAGAGGCTTGTGGACCCAGAGGCTTGTGGCAGTGACTCAGACCCCTTCGAACTCCGCGACCTCGAACGCCGCCACCTCGACCCGGAACGCCGCCTCGCCGAACAGCGCCACCGCTGCCCGGTAGCCCGCCGGCACCTCCACCGGCGCCACCCGGTGCCGGTGCGGCGCCGCCGGCTCCACACACGCCACCAGGTCCCGCTGCAGCACCGCAGCCCGGGTGTTGGCCCAGCCGACGCCGCCGGCCACCTTCGCCGCCGCCTCCTTACGGGTCCACAGGCGCGCGTAGCGGTCGGTCTGCTCCAGCAGGTCGTGGCCGCCGGCGACGTAGCGGGCCTCGAACGGCAGGAAGTAGGTCTCGGACATGTCCACCGGGTTCAGGCCCTCGACCAGTTGCTGCACGTCCACGCCGACCGTCCGCCGCGGCGTCACCGCCAGCAGCGCCAGGTCGCCGTCGTGGGCCAGCGAGGTGCGGGGGCGGCCGTCGCCGTCCAGCTCCGGCTTGCCGGTGGCATCGGCGCGGAAGGTCAGCGACTCCGGCGCCGTTTGGAGCTCCCGGCCCAGGATCAGGCGGCGGGCGCCGTGCGCGACCAGGTACCGCACCCGGTCGCGTTCGCGCAGGAAGTCGGCGGCGTGCAGCAGTTCGTCGTCGTCCAGCAGGTCCAGGTAGCGCTCGGCGGACGCGGCCGCGGCGCCGGTGCGGATCACCCAGACCTTCACCCGGTCCGTCATGGGCGCACCGCCGTCCGCTCGATCGCGGCCAGGTTCGGCGTGCCCATCAGCGTCATCGTGTGCTTCAGCTCCGCGGTGGCCATCGTCAGCACGCTGCCCACGCCGTCCGCGCCGTCCACCGCGAGCCCCCAGAGGAAGGGCCGTCCCAGCAGCACCGCGGTCGCGCCCAGCGCCAGCGCGGTGAAGACGTCCGTGCCGCGCCGGAAGCCGCCGTCGACCAGCACCGGGATCGTGCCGCCGACCGCCTGCACCGCCTCCTCCAGCGCGTCGATCGACGCCATCGCGTTGTCCAGCTGCCGGCCGCCGTGGTTGGAGACCACGATGCCGTCGACGCCGTGCTCCACCGCCAGCCGGGCGTCCTCGGCCGTCAGCACGCCCTTGACCAGGATCGGTTTGCTGGTCCGGGCCCGCAGCCACGCGAGGTCGGCCCAGGTCAGGGCCCGATCGAAGGAGGACTCGGCATGCGCGGCGATCGCCGAGTCGCCGGCGGTGGCCTGGTGGGCCTGGGCCATCTCCGCCGGGTCGACGTTCACCGCCGCCATGCCCTCCGGCAGGGAGAACTCGTTGCGCATATCGCGCAGCCGCTGTCCGATCTGCTTGGCGTCCAGGGTGACCACGAAGGCCTCGTAGCCGGCCGCCTCGGCGCGCTCGACCAGCTGCTCCAGCACCGCGCGCTGGCGCAGCCAGTAGAGCTGCAGCCACAGCGGCCCGCTCGCGACGGCGGCGACATCCTCCAGGGTGCGGCTGGCGAAGATGCCGACCACCAGCAGCGCGCCCGCGCGGCCGGCGCCCCGGGCGGTGGCGACCTCGCCGTCGGGGTGCAGCAGGCGATGGTAGGCGATCGGGGCCAGGCCGATCGGGGTGTCGAGCGGCGTGCCGAACAGCGTGATGCGGGTGTCGACCTTCTCCACGTCCGTCAGGATGCGCGGGCGCAGCTTGTAGCGGTCGAAGGCGGCGGTGTTGCCGTGCAGCGTGCGCTCGTCTCCGGACCCGCCGTCGACGAAGTCCCACACGGGCTTGGGCAGGCGTTCAGCCGCGAAATCGCGGTAATCGGACACGCGGAGCACGGCGGCGGAATGGGTCCCCATGGACTTGAACTTTCCGAGGCCGGGCACTCCAAACCGGGGTTGTCAGTACGTCGCAATAGTCTGGATCCATGAGCGAGCCCATCCTGCGCGAGATGCGCGAATCGGACCTTCCGGCGCTGTTCGCGATCCAGGACGATCCCGAGGCGCAGCGGATGGCGGCCTTCACCGACCCGCGCCTGGACCGCGAGGGCTGTCTGGCCGAGCACCGGCGGCACCTGGCCGACGAGCGGATGGTGCGCCTGGTGGTCGAGCTCGACGAAGTGGTGTTCCGGCTGGACTGATCGGCTTATAGTCGAATTCTGATGGTTTCTTCCGTGCCCCGGGGAACGCCCGGGTCCGACGGTGCCGATGGCTTTGAGGTCGCTGACGAGGCTGCCGCCGCCCGCGCCCGCGCGGCTCTGGCCGCCACCGAGCGCTGGTTCGTCCGCGCCGGCGTCCCGCATTTCGCCGAGGGCGGCCGCGCCTCCACCCGGCTGCCAGGCCCCCTGCGTCCACTCGCGGCGGCGCTGGAGCTCCTGCGCCTGGGCCTGATGCTGGCCTTCTGGACGGTACGGCGCGTGGTCGCCGAGGCCCGCGAGGTGGGGCACCTGGCGGTCCGGGCGCTGCCGCTCCTAGCCCTGTTCGGGATGGTCATCTTCTTCACCGCCGACTTCTGGCAGGTCGCAGCGGCGCTGGACTCCGGCTGGCTGTGGGTGACCGCGGCGTTCTTCGTGGTGCTGATCCAGGCCTTCCTCATCGCCCGGCTCCCCGAGGAGTTCGGCACGCTGCCCAAGGCCTGCACTCCGGACCGCATCCGCGCCAGCTGCACGGCCACCCCGCTGGCCGAGTTCGCCGCCGACGGCACGGATCTCGATCCCGACCCCGCCCTGGGACCCGCCCAACGTCGCAACATGTTCGTGTACCTGCTGCTCAGCCAGACCATCCAAGTCAGCCTGCTGAGCTGGATGGTGTTCTTCTTCTACGTGGTCTTCGGCGCCATCGCGATCCGCCCGGAAGTCCTCACCGAGTGGTTCAAGCACCCGGTACCAGACGCGCACCTGCTGGGCCTGCGCATCCCCGGCGTCAGCAGCGAACTGCTCCACGTCGCGGTACTACTGGCCGGTCTCAGTGCCCTGTATTTCGCCATCACCGCCCTGACAGACACCACCTACCGCCGCGAGTTCTTCGACCGCACCCTTTCCGAACTCGACCGAGCCATCCACCTGCGCGCCGCGTACCTCACGGCGCGTCGGCGGTCGTGACGGTGCCGCCGGTCGCGGTGGCGCTGCCGGTCGTGACCACGATCTTGCCGACCTGCGCGTTCGACTCCAGGTACCGGTGTGCCTCCACGATGTCGTCGAGGGCGAACACCCGGTCCACGACCGGATCGAACGCCCCGGTGCGCAGCCCGGCGCCGATGAACGCGGTGGCGCGCCGCAGCCGCGCCGGCTCGCCGGTGATCTCCAGCATGGTGAAGGAGCGGATGTTCAACGCGGGCAGGCCCAGCTCCACACCCGGATAGGGCGTCGGCTGACCGCTGAGGCCGCCGTAGACCACGAGCGTGCCGCCGGGGGTGACGAGCCGCGCCAAGTCCGTGATGCCGGGACCGGCGACCGCGTCCATGACCACCTCGACGCCCCGGCCGCCGGTGGCGGCGAGGACGCGCTCCGAGACGCTCTCGTCATCGGTCACCACGACGTCCGCAGCGCCGTGCTTCACCAGGAACTCGCGCTTGGCGGCGGTGCGCGTAAGGGCTATCGGCGTGGCGCCGACCTGATTGGCGACATCGATGATCGCCAGCCCGGTGCTGCTGGAGGCGGCGTTCAGCAGCACGGTGCCGCCGGGCCGCAGCCTCGCGGTCTCGACGAGCGCGCCATACGCGGTGAGGTACGGCATCCACACCGCCGAACCCCGCACGGCGTCCAGCCCCTCGGGTCGTGCGACCACCGCCGCCGCGGGCACGATGGCCCGTTCGGCGTACACGCCGTAGTCGTTCTGCGAGAAGGCCGGCAGCGTGCTGACAAGCTGCCCCACCCGCACCCCGCCGACGCCGTCCCCGACCGCCTCGACGACGCCCGCCGCCTCATTGCCCAGCCGCGCCGGAAAGCTCCGCACCGGCTGGATATAGCGGCCCGCGCGGAACAGTGCCTCAGCCCGGTTCAGCCCGACCGCATCCACCCGGATGCGCACCTCTCCGGGCCCCGGCGCACCAACCTCGAGCTCTTCAATACGCAGCACATCGGGCCCGCCGAGTTCATGGAACAGCACGGTTCGCGTCATGCCTCTACAGGAGCACAGAAGTACGACCATGGTCAAACTTTGACCGTCGTCGTACCATTCCCGCATGCCCGCCGACCGCATCCCACCCCACCCCGACCCCCGCGACATCCCCCTCCAGCAGGTCCTCGAAGCCCTCATCGAACCGGCCCGCCGCGCGATCATCGAGCAACTCTCAGCCCACCCCGCCGACATCGCCTGCGGCGCCTTCGACCTGACAATCACGAAGTCCACCGCTACCCACCACTTCCGCGTCCTGCGCGAGGCCGGCCTCATCCGCCAGTACTACGCCGGCACCTCCCGCATGAACAGCCTGCGCCGCGAGGAATTCGACGATGCGTTCCCAGGCCTCCTGGAGGCGGTGCTGCGGGCCTCGCTGCGAGAAGCGGGGCCGCGGGGGATGCGGTCTTAGGGTTCTACGCCCCGATCCAGGCAAGAGCCTGCTTCAGAGCGCTGTCGCCACCACCAGGTCCGCCGGCGTCCCCGACTTCGCCGCCCGCAACCACCTCGTCAGGCTCGATCCGCCCCCTGATCAACCGCCCCTCCGCATCCGCGTAGTGGCTGACGCTGATCATCAGCCGTGTCCCGTCCGGCAGGAAGTGCGTGATATTGCCGGTCGTCATCCCGGCGGTCGGGGTGCCGAAGGTGCGCGACGGTGACTGGGACCGCAGGGCGATCAGGGCTGCCTCGCCGGCGCTGGCGGTGCGGGCAGAGGCGAGTGCCGCGAGCGGTGCGCCGCGTCTGCGCTGCGCGCGGTGCGGCACCCGGGCCATCGGTCGGCGATTCAGGCTGACGTAGCCGCTGGCGTAGCCGCGCCTGAGGCGCCACGCCTGGCTGCGGCCGTCCGGGAGCAGGAACCGGCCGAGGACTCCGCGGTCGAGCAGCCCGGCGATGGCGGCGATCATCGGCCACATGTTGCCGCCGGTGTTCTCCCGCAGGTCCACGATCCACCCCTGGGGCCCGGCGGCGGCGAGCTCGTCGATCAGGCGGCTGCCGGCTGTGATGTAGCGGTGCGCCAGGAGGGGTCCGCCGGATCGTCGAGACAGGGTCGGCAGCGTGAGGTAGGCCGCACCTTCGATCAAGCGGCCCTCCGGCAACGGCGGATCTTCGGCACTGTTCGACGATGCGCTTCCGGTGCCCGCCTTCCGGGTACCGCCCTCCTCCCCAGGAGGCCGATACGACAAAGCCATATGGCTATGATCGCCACCCGCCTCTTTCAACACCCGATACAGCAGCCGATGCGTACCCGCATAGCTCCGCGACTGCGCCGCACACTCCCGCGCCTGCGCGTGAATCGCGTCCCAATCCATGCTGCCGCTATACAGCCCTTCCCGCTGAATCACCTTCAGCGCGCCACTCAGGTACTTCTCGATCTGTGTCGGAGTCCGCGGATCCAACGCGCCTCGACGCACTACACGTCCTCCGGACGCGCCATAAGAAGTAGCTCCTCCCACAACGGTGCCTTGCCCGACGCCAGGTAGAAGAGCACTGCGGCAGTCCCGCAGTCCCCTTCCAGGAACGAGGCGTCCTGGACCTGCCCGGTGGGCTTCAGGTAGCTGAGCCTGCCGCCTATCCGCCGCTGCTCAATCCACGAATACCACTCCTGGGCGTAGCCCATGCTATCCAGATCGAACGTCTGCGACCATTTACGCCCGAAGTAGCACAACCCGGCGGCTCCGTGGCAGACACTGGCATCGGTCACCCCCGACCGCTCGCTCGGCCGGCCGGCCGCCGCGGTGGCCGCTCGCAGCGCGTGCTCCTCGCACGCACTCTTGAGCTCCTGCTCCTGCAGCGACTCGGCGACCAGCGCCAACGCTATCGACGACCCCGGGTCGCCGTAGCACCAGGCGCTGCGCGTGGGGTGCCAGCGGCTCTCGGCGATGGCGCCGAACACCGTCGTCTCGTCGTCCGGGACCGCCATGGCCAGCAGCCAGCGCGCCATCGGCGTCAGCAGCTCCAGCGCCTGGGGCGCCGGGCTCAGGCCACTGCGCGCCACCATCGCGAGGTACGCGGCGACCCCCATCGTCCCGTGGGCCACGCCGAGGTCCCGCTGGCCGAGGACGTAGCCGCGCCCCAGGCTCGCCCGGTACGGGCTCGACCGGCGCAGGAACATCCCGTCCTGGTCACTGTCGGCCCGCTTGCCGATCACGTCGACCACGGCCGCGGTGATCGCCTCCCGGGCCGACGGCGAAGGGGTGCTGAGCCCGTACACTCCCAGGCCGATGACGCCCTGGAGCAGGTCGACGTCCAGTGACTCCGGGTAGTCCCGCGCGCTCGACAGCACGTACTCGTCGATCCACTCGGCGTTCAGAGCCTTGAGCAGTCCGCGGCGAACCAGCGTGTTGGCCACCCAGCCCAGCTGGGCGGCACCGCCGTAGATCCAGGGCCCTGTCTCCTCCCGGCCGCGGATGATCTCGATCGCGCGTCCCAGATACGCGGTGGGGTCCCCGGGCGGCCCGCCGGCTCGTTCGCGCTCCAGCAAGCACAGCGCGACATCAAGCTGAAGCGAGAAGTTCTCGCTCTCCTCATCCGCGGTCTTGATGGCGTCCTCAAGCAGGACTGTGGCGAGGTCCATCGCCGCTTGCTCACTCATCAGTGCTCACTTCCATGGTCAAGTTCATGCGCACTTCCATGCTTGCTTCCAACCGCCGTGTCGCTGTTCCCCGAAGCGGCCGCCAAGGCATGCGCCTGAACCGCCTTCTGAATCGCCAGTGCGTACGCCAGGTACTCCATGCGCCGAGGGTCGAACGCGAACAGGCGGTTGCAGTGCATGTGCACGACCGAGGCCATGAGGTCGTTGACATACCGCTCGCCCCAGCTGCTCTTCACCGTGGCGAGGAACCGCGCCAGCTCGGCCTGCACCGCTGGGTGCAGCTCCGGCTTGAACCGCCGGTCCAGTTCCGGCCGGTACTTCCGGGTGATCTTCCCGATGAGCTTCAGGTCCAGATTGCCGCCCATGGCCACCCCCCGCTGCGCGCGCCGCATCGCCTCCAACTCCGGCCGAGCCCCGCCGCCCGCCGCCTGCCACCATGCGTACACGTCGCACGCCGCCGCGATGAGCCGGTCCTCCTCGCTCGGCTCGCCGACGACCCGCGCCGCGAGATCGTCGCTGTCCGCGCTGAACAGCCGCTCCGCCGCCGACATCCCTTCCGGCCCGCCGTAACGGCGCCCCTCCGGCACATACTGATCGGACCGGTACGAGGTGATCACGCCCTCGCCGAGCAAGGTGCCCCCGAGCGTGTCCAGGGCGGCCAACACCGCGGGACGAGCCGCCGCCGACACCGCCCGGATCCGAACCCTGATATGGTTCCCACCCTCGTCGTAGCGGATGAAGAACCACTGGTCCGCCGCACCGGCATCCCTGAGCTGCCGCACCACCTGCGCCGCCCGCGAGATCACCTGCTCCGACGACGAGACCCCGCTGAAGTACTGGAAGTAGACCCAGTCCGGCCGGGCCAGCGGCGGGCAGTGCGGCGAGGTGTCCCGGATCCGGTCGCGCACCGCGGCCCGGCCCACGACGATCTCCCCGACGTGGGCGCCGCCGCGGCCGGCGACCGCCGGGTGCTCGACGTGCGGCAGCTCCGTGAGCTGGATCTCCCGCTCCTTGAGGTGCCGGCTCAGGATCTCGGTGATGGACTGCGCGGAGGTGGTGTCGATGGCCAGCTTCTCGTCGGCCGGCCCGATGCCGACCCAGGTCCGGTCGCCCAGGCCCGGAAGCAGCGCCCGCAGCGCGGTGACCGGGTCCGCCGCGCCCACGGCGTCCCGGACCGAGGCGCTGGGCACCCGCCAGGTCTCGGCCCCGACGATCACGTCGCCGCAACAGACGCGCGGCAGATGCGAGAGCCGGCTCAGCGGCCCCCACAGCCACGACCACGTGGCGCGCGCCCCGATGTTCGCCAGCATCCAGTACAAAGGATCGAGACGATCGTTCTCGGTCCCGTGCGCCGAGCTCACGAACAGCACCACAGGACGTCCCGTGACCGCGTCATATACCGCGATCCGGTGGCCCTCGACCCGCAGCAGCAGCCGATCCAGCGCCAGCGTCCCGCCGCCGGCGCCCGAAAGCGCGATCGTCTCGTCGCACAGGGCGGGCCGTACCAGGACGTTGCCGATCCGCCCGGACGGGTGATACACGACCTCGGCGGAGATGGCGTCCTCGGCCCCGGCCCGGCCGATGCTCACCGCGCGCACCTGGGCGCGCAACTGCGCCGTGAGCTCGCCCCGCCCCGCGGAGAACCGCGCGGCGAAGGCCCCCGGCGAGCGGGGAGAGCCGCCGTGGAGCACCGCCGCCATCGGAGCGCCGGAGGGGCCGATCAGGCTCGCGATCAGACCCAGGCAGTCCGAACCCGGATTGTCCTTGGAGGGGGCTCCCAGGTCGTAGGGGGTTCCGGTGCGCATGAAATGGTCCACAGCGGCCAACTGCACGCTGCTCACCTTGCCGCGGCCGTCCGAGCCCCCGCCGCCGATGTTGACGCCGGCGGCGATCGCCGACCGGCCCCGCTTGCCGCGTCCCAGAACGCCGTGCTCCGGATCCGCTGCTTGCAGCAGGGGCACGGTCGCGTCCCCGTACCGCTCCTGGAACCGGTCGAAGAAGTCGCTGGCCATGTCGACCGGCGGATACACCTCTTCCAGTCGCATGACCGCCTGCGACAGGCTGCGCAGCAGCTCGCGGCTGACCGTGCCCTCGACGTTCGCCTGCATCTCGACGTGGAACCGGAACTGCGGCGGTATCCCGTCCAGCCCCGGTATCTCCGAAGTGAGCTCCTTCCACGCGTCGTCCAGGTGCGCCACATAGTCGCCGGTGGCCTTCTGCGGCCGCGCGACCAGGGAACTGACCCGGCTCACCGTGTCCGCCTGCCGGTCCAGGCCGCATCGGCGCAGGAAGGCCGCGACGGCATCACCCGGTTCGACGCCGGGGACGATCAGCCCCGCGTCACTGAGCAGCACTCCGCGCTCCACCAGGGCGCGCACCACTGCGCGCAGGCCTTCTCGGTCCACGGTGGGGAACTCCCGCGCGAGTTCCGCGACGATCTCGGTGGTGGTCGCCGACTCCGGTCCGCAAGCGGTCACCGCGCGGCTGACCACGGTGGTCGCCCGGACCTCGACCACATCAGAGGTCTCATCCCCGGGCAGCCGGTACCGGTACGCCCCGTCCACCAGCTGAAGCGTCGGGTTGCGCCGCAGCGGCACGGCGTCCTCGTCGCAGCTGTCGAGCCCGTGGTCCACGACGCCCTGGAGCACTTCGCAGTCCAGCCACGCCCGTGCTGTGAAGTCTTCGCTCTCATCAAGGCTCTGGCCGATCGCGAGCCTGGTCTCATCGGCGACCGGCACGGCGGCCGCCGCCGCGAAGAGGCCGAAGGGGGTGGGCCGGGCGCTCATGCGAGCCACATACCTGTGCACAGCGGCCTTGGCGCGGTCGCTGTCCGTCGCGGCGTCGAGCAGCCCCGATCCGGCCGCGACCTCGATGCCGACCCGGACGCGCTCGTCGTCCTCGGGGCGATCGCCGCGCAACAGCGCTGTTCCGGTGGCCAGCGGCAGCGCCGCCATCCGCAGGATCACGATCTCTTCCGGTGGCTGTGTTCCTTCTGGAGGCTGTGTCACGCCCCATCACCCCGCTTGCTTCAGCAGACTTGAACGTATTTCCGTGATTCGATCCAGATGCTGCGCCGGATCGGGGGACAGCTCCGCGATCACCAGCTCCTGCGCGCCGCTGATCGCCAGCGCCCGCAACGCCGTCCGAGCGCACATGTCCGCGTCCGGCAGCATGCTGACGCGCACCCCCCAGCGGCGGGTCGCGTCCTCGTCGGTGGTCTTCCCGGGCTGCCCGGCGGCGAAGGCGACGGCGATCGCCGTGGCGCCCTGCCCGCCGAGCTCGCGGTAGCGCCGGAACGCGGCGCGGCACTGCTCGATGTCGGGATTGAAGAACAGCGCGTGGCAGTAGTTGGCGCCCAGCTTCGCCGCCAGTTCGGCGGACGTCGTGGCGGATCCGTGCAACCACAGCTGCCAGTTCCCGGCCAATGGCGGCAACGCTTCGCCGCCTTCCCGCAGCATCGCCGCCAGGGCGTCCAGATCGGCGGCGAGCTGTTCGTCGTCCTTCCGCAAATGCGCGACGGCCCCTTCGGCGGGCCCTCTGACATCGCCGCGTCCGAGGCCGACATCGAAACCGCCGGAGCAGAAGTGGCTCGCCTGGGCGATGTCGAGTGCCGTCAGGTACGGATCCCGCAGCCGCAGCAGTGTGACCGCGGTCCCGATCCGCAGTCGGAGCGCCATGGCACCCAACGCGGCGGCGACGGGAAGCGGACTCCCGCAGGGCGCCGCCCGGCCGTGGTGCTCGGCGATCCACAGCCGCTGGTATCCGGACTCCTCGGCGCGGACAGCGGACTCGACGGCGAGTCCGCGCTTGTCGGACGCCGGCCGGTCGACGGACAGGTCCAGGAACTCCAGCAACGTCATCGAGAAATCGTCAGGCAGCTTCAACGTCCACCACTCTTCACGTACTGCGCGGGAAGGGAATCCATGACAAGGTGATCAGGCCAGTCCGGCGGGACGTGGAGCAGCCTGTCCACATGCGGCCAGAACTCCCACTCGGGGGCCAGGCCGCTCTTGATGAGGGCTTCGCAATACCCGAACAGCTCCGCGAGCAGACCCGGGCCCGGTCCGATCGGGTCGCCGAACACATAGCGATAGCGGCCTGGAGCGGGACTTTCGACGTGGCAGGGCAGGACCGTGGCCCCGCTCTTCGCCGCCAAGACCCCGATCCCTATCGGCACGTTGATCGTGCGTCCGCCGAACGAGAGCGCCAGCCGCGGCTCCGGACCGGTGCTGAACGACAGCTCCGGGAAGATCATGACGGCCCGGCCCGCGCGCAACGCCCGCAGGCAGCGCAGCAGAACGCCGATGGAGCCGTTCTGCACCGACTCGATGTCGGCCGAGGCCGCCGAGCGCATGACCCAGCGGTTCGCCCGGGTCGGGCGGCGCTCCTGGTCCGAGACCACCACGGTCACCGGAGCGACCCGGCTGGCGACCCCGCCGACCAGGAACTCGCTCGGGCCGAAGTGGAAGGCGGCCAGGATGACCGGCCCCGCGGCCAGTGCCCGCTGCACCTTCTCGCGGCCCTCATAAGCGACGATCTGGTCGGCGAGATCGGGGACTGATTTGCAGGCCGTCGTGTAGACCCAGTGCACGCCGCGTGTGAGCTTGAACTGCGTGTGAGCCGCGACGAACGCCTCCACGTCCATCGCGGCGAGGAAATCGGGGAACTCGGCTATGCCGCGACGCGCGGCCTGGTCGATCAGCGCGGCGCGCTGCGGCTGCAGGAGAAGAGTCTCGTTGAGGCAAAGCGTTCTGAGCGTGTCGAAGAGCTGGTCCGGCGGGAGGTATCCCAGAGTCCTGATCACCGTGTGATAGGCGGAACGGTCCTGCTCGCTGGCACTCCATTCCCCGGGCATGAACAACGACCGACCGCGCCGGGCTGTTCTGTGCTGACAGCACCAGCACGGCACTTCCAGCCATCCCTGTTCGGGCTTGCCGCGGCTGTCAGGCTGCCGCTGTTCGCTGTGGTCGGTCACCGTCACCGTGGACACCGTGGACTCCCTTCAACGGTCACGCTGAATGCGCATGCTCAACCGCCGACCCGGGCGGCTGCTTGCGGCACGGGCACGCCGAAGTAGACCTCGCACAGCGAGGCGTAGAGACCGCCGGCGGCCAGCAGCTCGTCGTGGGTGCCGGACTCGTGGATCCGCCCGTGGTCCAGGACCAGGATCCGGGACGCCGCCCGGACTGTGGACAGCCGGTGCGCGATCACCACCGAGGTGCGTCCGGCCAGCGCGGCCTGCAGCGCCTGCTGGACCGCCGCCTCCGACTCCGCGTCCAGGTGGGCGGTCGCCTCGTCCAGGATCACTACGGACGGCGCCTTGAGCAGCAGCCGCGCGATCGCGATCCGCTGCTTCTCGCCGCCGGACAGCCGGAAGCCGCGGTCTCCCACCACCGTGTCGAAGCCGAACGGCAGGCTCTCGATCAGCGGCCAGATCTGCGCGGCCCGGCAGGCGGCCACCAGGTCCTCGTCCGTGGCGTCCGGGTTGGCGTAGCGGAGGTTGGCGCGGATGGTGTCGTGGAACAAGTACGTCTCCTGCGTCACCACCCCGATGGCCGCGCGCAGCGACGCCAGCTCGATGTCCCGGACGTCCCGGTCGGCGAACGTCACCGCCCCGCCGCTGACGTCGTACATCCGGGCCATCAGGTGGGTGAGCGTGGTCTTGCCGGCTCCGGAGCGGCCCACCAGCGCGACCATCTCGCCGGGCTCGATCCGGAACGACATGTCCCGCACGACCAGCGTCTCGCCGGCCTGAACCGCCGGCGCCGCCTGCGCGGGCACGCCGGCCGCGAGCGAGGGGATGGGGACTTCTCCAGGGTTCGGATACGCGAAGTCGACGTGGCTGAACTCGATCGACGGCGCGCCGGACAGCTCCAGCGGCTGCGCACCGGGCCGGACTTCCAGGGCCGAGGCCAGGTCGAGGATCTCGAAGAGCCGTTCAAAGCTCACCAGCGAGGTCATGAACTGGCTGGGGACGCTCGACAGGGCGGTGAGCGGCTGCTGGAGCAGCTGCAGGATCATCACCAGCGACATCAGGCCGCCGATGCTCAGGCCGCCGTGCACCACCGAGTCGCCGCCGATGTCGTACGCGGCGACGATCCCGCCGGCCGCGGCCATCATGTAAATGCTCTGCAGCAGCCGGCTCCAGGTGTTCGAGGCGACGTTGAGCCGCCGCAGGCTCCCGGCCTTCTCCCGGAAGCCGCCCACCTCCTCGTCGTGCCGGCCGTAGAGCATCACGAGCATGGCGCCGGAGACGTTGAACCGCTCCGTCATCATGCCGACGAGCCCGGCGCCCTGCTGCATCCGCTCGCGTTCGATGCGGCGCAGGAGCTTGGCGATCAGCCGCGAGGCGAGGATCACCAGCGGCTGGATGGCGAGCACGACGAGCGTGATCTGCCAGGAGATGAAGAACATGACGGTGAGCACGATCAGGAAGGTGCAGCCGTTCGTCACGACACTGGCGACCATGCCGGTGGCGGCGGTCTGCAGGCTCTGGAGCTCCCCGCGCAGCCGGTTGACCAGCCGGCCGGTGTCGGTGCGCATGAAGAAGTCCAGCGGCTGGCGCAGCAGGTGGTCGAAGAGCCTGGTGCGCAGGTCGAGCACCATGGCCGTGCCGTACCGGGTGGCGACCCACTGGCCGAGCAGCCCGGTGACCGCCTTCAGGCACATCAGGATCCCGGCCTCGGCGGAGAGCTCGATGACGACGCTCATGTCCCGGCGCAGCAGCCCCCGGTTGAGCAGGCTGCCCAGCACCAGGGGGAAGGCGGGCATCAGGGCCGCGTCGACGAGCGCGATCGCGACCACGCCGGCGAGTTGGAGCCGGTAGCTGAAGAACCAGTGCAGCGCCCGGCGGGTGGTTCCCGGTTTCGGCTGGTAAGCGGGAGCTGGCGCGATCCGCGCCAGAAGATTACGCATCGGCTGGCCTCACCATCGGCAATGGTCCCCGTCCAGGCGGTGTGGCGCGGGCAGGGTGGAACGGCGCCGCGTGGCGCGGGCTTTTTCGCCGCAGCAGCCATTGACCTGGGAATGGCCAGGCCGCTGTCCGGCTTATTCTTGTTCGCTGGACTTTCGCTAGAGTGGGGGGACCGGCAGGCCCGCCGTCCTGTGGCGGGCCTGCCGGGGCGTGCCTCACCCGATCAGGTGCACTCCGGGGTGCAGGCACAGGTGTCGGTGCAGGTACCGCAGCTGACGCCACAGGTCCAGCACGTCGTGGTGAACGTGCCGCTGCCGTCCGGCTGCACGGCCGCCGCGCGCGGGTCCCCCGCCTTCGGGGCCGGGGCGCTCAGCGTCTTGAAGTCGACCGAGAGGTCGATCTCCGCCATCACTGCAGACATAATTTCCCTCCTTCCTCAATGGAAATCCATACCGCCTTGATATGGTCTGAATGCGGCCCGGGAGTCATCCTCGGACCGGGCCGCCGGTGAAAGACTTTCGTTACGCGCGGATTGCGCTCAGCTGGAATCCGGGTCGACGCCGAGGACATCGGCCGCGGATGTGGACCGGGATGTCGCCGCAATGCGGGCAAGGATTACCCGATTTACGCGTGGGCGCGCGGTCGTGTTCGGAAACTCCCCCATGTCGACTCCCCGTCAACTCCGGCACATCGCGTTGCGTCGCTTATCGTCGCCACAGCACGGACCGCCGGCGTCGGACAATGCCGAAGCAATGCCGACCTCGTGAGGCATGAGGGCCCGAATGCCCTGGAGGGAGGATCCGCAACGGCGTCTGACCATAATGGGAGGTCATACGACGACCGTTCCTTCGCGGAAGGTGGCGAACCGGTCCCCGCCGGCCGCCTACCGCAAGAAGTGCTGGCTATCTCTCACCGGGAGAATACCTGAGCGAGAGTCGGAGGTTCAAGCCCTGAGTTCGTATTCTGAGACACCCGTCTCGGTTCTCCGAACGCTCAAAGCCCAGGTCGGAGCCTGTTCATGCAGGTGGGCTCCGGACTCGGTGGCGACGACGCAGCGGTGTCGGGACCGTCGCCGGGCGGCTCACTCGTCGATTTCACAGCTTCTCCCCGCAGATTGGCTGGCATCTCTCGCGCCTGCCTTAACGCTTTTCTCAGGTTTCGGTGACTCGACCGCGAGCGGGCGGTCAACCGTTCGTTGTCCGGGATGTTGCATCAGCGCTCTGGTTAGCGGTATGAAAGCTACATGCTTAACCGCCACGGGGGCAACCGGCAAAATCCATTCTCTACTCTGAACCGCACTTCATCCCGACATTCGGCGTTGCTGACCACCGAGGGCGCCTCCTGTACCCACGGAGAGTTCCTGGAGCATGTCGAGGAACTCGGGGACGAGCTTTCCCGGCGCGGACTGCCCGCCGGGCAGCGGGTCGTGGCCGTCCTGCCGGACGGAGTCATGGCCGCGCAGGCGCTGCTGACCCTGGCGAGCCGGGGGATGTGCTGCCCGCTCGACCCGATGCTGTCCGAGCCGGAGTACGCCCGGCGCCTGGAGGTGGTCCGGCCGGCGGCGGTCGTCGTGGCGGCGGGCCGCTCGCCCCGGGTGCGGGCGGCCGCGCGGGCGGCCGGCGTCACGGTCATCGAGCTCGAACCGGACGGTCTGCGACCGCGGGTGGCCGCGGTCGACACGAGCTCGAGCACCGGCCCGGTCGGCACGGCGCCGGACATCGGTGTCGCCGAGCGCGGCCTGCTGCTGGGGACCTCCGGAACCACCGGCGCGGTGAAGTTCGCGCCGATCCCCTGGCCGGTGATGGTCGCCGGAGCCGAGGCCTCCATGCGCGCCTACGGCCTGACCCCGCGGGACCGGCGCCTGAACGTCATGCCTTTGTTCCACGTCCAGGGCCTGGTCGGCTCGGTCCTGGCGGCGCTGGTGTCCGGCGGGAGCGTGATCTGCGCCGCGTCCTTCGACCCGGCGGCCGTGACCAGGTCCTGGCTGCGCGAGGCGACCTGGTTCTCGGCCAGCCCGACGATGCACCAGCAGATCTGCGACGCCGCCGAACCGGACTGGCGGCCCGGACCCGGGCTACGGTTCGTGCGCTGCGGTTCGGCCGGACTGTCGGAGCGTCTGCGCGCGATGCTGGAGCGGTTCTACCGGGTGCCGGTCACCGAGTCCTACGGCATGACCGAGGCCCACCAGATCGCGTCGTCGCCGTTCCCGCCGCAGACCGCCGCCGGTCTGGTCCCCACCGGATCGCAGGTCGCGATCGAGACCGGGCCGGGGGAGATCACCACCGAGCCGGGCCGGACCGGCCAGGTCGTCATCCGCGGGGCCAACGTCTTCCCCGGCTACCTGCCGCCGGATCCGGCGGCGTTCGTCGAGGGCTGGTTCCGCACCGGCGATATGGGGGTGCTGGCCGCCGACGGATCGCTGCGGCTGTCCGGCCGCGCCCGCGAGCTGATCATCCGCGGCGGCGAGAACATCGCCCCGCGGGAGGTGGAGGACGCGCTGAGCGCGCATCCGGCGGTGGAGCAGGTGTGCGTCGCCGGCATCCCCGATCCCGTCCTGGGCGAGCGGGTCGCCGCGGCGGTGACGCTGGCCGCCGACTGGGCCGACCGGGCCGAGGGAGCCGACGCGGACGGCGAGACTGAGGGCACCCGGGGAGCCGGCGGGGCCGGCCCGGTCGACGCCGAGACGCTCCGCCGCTTCGCGGCCCGGCGACTGGCGCCGTTCAAGGTGCCCGAGGCCGTCGTCGTCTTCTCCGAACTGCCGGTCACCGGAACCGGGAAGCTGGCAAGGTCCCGGATCGCCGCTGTGCTGGCGGAGTCCGTCGCGGCGCGGTCCGCCGCGCTCGGCGACGGCCGATCCACGGACCCTGACATGCTCCCCGACCCGTTTCCCGGCACCGCCGGCTCGGCATCGGACACCCTGGCCATCGTGCTCTCCTTGTGGCGCCAGGCGCTGCGCACGGAGTCCGTCGACCCGGACACCGACTTCTACGCCGCCGGCGGCGACTCGCTGGCCGTCACGACGATGCTGGCCGCGGTCGGCGACCGCTTCGGCGTGCCGATCACGCCGCTGGAGATGTTCGACGAGGCGGCGACGGCGACGGCGATGGCGGCCTTCCTCGACGCCCGGGCGGACTCAGCCGACAAGGTCCCGTCGTGACCGTCGGCGCCGCGCGGGCCGAGCCGGCCTCGGTGGGCCAGCGGCTGCTGTGGGTCATGGACCGCTATCTCGGCGGGCAGCGCGCGATGGGGGTTCCGCTGCTCTTCCGGCTCCGGGGCGAGCTCGACGAGCCGGCCCTGGTCGCGGCGGTCGGCGGGCTCGTCCGGCGGCACGAAGCGCTGCGCACCACCTTCGGAATGCGCGGCCGTACCCTCCACCAGTTCGTTCACGAGCCTGAGCGGTTTGAGACGCCTTACCGCGGCACCGACCTCCGGTCCGCTCCGGAGCCCTGGTCCGCCGCGGAATCGCAGGCTTCCGACTTCCTGCGGCAGGACCCGGACCCCGCGCGTTCGCCGCTCGCGACAGCGCTGTGGCGGATCGGACACCACGACCACCTGTTCGCGATGAACATCCACCACCTGGTCACCGACGCGTGGTCGAACGGGCTCGTCGGTCGCGACCTCTCGGCGCTGTACAGCGCGGCGGTGCGGGGGGTCCCGGCGGAGCTGCCCGAGGTCACCTGGCAGCAGTCCGAGTACATCCGCTGGCAGGAGCGGCACCTCACCGGGGCGACGCTGGCCCGGCACCGCGAGTACTGGCGCGAGCAACTGCTCGATGTGGAGTTCAGCCGGCTTCCGGATCAGCCCGGGGGAGTCGATCTGAAGACCCGGCGCGGCGCGGCGATGGCTCAGGAGTGGTTCGCCCTGCCGCCGGAGCTGATCGCGGCGCTGGAGCAGGCGGCCGGTCGCCGGGGCGGCACGCTGCACTCGGTGCTCACCGCCGCGATGATCGCCGCGCTGCGGGCGGTCACCGGCCAGCCGGACCTCGCCGTCGGCTCGATCTTCGCCAACCGCGCGCGGCCGCAGATCCAGCAGACCGTCGGCTTCTTCGCGAACATGGTCGTCGTCCGCGACAGGGTTCCGGTCACCGGTACCGGCGACGGGTTCGGTGTCACGGGCGAGGGCGGCCTCGCCGACCGGGTCCACCGCACGGTGCGCGCGGCGCTCGAGCACGAAGAACTCCCGTTCCTTCAGGTCCCCCTGGCCGGGAGCGCCGACCCGGTCCGGCCCCGGGGGCGGCCGGAGGAAGTCGTGTTCCACATGTCCGCGGTCCCGCCGGACGCCGGTCCGGACGCGGTCGCGTTCGCCGGTCTGGTCGCCGAAGAGCTCCGCGTCCCCGACGGCGCCGGCAGCAGGTTCGACTTCCAGGTGCTCGTGATCCCGCGCCGCCGGGGGTTCGACGGCGTCGTCCGCTACCTGCCGAGCCGCTTCGACCGCGCCCGCGTCCAGCGGTTCGTCCACGCCTACGTCACCGCCGCGGAGTCGCTGGCGGGGACCCGCCGATCCGCCCCGAGCACTCCGAACACTCCGACCACTGCGACCACTGCGACCACTGCGACCACTGCGACCACTGCGACCACTGCGAACGCCCCGAAGACCCCGAGCGACCCGATAACCGCGCACACGCTGACGCCACGCTGAAGGAGCACGCCATGACCGCCGTGAACGACGAACACACCCCCAGCGAGCTGGCCACCCGAGCCCAGGTCCGCGAGATCCTGCTGGACCTCGCCCCGGTGAAGAGCACGTCCGACAGATCCGACCTCCAGCTGGAGGCCGAGCTGGGCTACAACTCCCTCGCGCTGCTGGAGGCGATCGTGACGATGGAGGAGGAGCTGGGGATCATCCTCACCAATGACGGATCGGTCTCCTCGATCCGGACGGTCGCCGACATCGAGGACTACGTCATAGCCCTGACCCGGCGCAGCGATGGCTGAGTCCGGCCGGCAGGCGCCGTTCCGCGCGGCCGGCGGGCTGGCGCGCTCGGCCGTCGTCCACGCCCGGATCGGCTGGGGCGCGGACGACGCCGACGCCCGGATGGCGAACATCTATACCAAGGCCGTGGCCGCGCAGTGGGCCGAGGACGACATCGACTGGTCACTGGCCCGGCCGCTGGAGCTGATCGACTACCGGCCGTCGGACCGGGACGCCGCGGCGCTGCGCGCGTCGCCGTTCGCCCAGGGCGATCCGGACCGGTGGAGCGTCTACCGCCGCGAGCTCCAGGCCTGGCTCATCAGTCAGATCCTGTACGGCGAGCAGGGAGCGCTCGTGCTCACCTCCCGGCTCGCCGAGACCCTGCCGGAGACCTCTGCCAAGTGCGTCGCGGCCAGCCAGGTGGCGGACGAGGCGCGGCACATCCGGGTCTTCCAGCGCTACCTGGACGGGACCGGCCACGCCTACGGCCCGACCGCGGAGATCGAGGAGCTGCTCGGGCTGCTGCTGTCCGACTCCCGCTGGGACGTGCTGTTCATCGGCATGCAGGTGCTGCTGGAGGGTATCGCGCTGGCCGTCGTGCGGTTCGCCGACGTGCTGTTCGCCGATCCGCTGCTGGCCGACATCTCCCGCCGGGTGGCGCGCGACGAGGCCCGGCATCTCGGCTTCGGCGTCGTCGCCCTCGACGGCCACCTCGGCGGGCTGAGCTCGGCCGAGCTCGCCGAGCGGCGCGAGTTCATCGCCGAGGCGGTCGCGCTGATGTCGCAGCGCTTCCTGTTCGACGGCGTCTGGGAACGGCTCGGGGTGCCGGTCGCCGAGGGCCGCCGCTACGCCCGCGAGGATCCGGACATGGTGGCGTTGCGGCGGGTGCTGTTCAGCAACGTCGCCGGCTCGCTGCGCCGGCTCGGGCTGTGGTCCGGCCTGCAGCCGGTGTTCGCGACCCTGGGTCTGGTCAAGGAGTAGGCGAAGGAGCAAGCGGTCGTGGACGACTGGATGGACTGGCTGGCCAAGCCCAGCAGCGGTGCGGGCATCACCTACTCCGCGCTGGGCACTCCTGCGCGGCGCATCGGCTACGAAGAACTGGCGGAGCTCGCCGACCGGTGGGGCGGGGCGGTCCCGTGGCAGCAGGCTGAGACCCGGGACAGCGTTCTGATCATCGCGACGCCGTGCGCGGCGTTGTTCGCCGCGTTGTTCGGGCTGCTGTCGGCCGGGACCGATGTGTGCCTGATCGCACCGCCGGGCGCGCTGGGCGATAAGGACACGTATGCTGTCCATCTGCGCACGGCGCTCGGCGCGGTGCGGCCGAGCCTGGTCCTGTGCCCTGAGCGCTTCGCCGCGGCGGTGAAGGAGGTCCTCGACGGGTTCGCGGGACCGGTGCCGGTGCTGGCCCCGCTGCCGGAGGACGGATCGCCGGACCCGGGCGTTCTGCGTTCGGCGCCCCTGGCCCGCGCGGCGGGCCGGGGTGATCTGCTGCAGCTCACCTCGGGCAGCAGTGGCGCCGCACGCTGCGTCCAGCTGGCGCCGGAAGCCGTCGGCGCCAACATCAGCGGCATCGCCCGCTGGCTCGGCACCACGACCGCCGACGAGACCGTCAGCTGGCTCCCCCTCTACCACGACATGGGGCTCATCGGGACCTTCCTGACGGCGATCAGCGAACAGATGGACCTGCGGGTGATGGAGCCCGCCGAGTTCGTCCGCGATCCCGGCGGCTACCTGTCGCTGTTCGGCGGCGGCGCCGGGTCGATCACGGCGATGCCGCCGTTCGGGCTGGAGCTGCTGCTGCGCCGGATCGACGACCGGGTGCTGGCCGGCCTCGACATGTCGGGCCTGCGGTCGCTCATCATCGGCGCCGAACGGATCCCGCCGACCCTGCTGGACCGGTTCTGCGACCGGTTCGGCCCGCGCGGCCTCGACCCCGGCGCGCTCTGCCCCGCCTACGGCATGGCCGAGGCCACGCTCGCGGTGACCGGCTCCGCGCCCGGCGAGCCGCTGCGCACCGTGACCTTGGACGGTCCGGGCGCGGCCGAGTACGTGTCCTGCGGCAGGCCGCTGCCCGGCGTGGACGTTCGGATCGTCGACCCCGGCGGCCGGGAGGTCACCGGACACAGACAGCCCGGCGAGATCGTCGTCACCTCCCCGGCGACCGCCCGCGGCTACCGCGGCACCCCGGGGCGCTCGGCGCGCCTGGTCGGGCGCGAGCTGTGGACCGGCGACGCCGGCTTCCTGGCCGACGGCGAGCTCTTCGTGATCGGGCGCATCGGCGACGCGGTCAAGGTGCGCGGCACGTGGCTGTTCGCCGAGGACCTGGAGGCCCGGATGGACCACCCGGCGTTCCGGCAGGGCCGGGCGGCCGTCCTGCTGGGTCAGGAAGGCGACCGGATCAGGGTGCTGCTGGTCCACGACCGGCGGGTCGACCTCGACCCCGGCCCGCTGGTCCGGCATCTGGCCGGGCAGCAGCCGGACGCCGTGCTCTCGGTGGTCGGCGTGGCCGCGCGGGAGATCTTGAAGACCAGCAGCGGTAAGCCGCGCCGCCGCGAAATGTGGCTGAAGTTCTCACCGGAGGGCGGCGAATGACCATCTCAGCGGATGTGGAAACGGACACCGAGGTGCGGGTCGCTCCGGCGTCTCCGGCGCAACGGACGCTGTGGCTGGCGAACCGCACTCGGGGCGGGCTCGGCCTGCTGAGCGTGCCGGTGGTCCTGCGGCTCACCGGTCCGCTCGACGCCGAGGCCCTGGAGCGGGCGCTCGCCGCCGTCGTCGACTGTTTCGGGTCGCTGCGCACCACCGTCGAAGTCCGCAACAGGGCCCTGACGCAGGTGATCCGGCCGGCCGGGGCGCTCGGTGTCCGGCTGGAGCGGCCCGCCGCCGCGGTCACGCCGTTCGCGGACGCCTTCGACCAGGTGCGCGAGCTGCTGCTGGACGAGCCGGACCCGAAGGTCCGGCCGGTGCGCGCGGCGCTGTGGCGGACCGGCCCGGACGAGCACCTGTTCGTCGTCAACGTCAACCATCTGATGACGGACGGGTGGTCGAACCGCCTGGTGCTGTCCGCCCTCGGCCGCGCCTACACCGCGATCGTCGCCGACCGGCGGCCGGAGCTGGAACCGGAACAGACCCGGTACGCCGACTTCGCCGCGGCGGCCGCCGGCAGCGGCAACGGCGTGTCGCAGGCAGGCCGGCGGTTCTGGGCCGACGTGCTGCGCGGCGCGCGCTTCGCCGAGCTGCCCGGACCGGAGCGCGAGCTCGCCACCACCGTGTTCCGCGCCGCCGGGTCGCGGCCGCCGGCCCGGCATCTGGACGTCGAGCTGGATCCGGCCGCGCTGGACCGGCTCCGCGAGGTCGCCCGCGAACGCCGGACCACCCTGTTCGTACTGCTGATGAGCGCGTTCATGCACGGCCTCGCGGCCCGCACCGGCCAGGAGGACCTGGCGGTCGGCTCGATCTTCGCCAACCGCTCCCGGCCCGAGTTGCACGGAACCGTCGGCATGTTCGCGAATCTCAGCGTCCTGCGTGCGCGGATCACGGACGATCCGGTCGGGTGCGTGGATCAGCTTCGCCGCGCGGTCCTCGGCGCGCTGACGCACCAGAGCGTCCACCACGCCACGCTGCCTTACGGATCGGGCGCCGAGATAGCCGCCGGCAGCCCGCAGAACGCCGTGTTCCACATGATCGCGCAGCCGCCCGGCACCGGCGAGGACCGGGACCTGTTCGCCGGGCTGGAATCGGCCGAGCTGGCCTGGCCGGACGGGCTGGCCAGCCGGTTCGAGCTGGAGCTGGTGCTCGCACAGCGGTCCGGCCGGCTCACCGGGCTGTTCCGCTACGCCGCGGACCGGCTCGACGCCGACTGGGTCGGGGGCGTGCGGGACGCGTTCAGCAGCGCGGTGGCGGTGATCTCGCGATGAGTCTGCCCGCCTACCCGATGCAGCGCAGCGACCCGTACGGCATCCCCCGGCAGCTCGCGGAGCTCGCCGCGCGCGGCCCGGTGGACCGGGTCCGGCTCTGGGACGACAGCACGGCCTGGATCGTGACCGGCTGGCGGGAGGCCCGCGCCGTGCTGGCGGACAACCGGTTCAGCGCCGACGTCGGCCGGCCCGGCTACCCGCACCTGCGTCCGGGATTCCGCGGCAGCCGGCTCGCGGCGGCGGCCGGCGGCGCGGGCGGGGCGACGATGCTGCGGATGGATCCGCCTGCCCACGATGAGCTGCGCCGACTGCTGACCGGGTTCTTCACCGTCCGCCGGATCGCGACGCTGCGGCCGATGGTCGAAGAGCGCGCCGCGGCCTGCCTGGACGCGGTGCAGGCCGCGGGCCCGCCCTGCGACCTGATCTCGACGCTGGCCGTCCCGCTGCCCTCGCTGGTGCTGTGCGAACTCCTCGGCGTGCCGGTGGCCGATCGGCCGCACTTCGAGGAGCTGAGCGTGGCACTGATCGACTCGGCGGCAACCCAGCGGCAGCTCATCGGCACCCTGCGCGGCCTGTCGGACTACCTCGAAGAGCTGGTCACGGGGAAGGAGAAGAACCCTGAGACGGACCTGCTCAGCGTCCTGGTCCAGGGGCCGGTCCGGGACGGCCGGATGAGTCGGGCCGACCTGCTGGGCACGGCCCGCCTGCTGCTGACCGCCGGACACGAGACCTCCGCCAGCATGCTGAGTCTCACCCTGGCCACGCTGCTGCGCGACCGGACGGCATGGGACTTCCTCGGCTCGGCACCTGAGGCGATCCCGGCTGCCGTCGAGGAGCTGCTGCGCTTCCACACCATCGCGAGCGCCGGCTTGAGTCGGGTCGCCACAGCGGACGTCACGGTCGCCGACCAGATCATCAGGGCCGGCGAGGGTGTGATCGTCTCCGTCGAGGCCGCCAACCGTGACCCGGCGGCCTTCGAGGACCCCGACCGGCTCCGACTCGACCGCGGCGCCCGGCACCACCTGTCGTTCGGCTACGGCGTGCACCAATGCCTCGGGCAGGCGCTCGCGAGAGTGGAGCTCCAGGTGGCGATCGAGCGTACGATCCGGCGCTTCCCGACTCTGCGGGTCGCTGAGGGCGAGGGCCGGATCGAGTTCGCCCATGACCGGATGATCCACGGCGTGCATCGTCTGGAGGTGGCGTGGTGAGCGGCGAGCCGCGGCTCGCCGTGCGTGCCGACCGCACGCGCTGCTGTGGATCGGGGAACTGCGCCTCGATCCTGCCGGAGATGTTCGATCAGGACGACGAGGGCTTGGTCGTGGTGCGGGAGCCGTATCCGGACGCCGGCCTGCGGTCTGCGGTGGATCAAGCTGTTCTGCTGTGTCCTGTGCAAGCCATCGAGGCTTCGCCCGCTGAACCCGTTGACGCCCGTTTCCGTTTCGGGGGGTGACCGCGCCGCCGCACCCCGACGGCGCACAGCAGGTCAGGAGGTCTCCCATGACCACGATCCGGCGCTCCTCGACACTGACCGCCATAGCGGCCGCCGCTCTCTCCCTCGCAGCCGCCTGCGGCGGCAGCAGCAGCCACACCAGCACCACCAACCCCACCAGCCCTACCACCACGCCCCCCTCAAGCAGCGCCCCAGGCTACGGCCCCGCCTCCCCGTCGCCCACCACCCCCGCGCCCCCAGCGGCCGGCACAGCCTTGAAGTTCGGCACCCCCAAGTTCCCCACCGCCCTGACCGATTCCTCCGGCAAGGCGATCTACCTCTTCGAGGCCGACACCAGCACCACCTCCACCTGCACCGGTGCCTGCGCCACCGCCTGGCCGCCGGTCCTCACCACCGGCGCACCAACCATCACCGGCGGCGACATGAGCAAGCTCGGCACGACCACCCGCGCCGACGGCACCAAGCAGGTCACCTACAACGGACACCCGCTGTACTACTTCGCCGGCGACACCAAGCCCGGTGACACCAACGGCGAGGGTTCGAAGGCGTTCGGCGCAGGCTGGTACCTGCTCAACTCCGACGGCACAAAGATCGACAACGACTGATGCGGCACCGGATTTGCCTGATGCGGCGCCGGGCTACCCGATGCGCGGCACCGGACTACCCGATGCACTGCCGCCCTACCGCGCCGGCTCCCCATAGTTCAACGGCAGCGCCTGCAACCGGTCGATCGGTATGTCGTTCAGCAGCACATACCGCGACATCGACTCGGGATACGTGCCAGAAGGATCGAACAGCAGGTCGTACGGATCCACTCCACCGTTCGCCGCCGCAATAGGCCGCGGATCCTCAGCCTGCGTGACCACCGCACCGGCCTTGTCGGTCAGAATCAGCCCGTACTCCTGCATAGCCCGCGCAATAGTGCGCGCGGCCGGACTTTGCAGCGTATTGACATCAAACGTCGGATCCAGCCGGAAGCGCTGCCCCTCGCACGGGATGTCCGCCCCCGGCGTGTTGCCATCGTCGCGAGTCGCCGGCCAGGAGAAGCAGTTCGCCTGAGTCCGGACCACAGAGATGTTGACAGCGTGATCGATATGTCCGGCCGCCAACTCCTCCGGTCGAATCAGGAACGCGCCCATCGGCAGCCCGGTCGCCGTCGCGCCGAGCGGGTTGGGGAAGATCCCAGGATTGTGCTTGTAATGCTTGATCTCGCCGCCCCAGCACGCCGACCAGTGCCCGGAAGCATCCTTCTCGGCCCGCCAGAAGTCCCAGTACGTATCCGTGTCCGGCTCGTAGATCGCCACCGCCTCGTCAGTGCCCTGCGACGCGATCAGGTCCGGCGGAGTCGGCACGGCCTTCAGCGAGTCGGCGATGACCGGTGCCAGTTCGGGCATGTTCAGGCAGTTCGAGTAGGTCCAGGCGGTGCGCGGCGTGCTCCGGTCGGCGGTGAAGATCGGCGCGGAGTACTCGACGGTGTTGATCGCCCAGCTCCCGTAGTTGTCAGTTTTGTCCTGCAGGATGTTGGCGACTATCGCCTGCGAGTTGGGCGCCTGCGGGACGTTCGCCGGGAGCTTGGTGTTCCACGGCCCCCGCGGCGAGAAGCCGTTGGACGGCTTCGGCGCCCAGTGATGCGCCGCGGTCTCGCCGGCCGGAGCGCTGCTACCCGCGGCGGCGGCCGGTGCGAAACCGGCCGAGCCCAGCCCGAGGACCACCACGAGAGTGCCCCATGTCAGTGCCCGTCCATTGCGGTGGATCATGGTTATCCGGCCCTTCTTCGCGGTGGCGGCTCGCCTGCTGTCCCACCAGGCCTGGGCCGTGTTGTGGAAGCTAGGGCATAGCGGGCCGTTGAGCGAGCAGAACGCGGTGTCGAAGACATCCGCGCATGTCAGACCACTGGGTTCCGAGCCGCCGCGGGTGAAAGTTGCACGATCGGGCGCGAGCCGGGCCGAGCGGGTGTGAGCCCTGCCGACCCGGGGCGCTATCGGCCCATCACCGCGCCCGCGCCAGCGCCGACCCTCCGTCACTAAACAATCACCGCAGGTGGTGGGCGTTTTGTTGGAAAGGCCCCGCAAGTGTCCCCCGATCGTGCCATTGTCTGACCCGGCGAGGGAGTTTCCGGGTGGGAGGCAGAATGGGTCCGATGGGGCCGATGCCGATGGGCTCCACGACAGAGCTCGGCTTCGGGTGGGTGGCACCAGCTCTTTCCTATGTCATGGCGTGCGTCGGCGGCGCGCTGGGGCTGCGGTGCATGGTGCGGGCGCTGGGCGCCGCCGGGCGGCAGCGCCGCGGCTGGCTGCTGCAGTCGTCGGTGGCGATCGGCATCGGGATCTGGACGATGCACTTCATCGCGATGATCGGCTTCGCGGTGTCGGGCAGCGCGGTCCGCTACGACGCTCTGCTGACCTTCGCCAGCCTCCTGGTCTCCATCGTCGTCGTCGGATTCGGCGTGTTCGTGGTCGGCTACGTCCGCGGCCGGCCGGCCGCGCTGGCGCTCGGCGGCCCGATCATGGGCATCGGCGTCGCCGCCATGCACTACCTGGGCATGAACGCGATGCACGTGTCCGGCACCGTCAGCTATGACAACGCCACGGTGCTGCTGTCCGTCGTCATCGCGGTGGTGGCGGCGACCGTGGCGCTGTGGTTCACGCTGACGATGCACACCCCGCCGGCGGCGCTCGGCGCCTCGCTGGTGATGGGGCTGGCCGTGACCGCCATGCACTACACCGGGATGGCCGCGGCCCACGTCCACGTCACGGCCGGCGCGCCGCCGCCGGCCGGCGCCTCGGGAATGGACTTCATCGTGCCGATGACCGTGCTGCTCGGGTCCTACCTGTTCCTGGCGTGGGCGTTCGTCGCGCTGTCGCCGACCTCGGGGGCCCGCACCGCCGCCGCCCGATTACCCGCCGGCGGCGGGCGTCCCGGTGGGGAACCGGGCCGTCGGACCGCAGAGATCGGGACCGCGCAGATTCGGTCCGCAGAGAACTGACACTCCACGATGAGCCATCCCGCCGGCGGTCGGCACCGCCGCCTGAACCCGGCCGCCGCGCCCGGCCGGTCCGCGCCCGGCGCGCTCGTGCCGACGGCCCGGCCGTCGAAGAGCGGAACGTCGAACACTTATACGCCGAAGTCCCAGACGTCGAAGCCTCAAACACTGAAGGCTCAAAAGGCGACGGCCGAAGCCGCACCGGCCACAGTCCCGAAATCCAGTGCCTCCTGGCGCCTGCGCCCCCGCACCGTCCGGGCGAAGATCGTCGCCCTACTCGCCATCCCAGTGGTCGCGCTGATGGCGCTGTGGGGGCTGGCGACCGTCACCGAAGTCCGCGGCGCCTACGCCGAACAGCAGGTCGCAGCTCTGGACAAGCCGGTCCGCGCCCCGATGGCCGACGCGGAGACCGCGCTGGAGCTGGAACGGCGGGCCGCCGTCAGGCTGCTGACCCAGCCCGATCCCCAGCCCGGCTCCTTCACCGCGACGGCGGCGGCGACCGACACCGCGCTCGCGGCGGTCCGGACCGGCACGGCCGCCGCGGCGGTGCCGATCGGGGCGCTCGCCGCCGATCTCCGAACCCGGGTCCACGCCGCGCTCACCGCTTTCGACACGCTGCCGGCCCTGCGTCGGCAGGTGGCCTCGCACACCGTCGCCGTCGCCGACGTCTTCGACGCCTACGACACCGCGATCGACGCGGCGCGCGCCGTCGGCGACCGGCTGGCCCAGGCCAAGGCCGCCGACGCGCCGTCGAGCGGGACCGAGGCGGCGGCGGTGCTGGGGTTGCTGGCCGTGGTGGTCAGCCTGCCGGTGTCGGTGCGGGTCGGGCGCGGCCTGGTGGTGGAGCTCGTGGGGCTGCGGGACGACGCGCTGGACCTGGCCGGCCGCCGGCTTCCCGCTGCCATCGCCCGGCTGCGGGCCGGCGACCCCGTCGACCTCGAGCAGGCCGCGCCGCGGCCGGCCTCGATCGGCCGATCCGGCGGCGAAGGCTTTGAAGGCGGCGCAAACGGTGCCGACGGCAACAGTGGCGCACGCCCCGGCCGGGCACCGAGCGGCGCCTTCGACGACGAGATCGGCCAGGTGGCCGAGGCGCTGGCCGTCGTGCAGCGCGCGGCCCTGGACGCCGCGGTCGAGCGGGCCGAGATGGTCAGCGGCGTCGCGCGGATCTTCCTGAATCTGGCCCGGCGCAGCCAGATCCTGGTGCACCGGCAGCTGGCGCTGCTCGACGCCATGGAGCGCCGGGTCATGGACCCGGCGGAGGTCGAGGACCTGTTCCGGCTGGACCACCTGGCCACCCGGATGCGCCGGCACGCCGAGAGCCTGATCATCCTGTCCGGACAGGCGCCGGGGCGCGGCTGGCGGCTGCCGGTGCCGCTGCTGGACGTGCTGCGCTCGGCGGTCGCCGAGGTCGAGGACTTCGCCCGGGTCGACGTGCGCCGGGTGCCCGCGGCCCGGGTGGTCGGCGGCGCGGTCGCGGACCTGACGCACCTGGTGGCCGAGCTGGTGGAGAACGCGACGGTGTTCTCGCCGCCCGACGCGCGGATCACGGTCCGTGCGACATCGGCCGAGGGACGGTGCGTTATCGAGGTCGAGGACGCCGGGCTCGGGATGGGCCCGGAGGCGCTGGCCAAGGCGAACGCGCGCCTGGCCGACGCCCGGGCCAGCGACATGTTCGACAGCGACCGGCTCGGGCTGTTCGTCGTCAGCCGGCTGGCCCGGCGGCACGGCGTCACGGTGCTGCTGAGCGCGTCGCCGGGGGGCGGCACGCTCGCACAGGTGTGGCTGCCGGTCTCAGTGCTCGAGCAGGCCGGGCAGCTTGAAGAGCCCGATCAACCCGAGCAGCTTGGTCGGGCCGAAGAGACCGGACAGGTCGGACAGGCCGGAGAATCCTTCGGGTTCAACGGGTTCGACGGCCACGCGCGGCCGGACCGCGGCTCCAGGACACCGGATCCCGTCGGGTCGGTCGACGGCTGGGGGCAGGACCCGCGCGCGAAGCGTTCGAGGACGGACCAGCGTGTACCGGTGACCGTGGGGGAGAACGGCTTGCCGCGCCGGGTCCGCCAGTCCAGCTTGGCGCCGCAGCTGCGCGGGCACCGGACGGCGACCCAGGTGAGCGGCTCCGACGACCGGCGGGTCCCGGAGTCTCGCTCGCCGGACGAGGTGCGCGCCACGATGGCCGCGTTCCAGAACGGGTGGACGCTCGGCCGCGCTGACGCCGACGACGACGGTCCGAACGGTCCGAACGGTCCGAACAGCGCGAACGGCGCGAACGATCCGAACGGTGCGAACGATCGAAGGGGGTCCGGATGACCGAGGCACGCACCCATCCGCCGGGCGAGCTCGACTGGCTGCTCGACGACCTGGTCGGGCAGGTGCGGGCGGTGCGCTGCGCCATGGTGCTGTCCGCGGACGGGCTGCCGCTGGCGGCGTCGGCGGCGCTGTCCCGGGAGGACGGCGAGCACCTGGCCGCCGTCGCCTCCGGGCTGCACAGCCTGGCCAAGGGCACCTCGCGGCACTTCGAGACCGGCGGCGTCCGGCAGACGATGATCGAGTTCGAGCAGGGGTTCCTGTTCGTGATGGCGGCCGGGTCCGGTGCCGGGCTCGCGGTGTTCAGCGACGCTAATGCCGACATCGGGCTGATCGCGTACGAGATGGCACGGCTGGTGCGGCGGGTCGGCGAGCACCTGTCCGCGCCGCCGAGGCCGCCGCGCT
>JABFWL010000193.1 GCA_013362315.1 Catenulispora sp. | reverse complement strand
TGCGCTGCAGAGCGCTGGCCAGCGCGTGGCGGGCCGCCCCGACGCTCTCGGGCGCGTGCGGGAACTCCGTCCCGCCGGCGTCGCCCGCCGCCCGCGGCGCCTGCCCGCGCGCGGCCGATTCGGATGTGGATATCTGTGCCGATATCTGTGCCGGCACCGATATCCGTGCCGACACCGAGCTCCGGGAATCCCCGGGACTGTCCGGTTTCACCGACATGACGACCCCCACGGCTCCCTCCCTGCCGACGAGGAGCTACTCGCGGTAGATGCCCGGTTCGTCCGCACAGAAAACGAGAACCGAGGGGTTTATCAGGGTTCACCCCGATGCCGTCACCGCGCCGGCCGCCCGACGCCCGCGGCGGCGTCCCGGCCCAGCCTGGCCAGCACCGCTTTGGGCCGGTTGGAGATGATCGCGTCCACGCCGAGTTCCACGCACAGGTCGATATCGGAGGCCTGGTCCACTGTCCAGACGTGCACACGGTTTCCCATGGAATGCGCGCGTTCCACATATTCCGGGTGTGTTCGCAGAATATGGACTCCGGGTCCTGCGATACTCACTCCGCGCGGCAGGGAACCGTCGCGGAAGCGCAGCGGGACGCGGTCCAGCAGCAGCACCGTCTCCAGGGACGGCGCCAGGCGCCGGATCCGCCGCACCGACAGCGCCGAGAACGACATGACCCGCACCGGGGAGCGCTCGCCGAGCCGGGGGTGGGCCAGGCCGAACCGGTCCAGCAGCGCCACCAGGTGCTCCTCGACCAGGCCGGCGTACCGGGTCGGGTGCTTGGTCTCGATCGCCATCCGGACCGGGCGCGGGTGGTCCACGACCAGCTCCAGCAGCCGTTCCAGGGTGAGCACCCGGTGCGCGCCCTCGCGCCGCAGGTCCGGGTACTCCACGTAGGCGGCGCCGGGGCCCTCGGGGTCGGGGTGCGGCTGCTTCCAGGACCCGAAGTCCAGCTGCCGCAGCTGGGCCAGCTCCAGGGTGGAGACCACGCCGCGGCCGTTGGAGGTGCGGTTCACCCGGCGGTCGTGCACGCACACCAGCTGCATGTCCGCGGTCAGCCGGACGTCGCACTCCAGGCCGTCGGCGCCCTGGAGCAGCGCGGCCTCGTAGGCGGCCAGCGTGTGCTCGGGCACGTCCTCGGAGGCCCCGCGGTGGGCGATGACCGGGATGTCGGCGGCGGCCCGGCGGGGCACGGCGGGGCCGGAGGCGCCGGTGCGCAGGCCGGGATGGCTGTGGCCCGGGCCCTCGGCGTGGGCACCGGAGGGCGGGCCGCTGGGACGCGGCTCGAGGCGGCGCAGTGATTGCACGCTCGAAATCTTTCCAGACTCCGGGCCCGGCTCCACCATGATCCGCGCCCGGTATCCGCCCTATTCAGCGGGCTTTCACCTCGGTTTCAGAGACTCGTCATCCTCTCAGCCGGACACCGGGGTGGTTGTCGTATGGTCTAACCGACGCGGAGTTCCGACCGGAACGTATCCGTTCCAAAGCCCACTGGAGGGGGACCGATGAGCCAGCAGCCCTACGGACAGCAGCCGGGGTACCAGCAGCAGCCGCCGCAGCAGCAGTACGCGCCGCCGCCGCAACAGCAGTTCCAGCAGAACAACTTCCTGTGCGTCACCACGAACGACATCCCGGGGTTCCGCATCGACGTGGTGTACGGCGAGGTCTTCGGGCTGACCGTGCGCAGCCGCAACGCCTTCAGCCAGATGGGGGCCGGGCTGAAGTCGATGTTCGGCGGCGAGCTGAAGGGCATGACCAAGGCGCTGATGGACAGCCGCAACGAGGTCATGCAGCGGATGATCCAGGAGGCGCTGAACCGCGGCGCCAACGCGATCGTCGGGATGCGCTTCGACACCTCGGAGATGGGCGACGTGTGGACCGAGATCTGCGCGTACGGCACCGCGGTGAGCATCAGCCGGCAGGGCTGAGACTGCGTGTCGGCGGCGCGGCGACCGGGTGTCGGCGGCGTTCCGGCGGCGTGCGGTCAGCACGGAGGCGGCCCGGGGGCCGGCGCGGAGGCGGCCCGAAGGCGGCCGGAAGGGCGCGTGCGTGCGGCGCAGTGCGGATATGGTGAGCCCGGTGATCCGACGCTCGCTGACCGCACTGGCCGCAGCCGCCGGGGCGGAGCTGTGCTGCGTCGCCGGCAGCTTGTTCCATGTGGTGCGCCTGGTCGCGCGGGTGGAGCGGGTGTCGACCTGGACCGTGCTGACCTCGCGCCGCAACCTGGCGTTCAGCGCCTGGCGGACCGCGCTGACCACCGGCGACCGGCTGCTGTTCGGCGGCGTCGGGGTGGCCGCGGCCGCCGGAGTGCTGGCCGCCCCGCACCTGCGACCGCTGCTGGCCTCGGCGGCGGCCCGGATCCGCGCCGCGCTCGCAGCCCGCACCACCGGTAGGGGATAATCAGCGACCATGGCCGAGCTCGTCTTCTTCACCGGAACCATGGACAGCGGCAAGTCGACCCTCGCCTTGCAGCTCGACCACAACCACAACGCCCGCGGCCGGGCCGGGCTCATCTTCACCCGCGACGACCGCGCCGGCAGCGCCACCATCTCCAGCCGGCTGGGCCTGAAGGCGGCCGCGGTCGAGGTCGAGGAGGACACCGACCTGCTGAACCACGTGGTCCAGCTGATGTCGGCCGGCGGCAAGGTGGACTACGTCGTCGCCGACGAGGCGCAGTTCTACACCGAGGACCACATCGAGCAGCTGGCCCGCATGGTCGACGAGCTGTCCATCGACGTCTACGCCTTCGGCATCACCACCGACTTCCGCACCCGCCTGTTCCCCGGCAGCAAGCGCCTGATCGAGCTCGCCGACCGCATCGAGGTGCTGCAGGTGCAGACCCTGTGCTGGTGCGGCGCCCGCGCCACCCACAACGCCCGCACTCTGCGCGGCGAGATGGTGCTGGAGGGCGAGCAGGTCGTGGTCGGCGACACCGCGGTCGAGGACGAGATCGGCTACGAGGTCCTCTGCCGCCGCCACCACCGCCGCCGCCTGACCGCCGCCCGCTCCGGCGCCGCCGCCCTGAGCCCGGACACGCTGCCCTTCGGCGCCGCCTGACCGCCCGACCGCCCGGTTGTGAGAGACTGCTGCCTCACGGGTGGGCTTTGGCGCGCCCGAGGAGGATTTGCCTAGCGGCCGAAGGCGTTGGTCTTGAAAACCAAAGTGGCGAGAGCCACCGTGGGTTCGAATCCCACATCCTCCGC
>JABFWL010000284.1 GCA_013362315.1 Catenulispora sp. | reverse complement strand
CCGCCGCCGGGTGTGGTGGAACGCCTCGTCGCCGGCGACGTGCGCGATCCTGCGGTGGCCCAGCGCCGCCAGGTAGTCCACCAGCGACAGCATCGCCTCGCGGTCGTCGGCCCAGACGCTGGGCAGGGCGCCGTGCCCGCTCGGGCCGCCGAGCACCACAGCTGGCATACCCAGTTCCTCCAGCACCGGCACCCGCCGGTCGCGGTGTTGCAGGTCCACCACCACGAAGCCGTCGACGTGCCGTTCGGACGTCCAACGCCGGTAGACCTCGATCTCGGCGGCGGTGTCCTCGACGATCATCAGGTGCAGGGCCACCGACCGGGCCGAGAGTCCGGCCTGCAGGCCGGCCAGCAGCAGGCCGAAGAACGGTTCGGCGCCGATGGTCTGCGCCGGGCGGGCTACCACGAGACCGACGGCGTCGGCGCGGGCTCCGCATGTCTTGACACCCCGTATCGGGCAGAGCATAGTCCACCCTTGCTAGAGCGGTTTAGTAAACCACTCGTTAACGGTCGGGTACTCCTGAACGACACCCACACGCTCCATGAAGATCCCCTCACACTGCGAAGATCGGGAGTCATGAACATGCGCAGGACCACAGCGGTATCCGCTATAGCAGTGGCCGCGACCCTGCTGGCCGCGGGTTGCGGCGTCGGCAGCAAGTCCTCCACCGCGGACGCCACCAAGACCGTCGCGACCACCGCGGCGCTGTCCGGCTCCATCACCTTCCAGACCTGGTCGCTGAAGAACGACAAGTTCACGCCGTACTTCACCAAACTCATCGCCGACTTCAAGGCCGCGCATCCGGGTACCGACATCAACTGGATCGACCAGCCCGGCGACGGCTACCCGACCAAGGTCACCAGCCAGGTGGCCACCGGCAGCCTGCCGGATGTGGTGAATCTGCCGCCGGACATCGCGCACGCGGTGGCCAAGACCGGCAACCTGCTGGACCTGAAGAAGAACGTGCCGACGCTGCAGACGGACTGGGTCAAGAGCGGGCTGAACGCCTACAACTACCAGGACATCGACGGCGGCGCGACGTTCTTCGGCTTCCCGTGGTACCTGGGTACCGACGTCAGCTACTGGAACAAGGCCATGATGGCCAAGGACGGCCTCGACGCCACCAAGCCCCCGAAGACCTTCGACGAACTCGTCGCGCAGGCCAAGGTCATGCACGACAACTCCGGCGGCAAGGACTACCTGATGTCCCGCGCTCCGGGCCTGTCGGATATCGCCAACACCGGCACGAAGCTGCTGTCCGCTGACGGCACCAAGTTCGCCTTCAACACCGACGCCGCCGAGGCGATGCTGGACAAGTACACCCAGGCCTACAAGGCCGGTTACCTGCCGTCGAACGTCCTGGACAACAGCTATGAGGGCAACTACAAGCTGTTCACCAAGCAGGAGGTGGCTTGGACCACCGGCGGCGGCAACGCGATCACCAGCATGCAGAAGGACAACCCGTCGCTGGTTCCGAACATGGTGCCGTCTCCGGCTCTGGACACCGCGCCGCTGTACGTGCAGGGCATTTCAGTCTCTAGCAAGAGCAAGAACCTGGCTCTGGCGCTCGCCTTCGCTGAGTTCGTGACGAACAACCAGAACCAGGTCGACTTCCTCAAGCTGGCTCCCGGCTTCCTGCCCGGCACCACCGCCTCGGCGAACGATCCGCAGTACAGCAAGAGCGACGGCACCCCGCAGGGCGACGCCTCGGTGATCGCGTACAAGGACATGCAGACCGCGGTGAACTTCACGCCGCCGATCTGGACCGACGCGATGAACACGATCCTGAACCAGGAGATCGCCAAGGCGATGACCGGCAAGGAGACGGCGAAGCAGGCGCTGGACAACACGGTCAACCAGGCGAACGGCCTGCTGACGCAGTAACCGCGGCGGGCCAGTCCCGAAGTCCTGATGGGAAGTTAAGAGGAAGCCGATGAGGTCCCACCGGTTCTACACACCATGGCTGTTGATGCTGCCGGCGCTGGTCTGGCTCGCGCTGTTCAGCGTGTGGCCGGCGATCAACACCGTCACGCTGTCGTTCACCAACGTGCACCAGCTGACCGGTGGGCACTTCATCGGTTTGAAGAACTACTGGCTGCTGTGGAATGACCCGCATATCCGGGACGCGATGATCAACACCGTGGTCTTCATGGTGGTCTGCGTCCCGCTGCTCACCCTGCTGCCGCTGTTGCTGGCGTTGCTGGTGCAGCGGCAGATCCCGGGCATCGCCTTCTTCCGGACCGCGTTCTACTTCCCGGTCATCGCTTCGGCGGTGACCGTGGCGCTGATCTGGAAGTGGCTGCTGGACGACCGGGGTTTGATCAACAACCTGGCTCAGTCGATGGGGTTCATCCACAAGACCATCCCGTTCCTGACCGACCGCTGGCTGCTCCTGCTGTCCGCGGTCGCGCTGACGGTGTGGAAGGGCCTCGGCTACTACATGCTCCTCTACATGTCCGCGCTCGGCAGCGTCCGGCGAGACCTGCACGAGGCCGCGGCGGTGGACGGCGCCGGCACGGTCCGCCGGTTCTGGAGCGTCACCGTCCCCGGGGTGCGCGGCACCATGCTCCTGGTCTCGGTGCTGATCGCCGTGAACGCGATGCGGGTGTTCAGCGAGCTCTACATCCTCGGCGGCCGCACCGGCGGGGTCGGCGGGCAGGACGTGTCGATCGTGATGCTGGTGCAGCAGGCCGCCTCCGGCAGCGACGGCCGGCTGGGCTACGCCAGCGCGATCAGCGTGTTCCTGTTCTTCCTCACCGCGGTCCCGCTGCTGTTCCTGACCCGCCTGAACAAGAACGCCCAGGAGGAGTCCTGATGTCCGCGACCACTGCTGAAGAGCCCCGCGAGCTTCAGGACCCGCGCCTAGGCACGAAGAGCGCGAAGAGTACGAAGAGACAGAACGCGCTGCGGCACCCGGACCGCAGAGGCCGCTCGCCGATCTTCGACGCGCCGACCCGCACCGGCCTGGCCCTGCGCTACCTGACCCTGGTCGCGGTGCTGCTGATCTCGATCGGGCCGATGCTGTGGGAGCTGTCGACCTCGCTCAAGAGCAAGGCCGAGGACGTCTTCACGCAGAACATCGAGCTGTTGCCGCAGCATCCGACCCTGGGCAACTACGGCGAGGTGCAGCGCACCATCCCGGTCTGGCACTTCGCGGTCAACTCGCTGACCGTCGCGGCGATCAACGTCACCGGCAACATCATCGGCGCCACGCTGGCCGGCTACGTGCTGGCCCGGCTCAAGTTCAAGGGCCGCAAGCTGCTGCTCGGGGTGTTCGTCTCGACGCTGATCCTGCCGGCCGAGGTCACGATCATCTCGAAGTTCCAGATGATCACCAGCATGGGCCTGGGCGACACCATTCTGGGGGTCTGCCTGCCGGACATGATCGCCATGACCAACGTGCTGCTGATGCGCAACGCGTTCCTGGCGCTGCCCAGGGAGGTCGAGGAGGCGGCGGTCATCGACGGCGCCACCACCCTGCAGCGCCTGCGCTTCGTCGGGCTGCCGGCGGTGAAGGGCACGCTGAGCGTCATCTCGATCTTCGCGTTCATCGGCGCCTGGGACGACTTCCTGTGGCCGCTGCTGGTGTTGCAGACCCCGGACAAGCTGACACTCACCGTCGGCCTGTCCTATCTGGACGGCCAGTGGTCACACGATCCGCGCACCATCGCCGCCGGGACGATGATCGCCCTGGTCCCGATCCTCCTGCTGTTCATGGTCCTGCAGCGGTTCTTTTTCAGAGGTGTCTCCGAGGGCGCGATCAAGGGCTGACCCGAGTCCTGATGCGAGCACACAGCGAGCACACAGCGAGCACAGAGCACTGCCACCGCCACACGAACACATACGAGGGACCAGCTCAGGACATGACGGTAGACCCACAGGCACCGCCACCGAAGACGCCGCGCTTCGGCGTCAACTACACCCCCAGCATCGGCTGGTTCCACCACTGGCTCGATTTCGATCTGGATGCCGTGCGCGCCGACCTGGACTCGATCGCCGCGCTGGGCCTGGACCATGTGCGGGTCTTCCCGCTGTGGCCGCTGTTCCAGCCCAACCGCACCCTGATCCGCCCGCGCGCGATCGAGCAGCTGGTGGCGCTGGCCGACGCCGCCGCCGAGCGCGGCCTGGACGTGAACGTCGACGGTCTGCAGGGCCACCTGTCGAGCTTCGACTTCCAGCCGGCCTGGGTCACCAGCTGGCACCGCCGCAACATCTTCACCGATCCCGACGTCCTGGACGGCGAGGCGGAGTACCTGCGCACCCTGGCCGCGGCGCTGGCCGACCGGCCCAACTTTCTCGGCATGACGCTGGGCAACGAGACCAACCAGTTCTCCGGCGACCCGCACCCGGACCCGGACCGGATCACGCCCGCGCAGGCGGCGGCGTGGCTGGAGCGGCTGCTGGCCGCGTGCGAGCAGGGGGCTCCGGGCAAGCTGCACCTGCACTGCTCCTATGACGCCGCCTGGTATCTCGACGACCATCCGTTCACTCCGTCGCACGCCGCCCGTCAGGGCGCCGCGACCGCGATCCACTCCTGGGTCTTCAACGGCACGCAGCAGTGCTACGGCACGGAGTCCACCGCGGTGGCGCACCACGCCGAGTACATGATCGAACTGTCCAAGGCCTGGGCCGTGGATCCACACCGGCCGGTCTGGCTGCAGGAGGTCGGGGCGCCGCAGCCGCACATCCCCGCCGACCGGGCAGCGGAGTTCACCCGCGCCACCGTGGCCAACGCCCTGGACTGTCCGGACGTCTGGGGCGTGACCTGGTGGTGCTCGCATGACGTGGACCGGGCCCTGGCCGATTTCCCGGAGCTGGAGTACAGCCTGGGCCTGCTGACCACCACGCGCGAGCCCAAGCCCGCCGGCCTGGAGCTGGCCAAGATCGTCTCCGAGACCCGGGCGTCCTGGACGCCGCCGGCCCCGCGCACCACCGCGCTGGCCGTTGATCTGCCCGAGCAGGTCACCGCACGCGCCACCTGTGCGCCCGGCGGGCGCTTCTACGAGGCCTACATGCGGCTGCTGGACCTCGGCGTGCGCCCGGCCGTGGTGCTGGCCGGCCTGGCGGGGGATAAGAATCATCTGACTGCGCGCGGCATTACCGAGGTGCTGACGGTCGAGGACACAACTCAGCCGGTCTGAGCTGGGTCGGCTAAAGGGAGAGCAAGAGCGATGCACGATAACCGGGCCTTGGTGGAGCACCGTCTGAAGCGCGTTCTGGAAGAGCGCATCACGCCGGCGGTCTACCCGGAGTCGGTGCCGCTGACCGCCTCGATCTGGGTCGCCCCGGGCGAGCCGGTGCCGGTGGCCGAGGGCCTGGCGGCGCCGCGCGAGCCGATCGCGGTCGGCGCCAAATGGGGCGCGCCTTGGGGCACCAGCTGGCTCACCGTCGAGGGCACGGTCCCGGCCGAGTGGGCCGGCAAGACCGTCGAGGCGATCATCGACCTCGGCTTCGACAAGAACATGCCCGGCTTCCAGTGCGAGGGCCTGGTCTACCGGCCCGACGGCTCGCCGGTGAAGGGCCTGAACCCGCGCAACCAGTGGGTGCCGGTGGCCGCGCCGGCCGTCGGCGGCGAAGAGGTGCTGCTGCACGTCGAGGCGGCCTCCAACCCGGTGATCCTGGACTACCACCCCTTCTTGCCGACGCTGCTCGGCGAGAAGGAGACGGCCGGTGACACGCCGCAGTACCAGCTGGAGCGGCTGGACCTGGCGGTCTTCGACGAGACCGTGTGGAACCTGGTCGCCGATCTGGAAGTGCTCGGCGAGCTGATGGCCGAGCTGCCGGAGGACTCGGCGCGCCGGTACGAGATCGTGCGCGCGGTCGAGCGGGCGCTGGATGCGATCGACCTGCAGAACGTGAACGCGACCGCCGCCGCGGCGCGCGAGTGCCTGGTGGAGGCGCTGGCCAAGCCGGCGGTCCCGTCCGCGCACAAGATCTCCGCGGTCGGCCACGCGCACATCGACTCGGCGTGGCTGTGGCCGCTGCGCGAGACGGTCCGCAAGGTCGCCCGGACCACCGCGAACATGACCGCGCTGCTCGCCGACGAGCCGGACTTCCTCTACACGATGTCCCAGGCCGCGCAGTACGACTTCGTCAAGACCCACCGCCCCGAGGTCTACGAGAAGGTGAAGAGGGCGGTCGCGGACGGCCGCTTCGTCCCGGCCGGCGGGATGTGGGTGGAGTCGGACACGAACATGCCCGGCTCGGAGGCGATGGCCCGGCAGTTCGTGCACGGCAAGCGCTTCTTCCTGGAGGAGTTCGGCCTCGAGAACGACGAGGCCTGGCTGCCGGACACCTTCGGCTTCGCCGGCGGCCTGCCGCAGATCATCAAGGCGGCCGGGTCGAAGTGGCTGCTGACGCAGAAGATCTCCTGGAGCCAGATCAACAAGTTCCCGCATCACACGTTCCTGTGGGAGGGCATCGACGGGACGCGGATCTTCACGCACTTCCCGCCGATCGACACCTACAACTGCTCGATGAAGGGCAGCGAGATCGCGCACGCCGCGCGCAACTTCAAGGACAAGGGCCGGGCTTCGGTGTCGCTGGCCCCGACCGGCTGGGGCGACGGCGGCGGCGGGACGACGCGCGAGATGATCGCCAAGGCCAAGCGGATGAAGGACTTGGAGGGCTCGGCGAAGGTCGAGTGGGAGAAGCCCGCGGACTTCTTCGCAAAGGCCGAGGCTGAGTATCAGAACCCGCCGGTGTGGGTGGGGGAGCTGTACCTGGAGCTGCACCGGGCGACGCTGACCAGCCAGGCGGGGACGAAGCAGGGCAACCGGCGGAGCGAGGCGCTGCTGCGGTCGGCCGAGTTGTGGGCGGCGACGGCGGCGGTGCGAGCCGGGGCCGAATACCCCTACGAAGCGCTCGACCGGATCTGGAAGACGGTGCTGCTGCACCAGTTCCACGACATCCTGCCGGGTTCCTCCATCGCCTGGGTGCACCGCGAGGCCGAGCGCACCTATAACGAACTCGGCCATGAGCTGGTCGAGCTGATCGGCGACAGCCAGCAGCAGATCTATGAGACGGCCGGCCTCGGCGCGGCCGGCGACGGCGTGGTCACCTTCAACAGCCGCCCGCACGAGCACCGAGGGGTGCCGGCCGGCGGTGCCGGGGTCATGGCCGCGCTGGACGGTCAGGTCGAGGTGGCGGACCGGCCCGGCGGCGGCCACGTCCTGGACAACGGCCTGGTGCGGGTGGAGATCGACGACCGGGGCCTGATCGTGTCGCTGGTCGACGTCGAACAGGGCCGGGAGACCCTGCCGCCCGGCGCCGCCGCCAACCTGTTGCAGATCCACCCGGACTTCCCCAACATGTGGGACGCCTGGGACGTCGACGAGTTCTATCGCAATACCGTGACCGACCTGACCGAGCTCGACTCGATGGTCGTCGAGGAGCAGCCGGCGCTCGGCGCGGTCATGGTCACGGTGACCCGCTCTTTCGGCGCGTCGCAGGTCCGGCAGCAGGTGCGGCTGGCCGAGGACGGCAAGAAGGTGTCGATCAGCACGCGGGTGGACTGGCACGAGACCGAGAAGTTCCTCAAGCTGGCCTTCCCGCTCGACATCCGCGCCGACCGCTACGCCTCGGAGACCCAGTTCGGCCACATCTTCCGGCCCACCCACACCAACACCTCGTGGGAGGCCGCGAAGTTCGAAGCCTGCAACCACGGGTTCCTGCACTTCGAGGAACCGGGCTGGGGCGTGGCGCTGGTCAGCGGTTCCACCTACGGCCACGACGTGACCCGCACCGTGCGCCGGGACGGCGGGACCACCGTGACCGCGCGGGTGTCGCTCCTGCGGGCGCCGCGTTTCCCGGACCCCGAGACCGACCAGGGCGTCCACAGCTTCGAGCACGCGATCGTGCCGGGCGCCTCGATCGGCGACGCGGTGCGCGAGGGCCGGGCGATCAACACCAAGGGCGGATCCGCGTTCCGGGGAGGCGGAGCGGTCGAGCCGCTGTTCACCGTCGACAACGACGCCGTCGTCGCCTCCGCGGTCAAGCTCGCCGACGACCGCGGCGGCGACGTCGTCCTGCGCGTCTACGAGGCGCACGGCGGCCGGGCCTCGGCGCTCATCACTCCCCGCTTCGATTTCTCAGGCTTCGAGATCTGCGATTTGCTCGAGCGGCCGATCAGCCGAGAGGGTGTGGGCGTGACCGCCGAGGGTGCCGGGCTGCGGCTGAGCCTGCGGCCCTTCCAGCTGGTCACGCTTCGGTTCACCCGCTCCACCGGTTCCTCGGAGGCCTGATCGCCATGGATGTCTTGACCACTTATGCCGCCGAGCCCGCGCGCTACGACGGCCGGATGCCGTACCGGCGCACCGGGGCGAGCGGGCTGAAGCTGCCTGTCGTGTCGCTGGGCTTGTGGCACAACTTCGGGGACACGAAGCCGGCGGCCGAGCAGCGCGCGATCCTGCGCCGGGCCTTCGACCTCGGGATCACGCACTTCGACCTGGCGAACAACTACGGTCCGCCCTACGGCTCGGCGGAGATCAACTTCGGCCGGGTGTTCGCCCAGGACTTCCGTCCTTACCGGGATGAGCTGGTGATCTCCACCAAGGCCGGCTACGACATGTGGCCGGGGCCGTATGGCGAGTGGGGCTCGCGCAAGTATCTGCTGGCCTCGCTCGACCAGTCGCTCACCCGGATGGGCCTGGACTATGTCGACATCTTCTACTCGCACCGCTTCGACCCGGAGACTCCGCTGGAGGAGACGATGGGCGCGCTGGCTTCCGCGGTGCAGCAGGGGAAGGCTCTCTACGTCGGCATCTCGTCGTACTCCTCGGAGAAGACGCGAGAGGCGGCCGAGATCCTGCGCGGCATGGGTGTGCGGGCACTGATCCACCAGCCGTCCTACTCGATCCTGAACCGCTGGATCGAGGACGACGCGCTGCTGGACGCCACCGCCGAGACCGGCATGGGCTGCATCGCGTTCAGCCCGCTCCAGCAGGGCCTGCTGACGTCGCGCTACCTGGACGGGACCGTCCCGGCCGGGTCGCGGGCCTCGATCGGGCACTTCCTGTCCAAGGACAACCTGACGCCCGAGCTGCTGACCCGGCTGCGCGGGCTGAACGAGCTGGCCGGCAAGCGCGGCCAGACGCTGGCGCAGATGGCGACCCAGTGGGTGTTCCGCGATCCCCGGATGACCTCGGCGCTGATCGGCGCGTCCTCGGTGGCGCAGCTGGAGGAGAACGTGGCGGCGGTGTCCGGGCCGGAGTTCACCGCTGAGGAGCTGGCCGGCATAGACGAGCTGGCGCTGGGCTAGCCGCCGCGCGCGCTGAGCAAGCCGCTTCGCGCTGACCAAGCCACCGCCGAGCTGGAGATCCTGAGCCTCCAGCTCGGCGGGCTTCTCTTATCGGCTTCTCCCATCCAGGACATCCCAGAGCCATCCGGAGGAAGTGTGTACGCGGCCATCGACATCGGCGGCACCAAGATCGCGGCGGGACTCGTCGACGCCGACGGCGCACTGCTGGTCCGGCACGAGCGCCCGACACCCGCCGTCGAGCCGATGACCGCGGTCCAGGATCTGCTCCAGGCGCTGACAGCCGATCCGAGCTGGGGATCCGTGCAGGCCGTCGGCATCGGCAGCGCCGGGCCGATCGACGCCGCCAAGGGCACCATCAGCCCGGTCAACATCCGCACCTGGCGCGATTTCCCGCTGGTGGAGCGGGTGGCCGAGGCCACCGGGCGGCCGGTGACCCTGGCCGGCGACGGCGTCGCGATGGCGGCGGGGGAGCACTGGCGCGGCGCGGCCGCCGGCTGCGACGACGCGGTGTGCATGGTCGTCTCGACCGGCGTCGGCGGCGGCCTGATCCTCGGCGGGAAGCTGCGGCCGGGGCCGAGCGGCAACGCCGGGCACATCGGCCACATCTGCGTGGAGCTCGACGGGCCGCCGTGCCCGTGCGGCGCGCGGGGCTGTGTCGAAGTCCTCGCCAGCGGAACCGCGATCGCGGCCCGCGTGGGCAGCACCTCAGCGGCCGAGGTGGCGGCGGCGGCGCGCGCCGGGGACGCGGCCGCGCTGGCGTCGTTCGACCGCTCGGCTCGCGCCCTGGCGGCGGCCGTCGCGAGCACGGCGGCCCTGGTGGACATCCGGCTGGCGGTGATCGGCGGCGGCGTGGCGAAGGCCGGGGACCTGCTGTTCGGTCCGCTGCGCGAGCATCTGAAGGAGTACGCTCAGCTGTCGTTCACCCGCGACGTGAGCGTTCTTCCCGCGGCACTGGGCGGCGACGCCGGCCTGATCGGGGCGGCGGCCCTCGTCCGGCACGCGGAAGCCTGAGCAGGGGACGTGAATTACGTCACACCCGCGTGCCTTATTAGGTCCACCTTACTTGGTAGGCGGGAACGAATAAAGGCACACTGGTGTTGTGGAAAGCGTGCCGAGCCAGAGCGTGAGTGTGCCGTCGCCTGCCGACGACGCTACTGACGTGCATGTCGGCACCCGTAACCGGGTGGCGCGCTCCATACTGGCCAACGGTCCTTCGACGGCTGTCGACCTCGGCAAGCGGCTGAATCTGACCCCGGCGGGCGTCCGGCGCCACCTGGACGCACTACTCGCCGAGAATTTGGTCGAGGCGCGCCAGCAGCGCACCTACGGCCAGCGCGGCCGTGGTCGCCCGGCCAAGGTCTTCGCCCTCACCGACCGCGGGCGCGGCGTCTTCTACCAGGCCTACGACCAGCTCGCCGTGGAGGCGCTGAAGTTCCTGGCCGAGAACGCCGGCAGCGACGCGGTGGACGCCTTCGCGCGCAAGCGCGTCGCCGAGCTCGCCGACCGGTTCCGGGAGCGGATGGACGGCGTCCCGGCCGAGGAACGGCCGGCCCTGCTGGCCCGGCTGCTGACCGAGGAGGGCTACGCGGCCACGCTGCGCGAGTCCGGCAAGGCGCCGACCGCCGGCGAGCAGCTGTGCCAGCACCACTGCCCGGTGGCGCACGTCGCCGAGCAGTTCCCGCAGCTGTGCGAGGCCGAGACCGAGGCCTTCGCCGCGCTGCTGGGAACTCATGTCCAACGACTGGCGACCATCGCTCACGGCGACGGCGTCTGCACGACCTATATCCCGATGACTTCTATCCCGATGACTGCGACTGCCACCGGGACCAGCAAGAGCACCGAGGTTTCCGGAAGGGATCGCGAATCATGACCACCACCTCGCACGAGCAGCTCGAAGGCCTCGGCACCTACGAATACGGCTGGGCTGACTCCGACGTCGCCGGCGCCGCCGCGCGCCGCGGCCTGAACGAGGACGTCGTCCGCGACATCTCCGCGAAGAAGAACGAGCCGCAGTGGATGCTCGACATGCGGCTGCGGGGCTTGCGCTTGTTCGAGAAGAAGCCGATGCCGGTGTGGGGCGCGGACCTGGGCGGCATCGACTTCGACAACATCAAGTACTTCGTCCGCTCCACCGAGAAGCAGGCCGCGTCCTGGGACGACCTGCCGGCGGACATCAAGAACACCTACGACAAGCTCGGCATCCCGGAGGCGGAGAAGCAGCGGCTGATCGCCGGTGTCGCCGCCCAGTACGAGTCCGAGGTCGTCTACCACCAGATCAACAAGGAACTGGAAGAGCAGGGCGTCATCTTCCTGGACACCGACACCGCCCTGAAGGAGTACCCGGAGCTGTTCCGGGAGCACTTCGCGACGGTGATCCCCACCGGCGACAACAAGTTCTCGGCGCTGAACACCGCGGTGTGGTCCGGCGGCTCCTTCATCTACGTCCCCAAGGGCGTGCACGTGAAGATCCCGCTGCAGGCCTACTTCCGGATCAACACCGAGAACATGGGCCAGTTCGAGCGGACGCTGATCATCGCGGACGAGGACTCCTACGTCCACTACGTCGAGGGCTGTACCGCCCCGATCTACTCCTCGGACTCGCTGCACTCGGCGGTCGTGGAGATC
>JABFWL010000321.1 GCA_013362315.1 Catenulispora sp. | reverse complement strand
TGACACCCCAGGGCCGGTGCTGTACCGCTTGCGGCTGCCGTCGGGACCGAGGGGACCGAACCGCCCACCTCACGAACCGCAGCCGCCGCGCCTAGCAGCACCCCCCGATGGACTTGCGCCAGTTCCCCGAGGGAACTGAGGCCCCCGCCGGAGGCGCCGGCTCTTCATCAAGCTCTTGACTTGCTTTTGACTTCGACTGAAACTCAGCCACCTCACCGACCGTCACCGAACGAGGACCCACCGCTGCCGGGACCGTGCACACGACGACCGGCAGCAAAACCGCACCTAGTTCCCCGAAGGAACCGAAGCCCCAGCCGAAGCCCCAGCGCGAGCCGCCGATCGTTCCTCAAGCCTCCTACTCCGGCTATCCACCACCCGCTCGACCAGCCGCTGCAATCCCTCAGCCGCCACCAGCCGCCCCCATCGCCGATGAGTCCCCGTGCCCGTGCCCGTCCCCGTGCCCGCCGCCTCAGCCCCCACCTCAGCCTGAGCCGCCGATGCCCTCGCTCCAGGCATAGCCACCACCCCCACGTCATACAGATCCACCGCAGCCCCCCGCGCCGCATCCGCCGCCACATCATCCAGCTGCACCTGCGACTCCAGCTCCGCCGCCACGTGCCCCAGGTACCGCTCCACCTCCTCCTCCGCCACAGCCGAGCTCCACCCCAGCACCGGCGCGATCAGCCGTGCCACCTCCGCCGCCGCACCAGCGCCACGGTCCCGCTCCTCGATCGAGATCCTGGTCCGCCGAGTCAGCACATCCTCCAGATGCAGCGCGCCCTCGTGCGAAGCCGCGTAGACCGCCTCCGCCCTCAGATACTCATCGGCCCCATCGATCGGCTCGCCCAGCGACCGATCCTGCTCGATCAGCGCCAGCACCTCATCGACGCTCGACCCGTACCTGCGCAGCAAGCGCTCCACGCTCTCCGGCGCCAGTCCGGTCCGGCGCGCGAGCCGGCTGCGCTCGTTCCACCGGGCGGCGAACCCCTCCGCGCCGAGCAGCGGCACCTCGGCGGTCACCGACTCCGGGATCGCAGAGCCGTGGGTGCCGGCCAGCTCGGCGGCCGCCGCGTCGATCGCGTCCTTCGCCATCACCCGGTACGTGGTGTACTTCCCACCCGCCACGACCACCAGCCCCGGAGCCGGCGACGTGACCACATGCTCCCGCGACAGCTTCGTGGTCTGATCCGCGCTCCCCGACAGCAGCGGACGCAGGCCGACGTACACCCCCTCCACATCCTCGACAGTCAGCGGTTCGTCGAGCACAGCGTTGGCATGCTCCAGCAGGTAGTCGACATCCGCCCGACTGGCCGCCGGATGCTCGCGATCCAGATCCCAATCCGTGTCCGTCGTCCCCACCAGCCAATGCCGACCCCACGGAATGATGAAGAGCACGCTCTTCTCAGTCCGGGAGATCAGACCGGTCTTCAGGTTGATCCGCTCCCGCGGCACAACCAGGTGCACGCCCTTTGAAGCCCGCACCGACACCGACGCCGACCCCTCCGGCCGCGCCAGCCCCTGAATGTCATCCGTCCACACCCCGGTCGCGGCCACGACCTGCCGGGCCCTCACCTCGATCCGCCGGTCGCCTTCCAGATCGTGCACGACGGCGCCGGTGACCCGGTCGCCGTCGCGCCGCAGCTCCGTCACCCGGGTCCGGGTGGCGACCCGCGCCCCGTACTGCGCCGCGGTACGCGCCAGCGCCATCGTGAAGCGCGCGTCGTCGACCTGCGCGTCGTAGTACTGGATGGCGCCGACGAACGACTCCCGCCGCAGGGCCGGAGCCCGGCGCAGCGCCGCGGACTTGGTCAGGTGGCGGTGCCGGGGCACGGCGCGCGCGCCACCCATAGTGTCGTAGAGCAGCACCCCCGCCCCGATGTAGAACCGCTCCCACACCCGGTGCCGCAACGGCAGCAGGAACGGCACCGGCCGCACCAGGTGCGGCGCGATCCGGTTCAGCAACAGCCCGCGCTCGGTCAGTGCCTCCCGCACCAGCCCGAAGTCGCGCTGCTCCAGATAACGCAGTCCGCCATGGATCAGCTTGCTCGACCGGCTCGACGTCCCCGCGGCCCAGTCCCGCGCCTCGACGAGCGCGACGGACAGGCCGCGGGTGGCCGCGTCCAGCGCAGCCCCCGCCCCGACCACGCCGCCGCCCACCACCAGGACGTCGAATTCCTCCTCGGCCAGCTGCTCGAGTGCACCGGCCCGATACTGGGCGTTCAGTGGTGTGGATTGCACGGCTCCTCAGTCCTTCATTCCTCGATGACACACGGGCCAGACTTCTACACACGGGCCAGACTTCTGCCTTCTCAGTCTTCGAACTCGACCCAGTCCAGCGTCCGCGCGACAGCCTTCTTCCAGTTCCGGTAGCCCTTGGCCCGCACGTCCTCATCGGCCTGCGGAAGCCACCGCTTGTCCTCGTTCCAGTTGCTGACCAGCTCATCGGTCGACTTCCAGAAGCCGACCGCCAGTCCGGCCGCATACGCCGCCCCCAGCGCCGTCGTCTCGGCGACCACCGGCTTCGACACCGGCACCCCGAGCACGTCGGCCTGGATCTGCATGGCCAGCTCGTTGGCGGTCACGCCGCCGTCGACGCGCAGCACGTCCAGCCGCACGCCGGAGTCCTGCTCCATCGCCTCCACGACGTCCCGCGTCTGATACGCGATCGACTCCAGCGTCGCCCGCGCCAGGTGGGCGTTCGTGTTGTACCGAGACAGCCCGACGATCGCGCCCCGAGCGTCGGACCGCCAGTACGGCGCGAACAGCCCCGAGAACGCCGGCACGAAGTACACCCCGCCGTTGTCCTCGACCTGCCGGGCCAGCGCCTCGCTCTGCGCCGCCCCCGAGATGATGCCGAGCTGGTCGCGCAGCCACTGCACGGCCGACCCGGTCACCGCGATGGATCCTTCGAGCGCGTACACCGCCTCCTCGTCGCCGAACTTGTACGCCACCGTCGTCAGCAGCCCGTTCTCAGAACGGACGATCTCGGTGCCGGTGTTCAGCAGCAGGAAGTTGCCGGTCCCGTACGTGTTCTTCGCCGTCCCCGGCGTGAAGCAGACCTGGCCCACGGTCGCGGCCTGCTGGTCCCCGAGGTCCCCGGTGAGCCGGACCTCGCCGCGCAACGGCCCGTCGGCCCGCGTGAGGCCGTACCCCTCCGGGTCCGACGAGGGCCGGATCGCCGGCAGCATGGCGCGCGGGACACCGAAGAACCCCAGCAGCTCGTCGTCCCAGTCCAGCGTCTCCAGGTTCATCAGCATCGTGCGACTGGCGTTGGTGACGTCGGTGACGTGCACGCCGCCGTCCACCCCGCCGGTCAGGTTCCACAGCAGCCAGGTGTCCATCGTGCCGAAGACCGCCTCCCCGGCCTCGGCGTCGGCCCGCAGCCCGTCGACGTTCTCCAGCAGCCACTGGATCTTGCCGCCGGCGAAGTACGTCGCCGGCGGCAGCCCGGCCTTGCGCCGGATGACCTGGCCGCGCTCGTCCTGGTCCAGGGCGGCGGCGATGCGGTCGGTGCGGGTGTCCTGCCAGACGATGGCGTTGTGGTAGGGCCGCCCGGTGCGGCGGTTCCACACCATGGTGGTCTCGCGCTGGTTGGTGATCCCGAGCGCGGCCAGGTCGCCGGCGTGCAGGTGCGCGGTGTTCATCGCGCTCTCGATGACCGCCCGGGTCCGCTCCCAGATCTCGGTCGGGTTGTGCTCGACCCAGCCGGCCTGCGGCAGGATCTGCTGGTGCTCCAGCTGGTGCCGGGCCACCTCGTTGCCGCCGTGATCGAAGATCATGAAGCGGGTGCTGGTGGTGCCCTGGTCGACCGCGCCGACGTAGTCAGCCATGAAGGGGTACCTCTCTCACAGTGCTCGGGGGACGGGAGTGACTAAGCAGTCTGATGCTCGGGGACCTCGGTTTCGAGGGCGCCGGGCGGCGTTCCCTCTTCCGTGGGCAGGAAGGTGCCGACCAGCACCCGGTACAGCCACGCCCCGATCAGCGCGCCGATGATCGGCCCGACGATCGGCACCCAGAAGTACAGATCGCCGTACTGGTCCCGGAACGCGTGCCCGAACCCGGTGAGGAACGACGCCAGCCGCGGGCCGAAGTCGCGCGCCGGGTTGATGGCGTACCCGGCGTCGGTGCCCCAGGCCATCCCGATCGCGACCACGATGAACCCGACCACGACCGGCGCGAGGTTGGCCGCCGGCGCCGAGTTGCGCAGGTCGGTGACCGCCAGGATGCAGAACAGCAGGATCGCGGTGCCGATCACCTGGTCCCGGAAACCGCCCCACAGATGCACCGGCAGCGCGCCGTTGCCGGGCAGCGTGGAGAAGATGCCCTGGCTGCTGACGGTGTGGTGCGGGTCGAGCTTGGCCAGCACCTCGGTGTAGTTCCAGCGGACGATCAGGGCCGCGGTGAACGCGCCGAGGGTCTGGGCCAGCGAGTAGGGAAGTACTTTGCGCCACGAGAACCCGCCGAAGGCGGCCAGCGCTATGGTCACCGCCGGGTTCAGGTGCGCGCCGCTGATCTTGCCGGCGACGTAGACGCCCAGGATGACGCCGAAGCCCCAGCCCCAGGCGATGCTGTCATGGTTGCCGAGGCCGCCGGCCACGACCTGGGCCACGACGCCGAGGCCGAACAGCAGCAGGATGAACGTGCCCGCGAACTCCGCGGCCAGCTCTCCGGCGAGCCCTCTGGCTCGGATGCGATCCGCCAAGCGATCCGCCATCTCTCCTCCTGGTCGTCCTGATCGCCACTGGTGCGGCAGCCCGGCGGTCCGCCGGTGCGCCGGACCCTGCGGTGCCGAACGGCGGCCGCGGGGTCTTCGGCACAGCGTGCGGGTCCCGAAACCAGCCGTCAACGTATGCCGGTCGACATTGTCGAACTCTGGTCAGGATCCCCGACCTGCAGTACCGTCACGCGACATGGCGGAAACCCTGGCGGACTCCCTGGTGGACTCCCCGATCCGGGCCGGACACGGCGGCCGGCGCGGCGCGCACGCGCCGCCGGGCCGGCGCGCGCCGGATCCGCTGTGCACGACCCCGTTCGACCCCGTCGAACGACAGACGAAGGGCTATCATCACCGCCATGCCGGGACCTGTGCAGTCCATCGAACGTGCGGCAGCGATCCTGCGCCTGCTGGCCCGCGGTTCGGGACGGCTGGGGGTCGGCGAGATCGCCGCCTCGCTGGGCCTGGCGAAGGGCACGGCGCACGGCATCCTGCGCACCCTGCAAGGCGTCGGGTTCGTCGAGCAGGACAAGGCCAGCGGCAAGTACCAGCTCGGCGCCACCCTGCTGCACCTGGGCACCAGCTACCTGGACGTGAACGAGCTGCGGTCCCGGGCGATCAACTGGGCCGACGCGCTGGCCGCCCGCAGCGGCGAGGCGGTGTGGATCGGCACCCCGCTGGACGGCAAGGTCCTGATCGTGCACCACGTCTTCCGGCCCGACGACTCCCTGCAGAGCCTGGACGTGGGCGCGCTGCTGCCGCTGCACGCGACGGCGCTCGGCAAGGTCCTGCTCGCCTACGACGCCCAGGCCGCCGCGGCTCTGCCGGAATCCGGCCTGGAGCCGCTGACCCGGCGCACGCTGGTGTCGGCGGCGGCCCTGAAGCGCGAACTGGCGAAGGTCCGCGAGCTCGGCTTCGCCGCCGATGTCGAGGAGGCGACGCTGGGCCAGGCCTCGATCGCCGCGCCGATCCGCGGCTACGGCGGGCTCGTGGTCGGCGCGATCAGCATCACCGGCGCGGTGGACCGGCTGTGCCCGGCGTCCGGCCGGCCGGACCCGGTGCTGGCCGGCTCGGTGCAGAACGCCGCGCAGATGATCTCGCGGGATCTCGGCGCGGGCCGCTGGTAGCGCTCCACAATCCCGCCGTCAGCCTGACCCCCCTTCCACGAAAGGCTGCACCATGGTCGCGCACTACGTGATGTCGGTCGACCAGGGCACCACCTCGACCCGCTGCATCCTGTTCGACCGCGGCGGCCGGCTGGTGTCGGTGACCCAGCGCGAGCACAAGCAGTACTTCCCGAAGCCCGGCTGGGTCGAGCACGACGCCGCCGAGATCTGGCGCAACCTGGAGCACCTGGCTCCGGAGGCGCTGCACCGGGTGGGCGTCGACCCGCGCCAGGTGGCCGCGCTCGGCATCACCAACCAGCGCGAGACCACGGTGCTGTGGGACCGGCACACCGGCAACCCGGTCGCCCGCGCGATCGTCTGGCAGGACACCCGCACCGACGCCCTGGTCGCCGAGTTCGCGCAGCGCCCCGACGCCGCGATCGTCCAGGAGCGCTCCGGGCTGCCGCTGGCGACCTACTTCTCCGCCCCTCGCATCCGCTGGCTCCTGGACCACACGCCGGGGCTGTACGAGCAGGCCGAACGCGGCGAGGTGCTGTTCGGCACCATCGAGAGCTGGCTGATCTGGAACCTCACCGGCGGGCCGGACGGCGGCGAGCACGTCACCGACGTCACCAACGCCAGCCGGACCCTGCTCATGGACATCCACACGCTGCGGTGGGACCCGGAACTGCTCGACTTCTTCGGCATCCCCGCGGCGATGCTCCCGGAGATCCGGTCCTCGGCCGAGATCTACGGCCGCGCCGAGCGCGCCGTCCCGGGCGTCCGCATCGCCGCCGCGCTCGGCGACCAGCAGGCCGCGCTGTTCGGCCAGACCTGCTTCGCCCGCGGCGAGGCCAAGTGCACCTACGGCACCGGCAGCTTCCTGCTGCTGAACACCGGCGACACCCCGGTCCGCTCGACCCACGGCCTGCTCACCACGGTGGCGTACCGGATCGGCGAGGAACCCGCCGCCTACGCCCTCGAAGGCTCGATCGCGGTCACCGGCTCGCTGGTCCAGTGGTTCCGCGACAGCCTCGGCCTGATCAGCACCGCCCCGGAGATCGAGACCCTGGCGCGCACCGTCGAGGACAACGGCGGCTGCTACATCGTGCCCGCCTTCTCCGGCCTCTACGCGCCGTACTGGCGCAGCGAGGCGCGCGGCGTCATCGTCGGCCTGACCTCCTACATCACCAAGGGGCATCTGGCCCGGGCGGTGTTGGAGGCGACCGGCTGGCAGACCCGCGAGGTGGTGGAGGCGATGAACGCCGACTCCGGGCTGGCGCTGACCACGCTCAAGGTGGACGGCGGGATGACCGCCGACAACCTGCTGATGCAGTTCGTCGCCGACGTGCTGGCCGCCCCGGTGGTCCGGCCGATGGTCGCCGAGACCGTCTCGCTCGGCGCCGCCTACGCCGCGGGCCTGGCCGTCGGCTACTGGCCGGACCTCGAAGGCCTGCGGCGCAACTGGCATCGGGCCGCGCTGTGGAACCCCTCGATGGACGACGAGCGACGGATGAGCGAGTACGCGAACTGGAAGCGGGCCGTCGAGCGGACGTTCGGCTGGTTGCAGCCGGGCGCCCCGGAGTAGGAAGCGGCCCTGATGGTTCGGGGCTCCTGCTCCGGGGCGTTCCGGCCTTCTGCTAAGCCTCGGGATCAGAGCTCTGAAGCATCGCGAGGGTCAGGACCTGGTCGGCGATGCCCCAGCCGCCGTCGGCGACCTCCTCGACCAGGACCATGGTGCCGCCTCGGGCGCGCTCGCCGTAGATCTCGACATAGAGCTCGGTGGTGCGGTGGACGATCTTCTCCTTCTGCTCGGTGTCGAGAGTGCCGGCGGGGACCTTGAAGTTCGCGAATGGCATAGCTGTCTTCCTTTTCTCTTCTGCTCAGCTCAGATTCTTTGTTATTCGGCTTAGGTTTTCTGTTGTTCAGTTCAGACCATTCCGCCGTTGGCCCGCACGACCTGCCCGTTGACCCAGTGCCCCTGCGGTCCGGCCAGGAAGGCGACGACCTCGGCGATGTCGTTCGGCGTGCCGAGCCGTTCCAGCGGCGACTGCGCCGCCAGGCGAGCGATCAGCTCGTCGTCCTTGCCGTTGAGGAACATGTCGGTCGCGGTCGGTCCGGGCGCGACGGTGTTGACGGTGACGTCCCGGCCGCGCAGTTCCCGGGCCAGGATCAGCGTCAGCGCCTCGACCGCGCCCTTGCTCGCGGCGTAGGCGCCGTAGGTGGGGAAGGCGGTGCCGACGACGGAGGTCGAGAACGCGATGAAGGCGCCGCCGGGCCGCAGCCGCCGCGCGGCCTGCTGCGCCACCACGAAGGCGCCGCGGATGTTGGTGCGGTGCAGCGCGTCGAGGTCCGCGAGGTCCAGGTCGGCGACCGTGGACAGGGACATCCGGCCGGCGGCGTTCACCACCGCGTCGACGCCGCCGAAGCGGGCCTCGGCCTGATCGAAGAGCTCGGCGACGGCGGTTTCGTCGGCGACGTCCGCCTGGACGGCCAGGGCCTGCCCGCCGGCGGCCTCGATCTCGGCGACGGCCGCTTCGGCGAGGTCCTTGCGGCCGGCGTAGCCGAGGGCGACGGCGTAGCCGTCGGCGGCCAGCCGATCGGCCACCGCGCGGCCGATGCCGCGCGAGCCGCCGGTGACGACGGCGACGCGGGGGCCGGCGACGTCCTGTGTGTCCTTGGTTGTGTTGTCGGCCGTCACGATGTTCTCAGTCATGATGTGCTCCGTTCTCGGTGACGGCACCACTTTCCGCCGGTCGCCGAGGCCCAACCAGTGGCCGTTTACCCAGGGGTCGCCACCCCCTGGCTGCGAGCCGACAGGCAGGGGAGACTGGAGATGTGGATCTCGCTGAGCTCGGAGGCTTCCTGAAATCACGGCGCGACCGGATCCGCCCGCAGGACGTCGGGCTGCCGGACGGGCCGCGCCGCCGCGTCCCGGGACTGCGCCGCGACGAGGTGGCCCACCTGGCGCTGCTGTCGGTCGACTACTACATCGAGCTCGAGCGCGGCCGGGCCCAACCCTCCGAGCAGATGCTCGCCGCGCTCGCCCGCGCCCTGCGGCTGTCCCGCGACGAGCGCGACCACCTGTATCACCTGGCCGGCCGGCCGCTACCGCCGCTCGGCGGCGCGGCCTCGCATGTCCACCCGGCCATGCTCGACCTGCTGGACCGCCTGGCCGGCACCCCGGCGCGGCTGATCACCGACCTGCACGTGGTGCTGCTGCAGAACCCGCTCGCCGCCGCCCTGCTCGGGCCGCCGCCGCCGGGCACCGGACCCCGGTCCGGCTTCGTCTACCAGTGGTTCACCGACCCGGCCGCCCGCGCGATCTACCCGCCGGAGGACCACGCCCGGCACGCCGAGACCTTCGTCGCCGACCTGCGGGCCGCCGTCGCCCGCCGGGGGAGGGGCGAGGAGGAGACCCGCGACATGATCGCCGAGCTCCGCCGGCGCAGCCCGGACTTCGCAGAGCTGTGGGACCGGCACGACGTGGGGGTGCGCCGCATGGAGACCAAGCGCATCGTCCACCCGACGCTGGGCCTGATCCATGTGAACTGCCTGAACCTGCTGGCCGAGGACGGCAGCCAGCGCTTGCTGTGGTTCAGCCCGGTCCCCGGCACAGACGCCGTGGAGAAGCTGGAGCTGCTGTCCGTCCTCGGCACTCAGGACCTTGCTTCCCGGTGATCGGGACGGAGGGTCCTGACCAGCCGCATCACGCCACCGGCGCGTCCCAGTCGATCCGGTACCGCTGCTCCCAGCCCATCACCTTGTCGAAGTTCATCAGCCGGAAGAAGAGCGGCATCGTCAGGTGCATCAGCTTCCGGGCGACCGGGCCGGGGGTCTTGGCGGAGTTGGTGCGGGCGCCGCGCTTGGTGATCCGCTCGACGCGTTCGCGGCGCAGGTGCTCGTAGGCCGCGAAGGCCGACTCCGCATCCGGCCGGTCGCGCAGGCAGCGGGCCAGCTGGAGCGCGCTTTCGATGGCGAGCGAGGCGCCCTGGCCGGTGCTGTTCGAGGGCGCGTGCACGGCGTCGCCGACCAGCACCATGCGGCCGCGGTACCAGCGGGGGACCGGCGGCATGATGTGGATTCCACCGACGACGTCGAGGTTGTCGGCGCTGGTGCGTTCGGCGAGCAGCCGGCCCGGTGTGTCCGGGGCGTAGGTCTCGCGCAGCCTCCGGAGCCAGTCCTGGGCCGGGATGGCCTGGGCCTCCTTCAGCGACAGGTACTTCTTGGACGGCAGGTTCGCGCCCCAGGTGAGCCGGCCGTCAGCCTGCTTCCAGTACAGGTAGTAGGCGTTGCGGCCGAAGGCGAACGTCATGACATCCGGTTCGAAGTCGAGATCTGAGCCGGGCTCCACATAGCCCTGCAGACCTAGCAGGCCGGTGTAATCAGCGGACGGCGCCTCGGGGTCGATCAGCTTGCGGACGGTCGAGTGGATGCCGTCCGCGCCGATGAGGATGTCCGCGCCGGCCTCGGCGCCGTCGGCGAAGCGCGCCGTGACGCCGCCGGGCCGGTCGGACACCGAGAGCAGCTTCTTTCCGTACTCGAAACGGACGCCCGCTGCCAGTGCCCGTTCGCGCAGCACCCGGTGCAGGTCGCCGCGACCGACGATCTGCAGGGGCTCGACGTCTCGCAGGGTCGGCAGCTCCTGCGTGCGGCTGTCGATCGACATGATGGTGCGCCGGGCCGGGGTGGCCAGGGCCCGGACCGCGTCGTCGACGCCGATCAAGCCGAGCGCCGCCATGCCGTTGGGTGCCAGGGCGAGGGAGCCGCCGATGCCGTCGTGGGGCGCCGGGCGGGTTTCGCAGACGGTGGCGCGGATGCCGACCCGGTGCAGCGCGGTGGCGACCACCGGCCCGGCGATACCACCGCCGATGACCAGGGCGGTGCGGACTCCAGACTTGGGCTCGGACATGGGCTCGGGTGTGAGCTCGAACTGCTCGAACTCAGGGATCGTGGACATGGATTCCTCCGGTGTGCGTGGCGATCCGCCGCAGCGGCGGCGGCGATGTCACGCACCTGGCACCCGGATATCCTGGGTTCGGCACCTCGTGGCCGGGTTCGTTGGCGCGGACATCGGTGACGGGAAGCAAGGCTCTGGCGGTGGTGTTGGCGCACTGCCGCCAGAGTGTTTTCTTGGGCGTCTCTAGGCTGGTTCGTTCCTTTCCGGCGCTGGTTCGGTCGTCTCGGCCAGGCGGGCCAAATCCTCGGGCATCCCGTCGCCGTCGTGGAACGCCTGCCAGCCGGCCAGGTCCGGGAACGTCCCGGAGTCCAGCTCGCCGACCAGGGCGCGCACCCACGCCGCCTCGGCCTCGACCATGGCCAGCGCGTACTCGTCCTCGACGAGGAACAGGCGCGGGACCGTCTTCAGATGCTCGTCGAGGGCGGCTCGACGGGCGGCCACGGCCTTCTCCAGCTCGGCGAGCCGTTTATGCAACAGCTCGGCGACCTCGCCGGGAGGCAGCACCATCTGCACCGACAGCCCGGCGGCGAACCGGGTGTGCTCCGGTTCGGGCGTGGCCAGCAGGTCCCGCGTCCAGTCGGCCAGCTCCGCCAGGCCGACGTCGGTGATCCGGTACACGGTCCGCTCCGGCCGCGCCCCCTGGCGGCTGGTGCCCACCACCTCCAGGAACCCGTGCTTGGCCAGGTTCTGCACGACGGTGTAGAGCGAGCCCCACTTGACGTCCATCTGCTGGTCCTTGCCATGGGCCCGGATCAGCGAGGCGATCTCGTAGCGGTGCATCGGCCGCTGCGCCAGCGTGGCGAGCACGGCCAGCGCGAGGAGGTTGTCGACCTTGCGTTTGGCGGACATCGGCATAGACCTCCTTCTTTACTCGTCCACAAATATACGTCGGCGAGTAATTGCGGACAACCTCTGTTTTTGCTCAAGACCGCTGACGCGCGCCGGGCGCGCTGCCTACCTTGACGCGATGTCGCGCGCCCACCGCGGCACCCGCCCACCCGAGGAGACGACGATGACCCAGCCGCCCACGGTCCCGGACGACCGGCCGGCCGCGGCCGCCGCCGGGCAGCCGCTGGTCGTCCTGTCCGGCGTGAACAAGCACTACGGCGCCAACCACGTGCTGCGCGACATCGACCTGAC
>JABFWL010000382.1 GCA_013362315.1 Catenulispora sp. | reverse complement strand
GACTCGCTGGGCACCTCGTCCTCGGCGAACGGCAGCGACAGCCGCTCCAACTCCGAGACCAGCTCCGGCGCCAGCCCCTTCTCCAGCTCGGCGATCGAGGAGCGGTGGATCTCGCGCAGCCGGGCCCGGCTGGCCTCGTCCAGCGGCGCCGCCCGGACCTCCTCCAGCAACTGCTTGATCATCGAGCCGATGCGCATCACCTTCGCGGGCTGCTCGACCATCTCCGCGACGTTCATCGGGTTCTCGCCGGACTCCTCGTCGTCCCCGCCGGCCGGGACCACGATCACCCGCCCGGCGAGGTCGCCCTCGTGCTCGGGGTCGGTGTTCAGGCTCATGTTCATCGCTCCGAAGATGTCGCCGGTCATTCCCGTCATGTATCCGTCCCTGTAGTTCCGCAACTTCCGCGGGCGGCTGGCGCGCCTCAGCCGCCGCCCGCCACATCCAGCAAGACCTTGCCGACGTGCCCGCTCTCCTCCACGACCAGGTGCGCCTGCGCCGCCTGCTCGATCGGCAGCACCCGGTCCACCACTACATGGAACCGGCCGGACTCGATCAGCGGCCATACCCGGTTTCGGGCGGCCTCAACAATCTCGGCCTTCTCCCGCGTCGGCCGGGCTCGCAGCGAGGTGGCCGTGACGCTGGCGCGCTTGGTCAGCAGGGTGCTGAGATTCACCTCGCCCTTGACGCCGCCCTGCAGCCCGATGATCATCAACCGGCCGCCCACGGCCAGCGCCTGGACGTTGCGGTCCAGATAGGCGGCCCCCATGTTGTCGAGGATCACGTCGGCGCCGCGGCCGTCAGTGACACGGCGCACCTCCTCAACGAAATCCTGCTCACGATAGTTCACGGTGACGTCGGCGCCGAGGTCGCGGCAGGCGGCGAGCTTGGCCGCGCTCCCGGCCGTCGTGATGACCCGCGCCCCGAGCTGGTGGGCGAGCTGGATCGCGGTGGTCCCGATGCCGCTGCTACCACCGTGGACCAGGAACGTGTCGCCGGCGGCCAGGGCGCCCAGCATGAAGACGTTCGACCAGACCGTGCAGACGGTCTCCATCAGGCCGCCGGCATCGAGCAGGCTCAAGCCCTCGGGCAGCGGCGCGACCTGACCCGCGGGCACCGCGACGCGCTGGGCGTAGCCGCCGCCGGCGAGCAGGGCGCACACCTCGTCGCCGGACACGAAACCGGTGACCCCGGCCCCGACGTCCAGGACCCGACCCGAGCATTCCAGCCCCGGATAAGGGGAGGCGCCGGCCGGCGGATGATAGAAACCCATGCGCTGCAGGATGTCGGCCCGGTTCACCGCGGTCGCCGCGACCTCGATCAGCACCTCGCCGGGGCCCGCGGCCGGCTCGGGCACCTCGGCCCACACCAACTGCTCCGGCCCGCCGGGCTCGGCGATCGTGATGGCGCGCATGCCTTCACCCTAGCGAGCCGTTCGCGCCGGGGTCGGATCAAGTCCGCAAGGCGGCCGCCCACGAGGCTCCTGACCACTGGTGGGACCGGTGCTCCGGATGAGGCGGTGCGATTCCCCCATTCGGTCGACAAGAGGTAAATACCCACCAGTAGCACTTGGCAGCGTCCCACAACGGTCGTAGAAAGAAAGCAAGGCCAGGCGACCACCCAACTCAAAGAGAAGGATTGGTTTGGCACAAGGCCGCCGGACCTGGACACCGATCGAGAACCCACGCAAAGACCGACCCCCTAAGGGGCCAGCCAGCCAGGCAGACGGAGTGTGAGAGCGAGGACCTGGAAGGCGACTACGGCAACCGACGCTTGTTAACTCGTTCTCGGTGTCACTCATACAGCGGTGCCGCTGCGCAGCGGCACCGCTGACGTTTTGCCTTCCGGCTGTCTGCGGGGCTTTGTGTGGGCTGGGCTTTCTGGGGGCTTTCCAGGGAACCGGGAACGGGATCCGCGCGTCCAATCGACATGGGCAGGATAATCAGGGTTCGAATTGCAGCGGCAGCCGCCGTCGGCGGTGCGCTGCTGCTCGCCTCCGGCGGATGCGCCAGCCGGTCGGCATCCCACGCCGGCGCTGGAGCGCCGCCGCCGCCAAGCACAACCATGGCTAGGGCCAATACGAACGAGGCCGTGGCCATAGCGCCGACGACTCCGGCCACCCCGATGAGCACCTGGACGTCCGGGATGCCGCCCGGCCAGAACACACTCGACTCCGCCATCGAGCGCGTCCAGCCCATGCTGCAGAAGGACTACGCGGACTGGTTCTCCACCTTCGCGCTCCAGCAGCCGAGCGGCCCGAACGACAAGACCGAGTACGCGCTGCTGGTGTACCGGATCCCGCATCCGGCGCTGGACGAGGCGGTGCGCAAAGCACTGCCGGACATCAAGGTGGTGTTCGTTGATGCGAAGATCAGCGCCAAGCAGCACGACGCCCTGATGAACAGCGTCAGCTTCGGCTACTGGAAGGACCGGGGCCTGCAAATCAACAGCCTGAGCTGTGACTTCAACGGGGTTTGCACCTTCGGGGTGGACGATCCGGACAAGTGGCGCGCGGCGTTGGAAGCGGAGTACGGCAAGGCGAAAGTGATCGTCGAGAAGCAAGGTCCGGCGACTCCGGGGGACGCGGTGAACCCGGCTCCTACGCCGAAGTAGCCGGCGGCCGCGACCCTCCTGACTCGCCGCGCTCTCCGGCGGCCACCAGCGCGGCGGCGAGCTTGTACGCCGCGTCGTCGTCCAGCGGCCGGTGGCCGATCAGGCCGCGGTACCAGAGCAGGCCGTAGGCGAGGTCGGTGAGGAAGTCGAGGTCGGCCCCCTCGGCGACCTCGCCGCGCCCGGCGCCGCGCTCCAGCAGCGAGCGCAGGCTGGCCCGGCGGTTGGCCAGGAACTCCTTGAACGGCGCCGCGGCCTCCGGCGTGGCCAGCGAAGCCGCCATCATGTTCTTCAGCTGGTTCATGACCGCCGGGTCCTCGGACTGCCGGAAGGTGGTCACGAAGAACTCGGCCAGGTCCCCGCCCAGCGCGCCGGTGTCCGGCAGCGGGATGGTGTGCCGGGCCCGGGTGCCGACCGCCTCGGCGATCACCGCCGCCTTCGACGGCCACCAGCGGTAGACCGTCTGCTTGCCCACCCCGGCGTCCCGGGCCAGCCGCTCGATGGTGAAGCCCTCGTAGCCGACGTCCTGCAGCAGCGCGATCGCCGCGTCGATGATCGCCTCGCGCGCCGCCTCGTTGCGGCGCCTTCCGGTGTGGGCACGCTCCATGACCGGCAGCTTA
>JABFWL010000130.1 GCA_013362315.1 Catenulispora sp. | reverse complement strand
CCTGGAAGGTCTGCTGGATCAGGCTCAGCACCTGCGGCAGCATCACGGCCGCGGCCACGCCCTGGATCACCCGGAAGGTGATCAGCTGGCCGGTGTTCTGGGCCATCCCGCAGGCCAGCGAGGCTATGGTGAAGCCGGCCAGGCCGGCCTTGAACAGCCGCTCGTGGCCCAGGATCCGGCCCAGGCGCGCGCCGGTCACCAGCAGCACCGCGTAGGCGATGATGTAGCCGGCGGCCACCATCTGCAGGCCGGCGCCGGAGGCGTGCAGCTTCTCGTGGATGCTGGGCAGCGCCACGTTGACGATGGAGCCGTCGAGCAGGGCCATGAAGTAGCCGACCAGGATGGTGGCCAGGATCAGGCCGGGGCGCTTGACCGCGCCGTCTGGGGAATCAGGTTTGACCTTTTTCGTGGCCCCGGGTCGAGTGGCGGTGGAGAGCGCGTCCGTGGTGCTCTGCCCGGCTATCGTTCCGGCGTTGGCCTTGCTGATCGTCTCAGTCACAACACCAGGATGGCGCTCCGGTTATAGGGGTACCAGGAGCCTGGTTATCCTATTACCATCAGTACCTGGCACCAGGATGTGGAGCGAGGCATAGTGGTGTTCGTGAGTATCGACACTACTATCCCCTCGGTGACAGAGCTGCGGAATTCCGCTCGGCAGGCGAAGGACCCGGCCCCGCGCAGGCGTTCTGAGCTGGCCTCCTTCCTGCGCAGCAGGCGCGAGCGGCTGGATCCGGAGGTGCTGGGCCTGCCGACCGGCACCCGCCGCCGGACCCCGGGCCTGCGCCGCGAGGAGGTGGCGCAGCTCGCCGGGGTGGGCGTGACCTGGTACACCTGGCTCGAGCAGGGCCGGCAGATCAACGCCAGCGTCCAGGTCCTGGAGGCGGTGGCCCGCACGCTCAAGCTCGACCAGGCCGAGACCGAGCACCTGTACCGGCTGGCCGACGTCGCGGCGGTGCCGGCGGTCGACAACTGCCGGCGGCTGGACCCCGAGGTGCAGGTGATCCTGGACTCGCTGCGCCCGCTGCCGGCCGCCGTGATCAACGGTCGCAGTGACGTGGTGGCGTGGAACCACTCGTACGCGCTGCTGTTCCCGTTCCTGGTCAACGCGCCGAAGGACAAGCGGAACAGCTTGTGGCAGTGCTTCACCGCGCCGCACTGCTGCCACCCGTTCGTGAACCGCCGGGAGGATCTCGGCCGGATGGTCGCGAACTTCCGCGCCCGCTACGGCCGGCACGTCGGGGAACCGGCCTGGGACGAGTTCGTCAAGCGGCTGTGCGCGGCCAGTCCGGAGTTCGCCGAGCTGTGGGCCGAGCACGGTGTCGCGGAGGGCGGAGTGCCGGTGAAGGTCTTCCGGCATCCGGCGCTCGGCGAGCTGAGCGTGGTGGTCACCACGCTGGAGGTCGCCGCCAATCCCGGCCTGCGGATGATGGTCTACACCCCGAACGACGAGGACACCCGCGAGCGGTTCGAGACACTTCGGCAGGACAGCCTGCCGTCCGGCCACACCTACCCCTGCGGCCACAGGTTCGACGCACCGCCGTCCTCGGAACTGGCCTCGCCGCTGTCCGCGGGCTCGGAGAAGTCCGCGCACCCGGAGGTCTGAGCCGGTCTGAGCCGGCGCCGTCTCGAACAGCGGGACGCCGGACCGGCTCGCAAGACGACGCAACGGCTGATCGCCTACGGTGGTCGCATGGCAGTACGGGCGGTACGAGGCGCGATCCAGCTGGACCACGACGATCGGGACCACTTGCTGGCCGGGGTCACCGACCTGGTCAAGGCGGTCCTGGAGCAGAACGGCCTCGCGGTCGACGACCTGATCAGCATGCTGTTCACGGCGACTCCGGACCTGCACAGCGAGTTCCCGGCGCTGGCGGCGCGCGAACTCGGCATCGTGGACGTGCCGCTGATGTGCGCGCAGGAGATAGACGTGACCGGCGCGATGCCGCGCGTGGTCCGGCTGCTGGCACACGTGGAGACACTGCGCAGCAAGGCCGAGATCCAGCACGTCTACCTCGGCGGCGCTACGGCGTTGCGTAAGGACATCGCGCAGTAGGCCCACCGGTTCACACCGCCACTCGTCGTGGAGACGCCACGCGTCGCTGTGATGACGGGTGGCCCGATAAAGTTCCCCCATGCGCTCCGCCCTCGTCGTCGGCACCGGTCTGATCGGCACCTCCATCGCCCTGGCGCTCACCAGGCGGGGCGTCGAGGTGTATCTCAGCGACGCCGACGAGTCCGCCGCGCGCACCGCCGCCTCGCTCGGCGGCGGCCGGGCCGCGCTCCCGACCCAGCCGGTGGACGTGGCGATCCTCGCGGTGCCGCCGGCCCGGATCGGCGAGACGCTGGCCAAAGCGCAGTCCGAGCAGTGGGCGCGGGTGTTCACCGACGTCGGCTCGGTGAAGTCCCGGGTGCTCGATGCCGCCGAGACCGCCGGCGGCGACCTGAGCCGGTTCATCGGCGGCCACCCGCTGGCCGGGCGCGAGCGCTCCGGCCCGCTGGCCGCCCGCCCGGACCTGTTCGAGGGCCGGCCCTGGGTGCTGACCCCCGGCCCGGCCACCTCCCGAGACGCCCTGAACCAGGCGCTGGAGCTGGTCTCGCTGTGCGGGGCGGTGCCGACCGTGATGGACGCCGACGAGCACGACCACGCCGTGGCCCTGATCTCGCACGCCCCGCACCTGGTGGCGGCGCTGATGGCGGCGCGGCTGGAGAACGCGCGCGAGCAGTCGGTGCGGATCTCCGGCACCGGTATCCGGGACCTGACCCGCATCGCCGGCGGCGCGCCGCAGCTGTGGGAGGACATCCTGGCCGCGAACGCCCCGGCGATCGCCGAGGTGCTGGCCGACTACGCCGCCGACCTGTCCGAGGCGGTGCGGGCGCTGCGCGCGGTCGCCGGGCCCGACGCCGACGCCGCCAAGCGGGGCGCCGAGGACCTGGCCGACCTGCTGCGCCGCGGCAACGCCGGCCACGCCCGGATCCCGGGCAAGCACGGCTCGCCTTCGGCCTCTTACACCGCGGTCGCGGTGGTCATCTCCGACCGGCCGGGCGAGCTGGCGCGGCTGTTCGCGGCGGCCGGCAGCGCCGGGGTGAACGTCGAGGACGTGCGGATCGACCACTCGCCGGGCCGCGAGGCCGGCCTGGTGGAACTGCTGGTGGATCCGGCGGTCGCCGAACGGTTCGCCACCAGCCTGGGCGCCTCCGGGTGGACCGTGCAGGCCTGATGCGGGATCTGATTCGCCGGGCGCGCCACGACCTGACACCGGCGCAGTCTACGGTGGACACCTATGCGATTCCTGCACACCGCCGACTGGCAGCTCGGTATGGGCCGCCGGTTCCTGGACCGCGAGCGCCAGGGCCAGTTCGACGCCGCGCGGCGTGACGTCCTGGGCACGCTGGGCCGCCTGGCGGTGTCCGAGGGTTGCGAGGCCATCGTGGTCGGCGGTGACGTCTTCGAGACGAACACCGAGTCCGCGCGCACGGTGCGTCAGGCCATGGAGAAGCTGCGCGGGCTGCCGATGAAGGTGTTCCTGCTGCCGGGCAACCACGACCCGCTGAACGCCGTATCGATCTGGGACTCGGAGCGGTTCGGCGAGGCCTGCCCGGAGAACGTGGTGGTGCTGCGCGACGAGACGCCGGTCGAAGTCCGCCCCGGCTTCGAGGTCGTCGGCGCGCCCTGGCGGTCGAAGCGTCCGACCTCGGACCTGCTCGGGGATCTGCTGTCCGGTCTGGCGCCGGCGCCGCCGGGCGTGGTGCGCGTCGCGGTCGGGCACGGCGCGGTGGACGCGGTGGCGCCGCAGGCCGATCCGGTGGCCGTGATCCGGCTGGCGGCGGTCCGGGCGGCACTCGCCGCCGGGAAGGTGCACTACGTCGCGCTCGGCGACCGGCATTCGACCACCGAGGTGGCGCCGGCCGTGTGGTACTCGGGGGCGCCGGAGCCGACGGCGTTCGTGGAGACCGATCCGGGCAACGTGCTGGTGGTCGAGATCGACGAAGCCGACCCGGCCAAGCCGCCGGTGGTCACTCCGCACCGGGTGGCGACCTGGCGGTTCGCGCCGGTGGAGGCGGAGCTGCGTGACGGCGGCGATGTCGAGCGGCTGCACGAGCACCTTCATGCGCTGCCCGACAAGGAGCGCACCATCGTGAAGCTCCGGCTGACCGGGGCGCTGTCGGTGACCGACAAGGCCGCGCTCGACGACCTGCGCCGCACGGCCGAGGACCTGTTCGCCGCGGTGGTGGACTCCTCCCGGTCGCGGCTGGACGTGCGGCCCGACGACGCCGACTTCGGCGCGCTCGGCCTGAGCGGCTTCGCGGCGCGCGCGGTGGAGGACCTGCGCGCGGCCGCCGAGGGACCCGACACCGACGCGGCCCGGCGCGCCTCGGACGCGCTGGCCCTGCTCGTCACGCTCTGCGCTACTGGAGCACCTCTCGCTACTGGAGCACCCCTCGGGAGGGCTTCGTGAGACTGCTGCGGATCCGGCTGACGAACTTCCGCGGCGTCGCCGACCGGGAGCTGACGTTCGAGGAATCCGGCGTCACGGTGGTCGAGGGGCCGAACGAGTCCGGCAAGAGCAGCACCATCGAGGCTTTCGGCCTGCTCTTGGACGAGCTGGACTCCTCCAGGAAGGAGGCGGTCCGCGCGGTCAAGCCCCGGCACAGCGACGCCAGCCCGGAGGTCGAGGCCGAGTTCCGGGTCGGCGGCCACCACCTGGTCTACCGCAAGCGCTGGCTGCGCCCGCTGACGGAGCTGCGGGTGCTGGCTCCGGCGCCGGAGACCCTGACCGGCCGCGAGGCGCATGAGCGGGTCGTGGCCATCCTGAATCAGGCCACGGATTACGACCTGTTCAAGGCGTTGCGGGTACTCCAGGACAAACCGTTCGATGTCGACCGGATCGCCTCCAGCGTCTCATTGCGCGCGGCGCTGGACGCCGCCGCCGGCGGTGCGGGGCCTTCGGACGGCGCCGAGGACACGTTGGTGGAGCGGGTCGAGAAGGAGTTCGCACGCTACTTCACACCGGGCAAGCACCAGCCGACGGGGGAGTACCGCGCGGCGCAGGAGGCCTACGCGGCGGCGGTGAAGGAGGCGGACGAGCTGGCCGCGGTCCTGGACCGGGTGGAAGCCGACGCCGAGCGCCACAGCGCGGTGTCGGCGCGGCTGGCCGAGTTGCAGCGCCGGCTGCTGACCGACCGCGCCGAGGCCGAGGAGTTCCGCCGCCGGGCGGCGGCGGTGCAGACCCTGCGTGCCCGCCGTGACGAGGCGGCGGCGCTGGTGGAGCGCGCCGAACGGGACGCTGAGCTGGCGACGAAGGCCTCGGAGGCGCGCCGGGACCTGGTGGAGCGCGTCGGCCGCCACGAAGACGAGCTGGCCAAGGTCGGCGCCGACCTCGCCGCGCACGCTGAGCTGCGCGCGACCGCCGACGCCCGCCGCGACGGGGCGCTGACGATGTATCAGAGCGCTGACGAGGCAAACCGCCTCGCGCAGCGGCGCTATCAGGAAGCCGACGCCGACTACCGCTGGAAGCGCGACGAGCACGAGCTGGAGCGCGTCGTCGCGGACCGGCGGGCGCTGGAGGAGGCCGACCGGGACGTGGCCGCCGCCCAGGCCGAGCAGGCGGCGACGGAGATCGACGACCGCCTCGTCGACGCGATCGACGCCGCCGACCGGGCCGTCCGCGACGCCCGCACCGCGATCGAGGTGGCCGCGGCGACGGTGCGGGTGGAGCGGCTGGGCGAGGCGGCGGTGACGGTGGCGGGGGCGGCTGTGCCCGGCGCTCGCGCCGAGTCGGGCGGGTCGGCGGGCGGTGCCGGCTTGGTGTCCGCGACCGCAGCGCCAACAGCAGCGGCAACCGCAACCGCAACAGCAGCGGCAGCCGGGTCGCCAGGTCCAGACGGTTCGGCAGCAGCCTCCGCAGCGGCGGCCATGCCCGCAACGGCGGCAGCAGTACCGGCCGGCGAGCCCGTCGTCCGCCGCATCACCGATCCACTCGTCATCGAGGCCGAAGGCGTCCTGCGCGTCACCCTGGCACCCGGCGCCAGCGAGCGTGAACTGCGGGCCAAGCTCGACGCCGCCGAGTCCAGCCTCGCAACGCTCTGCCAGCAGGCGGCGGTGCGCGACCTCGCCTCGGCCCGCGTCCGCCTCCAGCGCCACGGTGAAGCCCGTGCCTCCCTGCGGGCCGCCGAGACCGCGCGCGACAAGCTGAGCAAGGACCCTTCCGCCCTCGCCGACGAGCAGGCGCGGCTCGAAGCCCGTATCGCCGACCATCTGGAGCGTCGCGATCCCGGCGTGCTGCCGCCCGCCGACCGGCACGAGGCCGAGACCGTCGCCGAACACCGGCGTGCCGAGTCCGAGGAGACCGCCGCGAACCTCGCCCTCGTCGCCGACGCCCTGCGCTCGGCCGAAGAGGAGACGAACCGGCTGGCCGCCGAGGCTGAGAACTTGCGCGGCCGGGCCGACAGCCTGCGGGCCGAGCACGAGGCGGCGCAGGCCCGCCTCGCTGAGGCGCGTACGGCGGTCTCCGACGCCGCCGTCGAGTCCCGCGACGCCGACGCGGCCAAGGCGCTCGCCACCGCGGTGCTGGACCGGGCCGTCCACGAAGCCGAATACCGCAAGGCGGAGCCGGAGCAGGTGGAGCTGCTGCTGGGCAACGCCCAGGCCGTGGTCGCGCGCACCGAGGCCGAGATCGCCGAGGCGCGCGCCGAGGTGCAGCACCTGGCCGGCCGGCTGGACACCGTCGGCGACGACGTGGCCGACCGGCGGCGCGAGGCCGACCGGCGCCGGGACGCGGCCGAGCGGGACCTGTCGGCCGTCACCGCGCGCGCCGAGGCCGCGCTGCTGTTGTACGAGACGCTGCTGCGCCGCCGCGCCGAGGCGACCGAGGCGTATCAGGGGCCGTTCAAGGAGCAGGTGGAGAAGTTCGGGAAGTGGGTCTTCGGGGCCGGCTTCGGCGTCACCGTGGACGGCGACCTGCGGGTGTCGCATCGCACGCTCAACGGCCGCACCGACCCCTACGCGGAGCTGTCGACCGGCGCCCGGGAGGCGGTGGCGATGTGCGTGCGGCTGGCGTGCGCCGCGCTGGTCGGGCCGGACGGCGGGGTGCCGGTGCTGATCGACGACGCGCTCGGCGCCGCCGACCCGGACCGGCGCCGCACCCTGGGCGCGCTGCTCGGCCACGCCGGCGACCACGGCGGTCCCGACGGGGCTTATTCAGGATCACGGGCTTATTCAGGGGCTCAAATCATCATTTTCACGTGTGATCCCGATCGCTACCGGGCCGTCGGATCGGCGCAAGTCCGCTCACTGGTCCACAATGGCGATCGTGAGAACAGCCCGGCCGCCTGAACCGCTGACGCCCAGCGAACTGCAGAAAAGGCGCGGTATGCGCCGGATGAAGGCGGTCGCGACCGGGTTCCTGCTGGGTGCGGCAGTGATCTACATCACTATGCGGATCCTGCAGAACCACGGCGTGACCGGCTGGACCGGCTACGTCGAGGCCGCCGCCGAGGCCGGCATGGTCGGCGGCCTGGCCGACTGGTTCGCCGTCACCGCCCTGTTCAAGCACCCGCTGGGCGTGCCGATCCCGCACACCGCGATCATCCCGAACCGCAAGGACCAGTTCGGCGAGGGGCTGGGCACGTTCGTCGGCGAGAACTTCCTGTCCGAGGAGGTAATCCGCGGCCGGCTGTCCGCCCTCGGCATCTCCAAGCGCACCGGCCAGTGGCTGGCACACCCGGAGAACGCGGCGCGGGTCACGAAGGAACTTGCCACCGCGGTCCGCGGGGTGCTGACCGTGCTCCGGGACGAGGACATCCAGAAGATCCTCGGCGAGGCCGTCACGACCCGGCTGTCCAAGGCGGACCTGGCCGCGCCGCTCGGCGGGCTGCTGGAGCGCTTCGCGGCCTCCGGCGGACACCATGACCTGGTCGACATGCTGGTGACCCGGGCCCACGACTGGCTGGAGGCGCACCCGGAGGCGATCGAGAAGGCGGTGTCCAGCGAGGCGCCGCTGTGGTCGCCGCGCTTCCTGGACGACGCCGTGGCCCACCGCATCCAGCGGGAACTGGTGAAGCTGGCCGCGAACGTCCGCGACGACCCGAACCACGCACTGCGCCGGGCGCTGGACCGTTTCCTCGCCGACTACGCGGAGGAGCTGAAGACCGACCCGGAAACCGGCCGCAAGGTCGAGAAGCTGAAGACCGGCCTGCTCAACCACCCGGAGCTTCAGGGCCTGGTCGCCACCGGCTGGACCGCGATGCGGCAGGCGGTGATAGCGGCCGCCGAGGACCCGGGCAGCGACTTGCAGGTCCGCGCCCGCGAGGGCTTGCAGACCCTGGGCCGCCGCCTGGAAACCGACCTCCGCCTCCAGGAGAAGGCCGACGGCTGGGTCCGCGAGGTGGCGGTGCACCTGGTGACCACCTACCGCGACCAGATCACATCCCTGATCACCGACACCGTCGCGGCCTGGGACGGTCCGGCCACCTCCCGGAAGATCGAGCTGCAGGTGGGACGGGACCTGCAGTTCATCCGCATCAACGGCACGGTGGTCGGGGCGCTGGCCGGGCTGGCGATCTATACGGTGGCGCAGCTGGCGTTCTGAGTGCGCCCGGTTCTGCTGAGAGCAGAGCGGGTCGCCGAGCCCGGGTCGCCGCTGTCAGGGTGGAGCCATGAGACTCCTGATCATCGGCGGCAGCCGGTTCCTGGGCCGGGCGGTGGCGGACCGGGCGCTGGCGGCCGGGCACCGGGTCACCGTGTTCAACCGGGGTCGCTCGGCCCCGGACGTCGAAGGGGCCGAGGCGGTGCGCGGCGACCGCGAGTCCCAGGCGGACCTGGAGCGGCTGGCCGCGCACGGACCCTGGGACGCGATCATCGACACCAGCGGCTACGTCCCGCGCACCGTCGGGATGGCAGCCCGCGCGCTGGCGGACAGCGCCCCCGCCTACGTGTTCATGTCCACGTGCTCGGTCTTCACTGAGTGGCCATCGCACGCCGTCGACGACGATAGCCCGGTCTACGAGTGCTCTCCGGACGCCGGCCCGGAGGACGGCGACTACGGCACCCTGAAAGCCGGCTGCGAGCGGGCCGTCGACCGCGACTTTCCCGGCCGGGTGCTACACCTGCGCCTCGGTCTGCTCCTGGGCCCACACGAGGACGTCGGCCGGTTGCCGGCCTTGCTGTTGCGCATCGCCGACGCCGGCGCCGCGCGGGACGAGCGGGTGCTCGCGCCCGGCGATCCCGCATACAGGGTCCGTCCCATCGACGTCCGTGATGTGGCGCTGTTCACGCTAAGCGCGCTGGAGCGTGAGGCGCAGGGCTCGTATCTGGTCGCCGGGACGCAGTCCTGCGCCACCAGCTACGGCGACCTGCTTCAGGCCTGCATCGAGGTCACCGGCTCCCCGGCCCGCCTGGAATGGGTAGAAGCGGACTTCCTGGCCGCCAGTGATGTCGCCATGTGGTCCGAGCTGCCCCTGTGGGTGCCGCCGGTCGAGCACCCCTGGGACCTCGGCGTCTCCCGTGCCGAGGCCATCGGTCTGCGTTGCCGGCCGCTGCCCGAGACCGTGGCCGACACCTGGGCCTGGCTCGCGGCTGACGACGGCAAGGTGCGGCGCTCCTACCGGCCGAACCGGCCGCACGGCTTGACGCCGGAGCGGGAGCGGCAGTTGCTGGCAGCCTGGGACGCGCGCCACGACGGAGCGGCGATCAGTCAGTGATGCGCCGTCGGGTCTTTCTGGGCCGCGCCGAGCCGCACGATGTTCGCATGCTGGGTCCGCAGGTTCCTGAGGACGTCGCTGTCGGGGCCATAGATCTGCTGGGCCGTGCCGAGCACCGCGGCCAGGACGTTCGCCGCCTCGGCGTAGCGCGCCATGCCGACCAGGGCTTCGGCGCGGGCCAGGGCCGCGTCGAGGTCGACGTCCGGATCGGGGGGCGGCGGGGCCGCCATCGCGGGCGCCGCCTGCTGCGCCAGCAGTCGCGGCGCGGGCGCCATCGGTTGTCGGAACGGCCGCCACGGATCATGGTCCTGCTCCGGCTCGCCGGCCCCGGGCGGCAGCAGCGAAGCCAGCGTCCGGTACACCAGCACCGCGGGCGGCCGGGCCCGCGGGTCCTTCGCCAGCAGCGCCAGGATCAGCGCCTCCAAAGCCTCCGGCGCTTCCGGCCGGACCGCCCGCACCGGCTTCGGAGCCTCCTTGGCGTGCTTCTCATACAAGGCGTAGAGCGTCGGGGCGCGGAAGACCGTCTCGCCGCACAGCGCCTCGTGCAGGACGCAGCCCAGCGCGTACAGGTCGCTCGCCGGACCGGACGTGCCCGACACCGCGAGCTCCGGCGCCGTGTAGGCGGGACTGCCCAGGGTCTCGCCGGTGCGGGTCAGCCGGCTGGCGTCCGGGTCCAGCAGGCCGGCGATGCCGAGGTCGAGCAGCACCGCGGTGCCGTCGGGGCGCAGCATCACGTTGGCCGGTTTCAGGTCGCGGTGCACCAGCGGGATCGCGTGCAGCGCGGTCAGCACCGCGGCGATCTGCGCGCCCAGCGCCACCGCCCGCGGCCAGGGCACCGGCTCGGCCTCCACCAGCCAGTCGGCCAGCCGGACGCCCCGGATGTACTGCATGACCAGGAACAGCTCGCCGTCGGTGCGGTCCGGGTCGCGGCCGGCGTCGTGGATCGCCACCACGCCCGGGTGGTCGATGCGGGCCAGCGCCCGGGACTCGCGGACGAAGCGCTTGCTCAGCAGTTCCCGGTCGCCGAACAGCGCGGCCTGCTCGGCGCGGATCAGCTTCACCGCGGTGTCCCGCTCCAGCCGCTGGTCCCAGGCCCGCCACACCTCGCCCATGCCGCCGTGGCCGAGCGGGGCGTCCAGCCGGTAGCGGCCGGCGATGACGCGGCCTTGCGCGCCGGTCACCATTGCTCGCGGCGGCCGATGATGCCGCGCAGCTCCCGCAGCCCGGCCTGGACGTCCTCCGGGCTGACAGCGGTCTGATCGGTCTGATCGGTCTGACCGGTCTCCACCACCGTCTGCCCGACGCGCGTGGCCAGGCAGTAGTGCACGGTCGGCGCGATCATCAGCGTCAGGATGCACAACACTCCGGGCCAGGTGGACACCAGCGTCTTGTCCGCCTTGGTCTGCGACGTCGCGATGTCGATCCAGAACCCGGCTACGGTTCCGACCGCGATCGCGACGCATAGCGCCCAGGCCCGCGGGGTGTTCCGGCCGATCGCCAGCCGCAGCGCGGGCACCCAGCACAGAGTGCCGGCCGACCACACCGGGAACGAAGCCCACGCCACCCGCATGACGCGCTGGGACCGGGTGCGCGGCCGCGTGGCCGGCGTAGGGTACGGCGGGTAGGGCGACGGGATCATGGTGCGGCCACATTATCGGCCCCGGCGCGGACGCCGGAAGGGCTCAGGGGCTTGCCACCCGGCGGGCAGCGCAGAGCCCTGATCAACCTGACGAGCGCTGGTGGGCGCTGGTGGGCGCTGGTGGGCACTGGTGGGCACTGGTGGGCACTGATGAGGCCTGATGAGCCCGGGCACGGCCGCCGCGCCGGCTCAGCCCGGCAGCACCGTGCCCGCCGCGAGCGCGTCGGTCAGCCCCTGCACCAGCCGCTCCCCGGCGCGGGACACGGCCGCCAACGCGTCGCCGAACTCGGTCAGGCCGCGGAACGCCGCACCGTACTCGGCCTGCCGCGGCAGCGGCAGCCGCGGCAGCGGAGCCTTGCGGACATCCATCCGGCTGCTCGTCGAGGCGTGGCTCAGCGCCTGCCGCGCGGCGCTGTCGCTGCGCAGGAACCCGGCCACGAACCAGGGATCGAGCCGCTCCGGGTCCACCCGCACCACCGCGACCCCGCGCGGCGCGACCGCCCCGGCCTCCGGGGCGTCGGCGGCCAGCACCCGCGCCTGCCCGATCTGGCCGCCCAGCACCGGCACCAGCACGTCGCCGGCCCGCAGC
>JABFWL010000582.1 GCA_013362315.1 Catenulispora sp. | reverse complement strand
CGCCGCCCGGCTCCGTGGTGCCGAACTCGGCGGCCAGTACCGCGCGGTGCGTCGGCCGGGCCTCGGCCAGCTTGGCCATGCCCGCGTCGGTCAGCACCACGAAGACGCCGCGCCGGTCGTCCACGCACAGCGCGCGGGTCACCAGGTTCTGCGACTCCAGGCGGCCGATCATGCGGGACAGCGCGCTCTGCGTGATGCACACATGGCCGGCCAGCTCCTGCACCCGGGGAGGCTTCGCGCAGTCGTACTCCGACAGGGTGTCGAGCACCTCGAACTCGCTGGCCGACAGCCCGTGCCGGTGGTCGAGCTCAAGCTCCAGGGCGTTCCACACCCGGGTCTTGCGGTTCAGGAGCTCCCGCCACTGTTCGACGAGGTTTCGCTCAAGGAGGGACTCGGTCTCCATGACCGCATGATAACACATGCGAGTGCACTAGGTGTAGCCGCATAAGATTCCGTCGCACAAGATGCTGCTACATAAAATGCTTGCGCACTAAGTGCACGTGCATGTAATCTCCTTCGCATGAGCCACAGCGACACCTCCACCACCCTGCGTCCCGGCGAGTCCGCCGCGTCGGGACGCTGGCCGCTCCGTCTGTGGGGCGCCCTGATCGTCCTGTGCGGCGCCCTGTTCCTCGATGCCCTCGACACCTCGATGGTCGGCGTGGCGCTGCCGTCGATCCGGGAGTCCCTCGACCTGTCCACCTCGTCGCTGCAGTGGGTCGTCAGCGGCTACGTCCTCGGATACGGCGGGTTCCTGCTGCTCGGCGGACGCGCGGCGGACCTGCTCGGCAGGCGCCGGGTGTTCCTCACCGCGCTGGCCGTCTTCGCCGTCGCCTCGCTGCTGTCCGGCGTGGTCAGCGACGGCAACCTGCTGATCGCCACGCGCTTCGTGAAGGGGATCAGCGCGGCCTTCACCGCGCCGGCGGGCCTGTCGATCATCACCACTACCTTTGCGGAGGGGCCGGACCGCAACCGGGCCCTGAGCATCTACACCACCTGCGGTGCCGCCGGCTTCTCGCTCGGCCTGGTGCTGTCCGGTCTGCTGACCGAGGCGGGCTGGCGCTGGACCCTGCTGGTCCCGGCTCCGGTGGCGGCGCTGATCCTGGTGCTGGGCTGGAAGCTGATCAACCGCGACCAGCCGGCGGCGGCCGAGCGCCGCGGCGGCTACGACATCCTCGGCGCGGTGACCAGCACCGGCGCGGTGTTGCTGCTGGTGTTCGGCATCGTCCGGGCACCGGAGGAGGGCTGGCTGTCCGGGGTCACCCTGGGCACCTTCGCCGCCGCGATCGCGCTGGGCGTGGCCTTCGTCGCCGTCGAACTGCGCGTCGCCAACCCGTTGGTGCGCCTGGGCGTGCTTCGCTCGCCGTCCCTCATTCGGGCACTGATCGGCGGCGGCCTGATGTTCGGCGGCTACGCCTCGTTCCAGTTCGTCGTGACGCAGTACCTGCAGACGCTGTCCAAGTGGAGCGCCCTGCACACCGCGCTGGCCTTCCTGCCGGCCGGCCTGATCGTCCTGTTCTCCAGCTTCAAGATCGCCGACGTGCTCAACCGCTACGGCACCGCCCGGGTCGGCGTCGCCGGCTTCGCCTTCCTGTCCCTGGGCTACCTGCAGTTCCTGCGCATCGGCCAGACCCCGAGCTGGTGGGTGATCCTGCCCTCGATCGTCGCCCTGGGCCTGGGCTTCGGCCTGGCCTTCCCGGCGATCAACGTCCAGGCCGCCTCCGGCATCGCCGACGAGGAGCAGGGACTGGTCTCCGGCCTGCTGAACACCGCACTGCAGGTCGGCATCACCATCGTGCTGGCCGCCTCCACGGCGATCATCGCCGCCAACGCCGGCTCGCAGCGGCCGCAGACCAACGCCCAGGTGCTGTCCAGCTACCGCCCGGTGCTGGTGTTCGTGGCGGTCGCCACCGTCGCCGGCCTGCTGATCCTGGCCAGCGGCCTGCTGCGGCGCAACCGCACCGCAGTGGAGTCCACGCTCGAGGAAGAGCTGCAGGATGAGCTGGACGTGCTGACGCTGCGCGAGCAGGATGCGCTGATCGGCTAGCAGAGAAATCCATCGGCGCGGGCCCCCGTCAATGAACGGGGCCCGCGCCGATGAGTTTTCACCAAGCCCGGTGAGGAGGCTTGCAGCGGCAGCGCCAGGTAGAGCCGAAGTACGGGCTTTACTCGACGACGATCTCGACGGGGATGTTGCCGCGCGTGGCGTTGGAGTAGGGGCAGACCTGGTGCGTGGCCTCCAGGAGCTCCTGGCCCTTCTCGTTGTGCAGCTCCTCCGGCAGCTCGGCACGCAGCACCACCGACAGGCCGTAACGGCCGCCGTCCAGGGCGTTCAGCGTGACCTCCGCGGTGACCGACGCCTCGGAGACGTCCAGTCCCATCTTCTTGGCGACCAGCTGCATGGCGCTGGCGAAACAGGCCGAGTAGCCGACGGCGAACAGCTGCTCGGGGTTCGTGCCCTCGCCGCTGCCGCCGAGCGACGCCGGGGGAGCGAGCTGCAGGTCGAGGGTCCCGTCATCGGTGACCGAGCGACCTTCGCGGCCGACCGACGTGGCGACGGCGGTGTAGAGGGGCTTCATGGGGACCTCCTGGCAGAGCGGGGACGATACCAGACAGATCTGTCTGTCTGCTGCTCTCGATACTAGACAGATCTGTCTGGTATCGTCAAGACATGACCCCCGCCCGCGACCGCGTACTGAGCACCGCCACCCGGCTCTTCTATGCCGAGGGCATCCACACCGTCGGCATCGACCGGGTCATCGCGGACGCGTCCGTCGCGAAGGCGACCTTCTACCACCACTTCAAGTCCAAGGAAGACCTGGTCCTGGCCTATCTGGCCACCGAGTACGGCCGTCAGCGCACGGTGCTGAGCGCCGTCCCGGGCACCGGCCTGACCCGGCTGGCCGCGACCCTCACCAAGATCGCCGACCTCAGCGCCGGCCCCGGCTTCCGCGGCTGCCCGTTCCTCAACGCCGCCACCGAGTACCCCGACCCGGCGACGCCGGTCCGGCAGCTCGTCGACGAGTACCGCGGGTGGTTCCGGACCCTGATGTTCGACCTTCTGACCGAGGCCGAGCGCCCCGGCGCCGCCGAGAAGGCCGACCTGCTGCTCCTGATCCGTGACGGCATCACCATCGCCGGCGGTCTCGGCGACCAGGCCGCCGTGCAGGCGGGGCTGCGTACCGCGCTCGCAGCGGTCTGACCGGTCGCGTGACGACGGCGACGGCCGTCGTTTCCGGCACCGTCACGTCGTCGCGTGACGACGAAGCTCAGACCACAGGAATCACCAGCGCCGAACCGGCCTGAAGCTCGACTCGGTACGCCTGCCGGCTGGCGGCGAAGCGCGGGTGCGCGCCCGCGCTGAGCTGGAGCCGTATTCGGTGCCCGGGGAGAAAGCGGTAGGCCGTCGCCGACATCGCGACCGAGACGGTTCGATCGAGACCAGCCGATATCTGCGTGATCCCGTCGCAGACGTTCCACGACCGGCCGCGCTTGTCCACATCACAGAGCCGCGCGAAGATCGTCGCTTCCTCGGTGCCTGAGACGTGCACTGTCAGGTCGGTCGCGACGGAACCGATCACTTCGACCACGTCTGTCAGCGGCGAGCTGGAGAACGTGACGACGTCTGCGCGCCTCTCCAGCTTCGTGTCCTCCCGCCTGCCGGCGCTGCCACCCAGGTAACTGCCGCCTATGGATGGCGCCGGATCGGCGGGGTCATGTTCGAAAGCCCCGATCGTGGCCGCCGAGTCCGGCACTTCCTGCCCCAGCGTCCCGTCCGACTGCGCGTACCAGGTGACCGGAACGGCGGCTGGCGGCCATGCCGCCTCTTCGCGCCACTCGGCATCCGGCCCCATCGCCAGCAGCGCGCGGCCCTTCGGCGGCATGGGATCGACGAGGTGGCCCCGTAACCAGGCCAGCGATTCGCCGAACACCGTTCCGATGCCCTGTTGGAAGGCTGACGTGTGGGTCCACGGCCCGACAAGCAGCGACCGTGACCCCCTCCGGGGCTCCGCTCGCGCCAGGCCTCCGTACTGCTGTAAGGCCTGATCCAGCGCCACGTCCGACCAGCCGCTGACCACCAGGGTCGGCACCTCGAGCAGGCTGGCGGCGCCGATGAGATCGGTGCCCTGCCAGTATCCGTCCGAGCCATCGGGATGTGCCGCCGCGCCTGCCAGCACGGGACTCTGCCAGCCCATCTCTCGTGCGTACTGTTCGACCGGCTGTTCGGCGTCCACGATGCGTTTCAGGCCCCGCGCCAAGCGCCACATGGTGTGGATGAACCGGCGCGGCCCCAGGTGTTGTGTCTCGAAGGCGGTCGCGGCGATCAGTGCGTCTTCGAGGGCGAACGCTCCGCTCCGAAAGAAGAAGCTGTGCGGGTCGTGCAGCGGGACATGCACCACCATTGCCTTCAGCTCCGGTGGTGGATCGGCGGCCAGAGCCCAGGCTGCGTAAGCCATCGCGCTTGGCCCTAGCAGGCCGAGACGGCCGTCGAACCAAGGTTGGCCACGCAGCCAGGCCACCGTCGCCTGGCCGTCGGGGCCGACGTCCCGCCAGGGCTGGACGGTTCCGCCCGAGCCTCCGGTACCGCGCCAGCTCTGGATCAGGACATGGAAGCCCTGCTCGGCGAAGGCGAGGCCGTACACCGCCGCCCACGGGAATCCGCGACCATACGGCGAGCGCACCAGCAAGGTGGGGAACTCGCGAGCCTCGGCGCCTTGCGGAAAGTAGTGGTCGCCCAGCAGCTCCACACCGTCCGGCATCGGTATCCGGATGCCGGGCTCGTAGCCGACGCCGTACTTCGGCGCGGGCAGTCGACGCAGGGTGCGGCGAAAGAACTTGGTGCTGCGGGGGACCTTCACCTTCCGGCCTCCTTCATCTTCGCGGAGTCAGTTTCGCGGCGTTACTTGGGGCTGGCATCTTGCGGTGGCCTCACTTCCAGTACAATGTACGAGAATAGATCTGGCAAGATTGGCCACGCAACTGATCTCGAGGTACCGGGAGCATCCGTGGATCCGGAAACGCTGTGGTCGGCCCGGCCGGACCGCCGCCACCAGCGCGGCCGCCCACCGGCCCACACCCGCGAGGCGGTGGTGGCAAGAGCAGTCGGCATCGCCGACGAGGAGGGCCTGTCGGCCGTGACCATGCGCCGGGTCGCGACCGCGCTGGGGACCGGCACCATGTCGCTGTACACCTACGTCTCCGAGCGCGACGCCCTGCTGGAGCTGATGATCGACGCCGTGACCGGCGAGCAGGAACTCCCGCCCGCCACCGGCGACTGGCGGGCCGACCTGTCCGCCTTCGCCCGCGCTCAACGTGCCCTGATGCGCCGCCACCCCTGGCTGCCTGCCGCGCTCACTGGGCGCCGCACGCTCGGGCCGAACACACTCAAAGCTCTGGACCATGCGCTGGGTCTGCTGGCACCGACCGGCCTGTCCCCACAGGCAAGGCTCGAATCCTTTGCGCTGGTCAGCGGATTCGTCGCTAGCCACGTCGGATATGAGGTCGCGCAGCAAGCGCCGGGCGGTGCCGATACCGCCGGTTCCGCGGAGAAGGCCAAGCAGTTCGCCGAGTCCAACGCCCGCTACATGGCGAAAACTGTCGCCTCCGGCGCGTATCCGCACCTAGCCGAGGCCATGGCCGCTTCCGGGGAACCCATACCCGAGCCTGATGTGACGTTCGAGCGACTGCTGGCTCGTGTAATCAATGGTCTGATGTAGCGGTCTCCCGCCCCCATCGCGAGGGGCTCACGCCCTTCACCCGCTTGAACGCGACACTGAACGCGAACGCGTCCTGATACCCGACGGCGCGGGCGGCCGCGGCGACCGTCGTTCCCGAACCGTCCCGCAGCAGGTCGGCCGCGACGGTCATGCGCCAGTCGGTCAGGTAGGCCAGCGGGGTCTGCCCGACCAGCTCGGCGAACCGCGCGGCGAACGCGGCCCGGGACATGCCGGCGACCGCCGCGAGCCCGGCGACGGTCCAGCGGCGCGCGGGATCGGTGTGTACGTGATCCAGCACCGCGCCGATAGCCGGATCGGACAGAGCGCGATACCAGGTGGGGCGTTCCAGGCCGGTGCGCGAGCATCCTTCCCGCAGCGCCAGCACCAGGATCAGGTCCAGCATCCGGTGCAGAACAGCGTCCTGCCCCGGCTCGTCCAGCGCGGTCTCGGCGGTGAGCAGGTCCAACGCCGCGCCGGTACGGCGGTTGGCGGGGATCAGCGCCACCGGCGGCAGCGTCGACAACAGCCGCCGGCCGGCGTCGCCTTGCGGCACGTACATGCCGCGCAACAGCGTGGTCGCGCCGGGGCCGCCGTCGCCATACGTGCGCGGCGCCACTTCGGTGGCCATGTCGGCGTGCCGGTCGTGGTCCGTGCCGAGCAGCTGCTTGCGACGCCCGCGGATCAGCAGCTGCGGCGGGGTCGTCAGATCGTCGGCGATGGTGTGCCGTCCGCTCTGCGTGACGAGCGCGATGTCGCCAGGGGACAGCTCCGCCGGCCCGGCTTCCGGCCGGTCGTCCAGCCGCAGCACCGCCCGGCCGCCGAGCGCCGCGAAGACGGTCAGCGGCGGGGCCTCGTCGTAGGTGATGGACCACGGGGGAGTCTGAATCAGCTGCCGCACGTTGGCGTTGCCGGTCCGGGAGCGACGCAGCAGATCGCTGAGGGCGTCCATGCCCGCACTCTAGCCGCCGGTACTCCAGCCCGGCGATAGACGACCACAAAGGTTTCAGCGACGAACACCCATGGATCGTCCAAGCGATCACGGATTAGCTGAAGGCATGAAGCAGAACCTGATTCTGGCGGCCACCGGTAAGACCGGCCGCCGCGTCGCCGCCCGCTTGTCCGCCGCCGGCCACCCGATCCGCACCGCCGCGCGCTCCGGCGCCGACGTCCCCTTCGACCTCGACGATCCGGCCACGTGGCCGGCCGCGCTAGACGGTGTGACCGCCGCCTACCTCGTCGAGCCGAGTCTGGACTCCGGTGCGCAGCAGCCGCCCCGCATCGCCCGCCTCGTCGACGCTGCCGTGCAGCACGGAGTCCGGCGCCTGGTGCTGCTCTCAGCACCCGGCGCGGAGCGCGAGGGACACCCCCTGCACGCCACCGACCTGGCCGTCCGCGAATCCGGCGTGGAGTGGACGGTGTTGCGCCCGAACTGGTTCTCCCAGAACTTCAGCGAGGACTTCTGGCTGCCGGCCGTCCGCAGCGGCACCCTGGCCCTGCCCACCGGCCAGGGCCGCGTTCCCTTCATCGACGCCGACGACATCGCCGACGTCGCGGCTGCGGCGCTTACTGAGGACCGCCACGCCGGCCAGGCCTACGAGCTGACCGGCCCCCGAGCACTCACCTTCGCCGAGGCGGCGGACCTGATCGCCGCCGCCACGGGCAAGCCGCTGCGCTTCGTCGACCTGCCCGCTGAGGAGTTCCTCCAGCAGCAGCTCTCCTACGGAACGCCGACCGAGGCCGCCCAACGGATGACCAACCTCCTGGTGGGCATCAGTACCGGCGCACACGCGGCCCTGCATGACGGCGTGGAGCGGGCGCTGGGCCGTGCGCCCCGGCGGTTTGAGGACTTCGCGGTGGCGGCGGCAGCTGCGGGTTGCTGGAGCTGACCTTTGCCGGAGCTGCTGAACTACTGGAGCTGCTGGAGCCGGACCGCCTTCACAGGCTTTTGATCTTCGCCTGAAAAACGGCCGACCGCCCCGCCCCCGAAGGAGCGAAGCGGTCGGCTGGACCTTGCTTCACCGCACAGCCTTCACTGCACAGTTCTACAACCCTTTACAACCCTTACCACCACAGCGCTCAGCTCAGCGCCCGAACCCGAACGACCGCAGGAACAGCGAGTTCGGCGAGCCGACGCCGGTGGCCAGGTCGTAGCCGCGGGCGGCGGGCAGACCCTCGTCGACGCCGTAGGTGATCAGGCGGTACATGCCGGCGACCGGGCTGCTGGCCGGGTACTGGAACACCACCGAGTGCACCGGCGAGCCGGCGATCTGGCGGGGGTTCTGCAGCACGTCGGTGGCGAGCCAGGAGCGCAGGTAGATCGCCGGGTTGGCGAAGCCCACCGGGATGCCCCACTGGGCCTGCTGCGCGTCGGCCAGGATGCCCGCCCAGGACGGAGCCGACACCGAGGTGCCGCCGTAGCCGCCCTCGGAGTAGACGCCGGTGGAGTCGGTCTGGCCGACCAGGGTGCTGCTGAAGTACAGGTCGCCGTTCAGCGAGATGTCCGGCACGGTGCGCTTGGGCTGCGCGACCTTGGTGCCGTCCATCAGCGTGGTGGCCATGCTGTGCGGCACGGTCCAGGTCTGGTACCACGGCTGCGCGATGCTCTCGCTCACCCCGCCGCCGCCGCCGAACGTCTGGTCACCGGCGGTCCAGGTGGCCGCACCCGGAGCGGTACGACCGCTGCGGTGGTCGGCCATCGGGGCCTCGAAGCTGTACCCGTGCTTGTCCAGGCCGAGGGCGGTGCCGCCGACCGAGGTGACCCACGCCGAGCTGGTCGGCCACTGGACCTGCGCGCGCGTGGCGGTCTTGTCGCAGTTCAGGCCGGTCGTCGTGGACAGCGTGTCCTGGTTCATGCAGTCGCCGCTGGAGAAGTCGAAGGCGATGCCCTCCACCGCGCCCTGCTTGAAGATCTGGTCGTAGGCCTTCATCGACGCCGGGTCGATGTCGCCGGAGCTGGAGTACATGATCTCGCCCCAGCTGTTCGACACGATGTCGGCCAGGTGGTTGTCGACGATGTTCGCCTCGGCGGCCAGCAGGTCGGAGTCGAAGCAGGAGTTCGCCGCGACCGTGATCACCTTGGCGTCGGGGGCGAAGGCGTGCGCCATCTCGACGTCGAGTGCCTCCTCGCCGAAGTCGCCGAAGCCGCACAGGTCCTTGTTCGTCCACTGCGAGGGGTCGCTGATCTCGGAGTACTGCCCCGCCGCGAACGGCTTGTCGCCGTGGTTCACCGAGTACTTGTCGGCGTCGGCCTCCATGGTCGAAGAGCCGTACCAGTTCACGATCGCGATCCGCGCGCCCTTGCCGGTCAGGCCGGTCTTGGACACGCCGTAGGCGTCGCGCAGCTCGGAGGGCACCATCGAGCACTGGGCCAGCGTGGCCGGCGTGGTGTAGCCGGCGGGCACGGCCGGAGCCGAGGACGGCGCGAGCTTCTGCCCGTAGTAGTCAGAGCACGACGGGTCGTTGTTCTGGACCGGGCCGCGCGCCGAGGTGTCGGTCTTCTGGTGGTTGGTCACCGCGTGCTGCGTGCTCTGCGACAGCCCGGCCACGCCGAGGATGGCCGAGGCCACGTTCGCCGGGACCTTCACGTCGCTGCTGTTGCTGCGCAGCGTGCCGGCCGGGGTGGCGAAGTTGTGCAGCTGGGTCCCGAACGCCTTCTGCGCGGCGTCCACGGTGCCCTTGACGTCGATCCAGTGCGTGGTGGTGCCGGTGACGGTGAGCCCGGCCCCGGTCAGCCACTTGGTGACGGCGTCGGTCTGGGCCTTGGAGGCGCCGAACCGGTTGCGGACCTCGGTGGCGCTCAGGAAGTGCTTGTAGCTGGCGCTGTTCGGGTCCGAGACAGCCTGGGCGTAGGCGTCCAGGCCGGCGGCATTTTGGCCGGCCAGGTACACGCGCACGGTGAGCTGTGCGGCCCCGCCGGTCTGGCCCAGGTCGGCCGCGGCGGTCGCGTAGCCGGGCGTGGTGCCGGACAGCGTGGCCGTGCCGGTGTCGGCGGTGGACGGCGACGCGAAGGCGACGCCGGCGGTCACGAACGCGGCGACGGCCGTGAGGGTGGTGGCCGAAGCTATTCGCTTGCGGTGCCGGGGTACGGCTTTGGTCATAATGTTCCCTTCCCGAAAAGAGGGACGAAGGTATCCATTGCCCGAAAATGGACGAGTGTCGGGGCAGGGGATACGAGCCCGCGTCGGTCATTTCTATAGACGCCGCAGGGCTAGCACAAGGGTAGAAAGTACGAGAGTTTGATCGGTCGCCCGCCGGTTGATCAGAATTTTACGAAGTGGATACCCATCGTGACCGGATCAACACTCGTGGTTGACCGCCGGACACTTCGAGCCCTTCGAACCCCGCCACCCCGCTGCCCCACCCCTTGGTGTCGGGCGGCCGGACGCCGCCGCGGTCTTCGACGCCGAAAACCGTCTCAGGGCACGGCGACCAGTCCCGTCTCATAGGCGATGATGACCAGCTGCACCCGGTCCCGGGCGTCGAGCTTGGCCAGCAGCCGGGTGACGTAGGTCTTGACCGTGGTGCCGGTGATCGCCAGCCGCTCGGCGATCTCGGCATTGGTCAAGCCGCGGCCGATCAGCGCCAGCACTTCGCGCTCCCGGCCGGTGATGGCGTCCAGGCGGCGCGCGGCGGCGGTGGGCGACGGCCGGGCGGTGAACCGCTCGATCAGGCGGCGGGTGACGCCGGGCGCCAGCAGCGCGTCGCCGCCGGCGATGACGCGGACCGCGGCGAGGATGTCCTCCAGCGCCATGTTCTTGACCAGGAAGCCGCTCGCGCCGGCTTGGAGCGCGCCGTAGACGTGTTCGTCATCGTCGAAGGTGGTCAGCACCGCGACCTTCGGCGCGTCCGGGCCGTACGTGACCACGCGCGTCGCCTCGATGCCGTCCATGCCGGGCATCCGGATGTCCATGAGCACGACGTCCGGCCGCAGCTCCCGGGCCTGGCGCACCGCCTCCCGGCCGTCGCCGGCGGTGCCGACCACCTCCAGGTCCGGGGTCTCGCCGATCACCATGCGCAGGCCGACGAGCATGAGCGGCTGGTCGTCGACCAGCAGGACCCGGATGGTCATGCCGGCAGCCGGGCGGCGACGCGGAACCCGCCCTCGGGCCGGGGACCGGCGCTGAACTGGCCGCTGAGCATGGCGACGCGCTCGCGCATGCCCAGCAGGCCGAAGCCGCCCGCGTCACGCTGGTGGCCGATCGCAGGGACGGGAAGATCGTGGTCCACGACCCCCGCACCGCGACCGTCATCGGTGATCTCGATCGCCAGCGCGTCCGGTTCGAAGCCGACGGCCACGCGACAGGCGTCGGTGCCGGAGTGCCGGACCACGTTGGTCACCGCTTCCTGGATGATCCGGTAGGCAGACCGGTCGATTTCGGGTGGCAGGCTCCTGCGATCGCCGGTCCAGGACAGCTCGACCCGCACGCCGGCCCCCGAGGCCCGAGCCGCGAGCCGTTCGACGTCCAGCAGTCCCGGATCGCTGCGCGGTTCGTCCTGGCGCAGCGTGCGCAGCATCTGCTGCAGCCCGGTGAGAGTGTCCCGGCTGGTGGTCTCGATGCCGGTCAGCGCTTCGCGGGCGGCCTCGGGCTGAGTCTGTAGAACGCGCGCGGCCGCTCCGGCGAGCACTGCGATGATGCCGATGTCGTGGGCCACGCTGTCGTGCAGGTCGCGGGAGAGCCGGAGGCGGTCGGCGGTGGCGGCCTCGGCCTCGCGGCTCTGCGCGAACGCCCGCGCCTGCCGTCCCGAGACCCCGGCCAGCCAGAACACCAGACCGGACAGGACCATCACCGCTTCCAGGCTGAAGTAGTCCCCGAACGGGGCGGGCCTGAGCAGCGGGCCGAGCGCGCCCGAATCGGAGGCCGCTCGGAGCCCCGCCGGATACGCCGCCCACATCGTCGCCGCCATCGCCAGCGCCGCTCCGGACGACCGCCGGGGTCCGCGGTCGGCGAGGCACCACAGGCCGATGTCGGCGGGAAGGAACTCGAGGACGGTCGTCACCGGCGTGTGGCAGGCCACCGAGCTGACGGCCGATCCGAGGAGCAGGCATCCGAGCCCGGCCAACGGAACGCGGCGCAGCAGAGCGCTGCCGGTGAGAGTGGCGAGCGCCCCGCCGGACAGGAGAAGGAGTACGGTCCGCAGGCCGACCGTGCGGAAACCCGGTCCAGAGCTGGGTTCCAGGAGGGGACCGACTCCGGAGCCTGAGCCGGCGCCT
>JABFWL010000586.1 GCA_013362315.1 Catenulispora sp. | reverse complement strand
CGGCCGCCCGACGCCGCTGCAGACGCGCCTGGAGGCGCAGCGGGAGCAGGCGTGGGGCGCGCGGGCGGCGACCGTGATCACGGTCGGCGAGGGCGTCGCCGACGCGCTGCGCGCCGCCTACGGCTGGCGGCACGTCGAGGTGGTCCGCAACACCTTCCCGCTGCCCGAGGGCGGCCCGGTCGAGCCGCCGGCGGCCGCCGCCGGCGCCGTCTACGCCGGCCGCATCGCGCCGTTCCGCGAGCTGGAGGCCATCGCCGGGGCCTCGGAGCTGGTCCGGCCGCTGCGGATCGTGATCGCCGGCCCGGCGGACGACACCTACCTCGGGGCCTTCGACGCCAAGGCCGCCGAGGTGGTCGGCCCGCGCCCGGTGGACGCGGTGGACGCGCTGCTGCGGGAGCTCGGGATCGCGCTGGTCACGCACTCCGACAAGTGGCTGAACCACCGGCTGGCCATGCCGAACAAGCTGTTCCACGCGGTCCGCGCCGGGGTTCCGGTGGTCGGAACGGATGTGCAGGAGCTGCGGCGGGTGGTGGAACAGTACAAGCTCGGCGCGCTCTACAAGCCGGGCGACGCGGCATCGCTGGCGGCGGCCCTGCACGAGGTGGCGCAGAACTATGAGACCTACGCGGCGAACGTCAGGGCCGCGGCGCCGGCCTTGAGCTGGGAGGCTGATGCGGCCGTGCTGAGGGGCATCTATGAACGGCTCGCCGACTCGTCGGTGTTCGAGCCGGAGCAGTAGGGTCGGGACGTGTCAAAGCTCCGCGTCTTGTACGCCCCTCGAGACATCGCAGGCCAGCCCTCCGAGTGGGCGAAAGCGCTGCGGGCGCGGGGTGTGGACGCCCAGGTCTGGTCCTTCGGCGAGCCGGCGTTCGGCCTGCGTCCGGACCGGGAGTGGGACCAGGACCGGCTGCTGGCCGACCCGATGTACCGCTGGCAGGCGCTGGACGAGGCGGTCCGCGGCTTCGACGTGTTCCACCTGCAGTACGGCCGCGGCCTGCTGGACGCCAAGGAACCGGTGCTCCCCGAGCTGTGGGATCTGCCGCTGCTGCGCTCCCTCGGCAAGCGCGTCTACATGCACTGGCACGGCTCCGACGTCCGCCTGCCCTCGCTCCACGCCGAGCGCGAGCCGGACTCCTACCTGGCCGGCGCGACCGTCGACGAGGAGGCCATCCTGGCCCGTGTCTCAGTGGCACGCCGCTACTGCGACGCCATGTTCGTCTCCACCGCGGGCCTGCCGGACTACGTTCCCGACGCCGAACTGGTCCCGCTGGCCCTCGACGTCGCCGCCTGGCACACCAGCCGCGGCCCGGAGCCGGCGGTCCCGGTGGTGGTGCACATGCCCTCACGCCGCTCCACGAAGGGCTCCGACCAGGTCGACGCGGCCCTGCGTCCCCTCCACGACGAGGGCGTGATCGTCTACCGCCCCCTGTCCGGCCTCACCCGCGACCAGGTGAAGGCGGAGTTCGCCAAGGCGGACCTGGTCGTCGACTCCCTGACCATCGGCGACCACGGCGCGGTCAGCTGCGAGGCGATGGCCAGCGGCGCCATCGCGGTGGCCCACGTCCACGAACGGGTCCGGCAGCGCGAGGCCATGCCCGGCGCCGCGGTGCCGGAACTGCCGATCGTCGAGGCCACCGGCGCCACCCTCGGCGAGGTGGTCCGCAAGCTCGCGGCCGACCCGGCCGAGCGCACGCGCCTGCGGGCCGAAGGCCTGGCCTGGGTGACGCAGCGCCACGACAGCAGCGTCGTGGCCGCGCAACTGCTGGAGGCCTACACCCGCCCGCGCGGCCGCGTCGTCAGCGCCTACCCGGAGTGGCCCGAGTCGACCGGCAAGAAGCGGGTGCGGGAACTGGAGTTGGAGATCGAACGGCTGCGGGCCCAGCTGGGGCCGAACGGCGAGCCGCTGCCCGGCCTGACCCGGCGGGACCGGCTGGAGGCGAAGCCGGGGCTGCACCTGGCGGTGCGGCGGGCGGACCGGGCTTATCGGAGTCTGCGGAAGAAGTTGAGGTAAGGGCGGGGCCGGACTCGATCGCAAGCCTTTGACCGCCTCAGCCCTGACCGACCAGAAAGCCGCCGCGCATGCTTGAGCAGGACCAGCCCGACCAGCCCGCAGCCCGCCACCGCGCCGCCGTCGTCTCCGCCGCTCCGGCCGGCGCGGATCCCGCGGCGCGCGCCGAGGCCGACCGGCTCCTGAACCAGGGCTACAGCGTCCTGCTGATCACTCCCGCCTTCGGCAAGCGCAGGCCCGAGCCCTCGCACGGCGGCGTGCACGTCGTCGAAGCCCGGGTCGGCACCGCCTTCGACGCCGCTCCCGGCGCCCTGGGCAAGCTCGGCCGCAAGGCCGTGCTTACCACCCGCAACGCGCGGGGCAAGGCGCTACGCGATCCGGCTGCCACCTGGTCCGCCACCGACGTGGCCGCCGAGCTGCGCCCCTACCTGAACGCGTTCGCCCCCGACATCGTCGTGGCCGCCGACAAGACCGCTGAGAAGGCGGTCGCCAAGCTCGGCCGTTCTGTCGTCGCCGCCGGCGCGGCGCAGGCCGCACCGAAGCCGGCCGCCAAAACCGTCGACCCGGCGCCCTCGCTCCTCATCGGCTCCAACAACAACGCCGGCATGGGTTACGCGTGGGCGCGCGCCGTCGACACCCACGCCGGCATCCGGGCGCGCAACATCCAGAAGAAGAGCTACCCCTTCGCCTACGGCTCCGACATCAAGGCCGAGGACAAGGACTGGGTCGATCCGCTCTGGGGCCTGGGCCGCGTCGCGGACACCCTGGACACCGTGACCCACGTGCTCTCCGAGAGCGGGCTGGCGGTGTTCGGCCGGCTCAACGGCGGCCAGCTCGCCGACGACCTGCCGGAGCTGCGGCGGGCCGGGATCCGGGTGGGGCTGCTCTTCCACGGCTCCGACATCCGGTCGCCGGACCGGCACATCGAGCTCTACAAGTTCTCGCCGTTCCGCGTGCCGGGCAGCGAGGAGGACCGGCAGCTGACCGAGACGCTGCGGGCCAAGACGGCCGAGACGGCCAAGTGGGTCGCCGACTTCGACGGCCCGGTCTTCGTCTCCACGCCGGACCTGATCGACGACGTCCCGCAGGCCACGTGGCTGCCGGTGGTGGTGGACCTGGAGCAGTGGACCGAGGGTGTCAAGCCGCCGCTGGAGCGCGAGGTGCCGGTCGTGGTGCACGCGCCGTCCCGGCCGTTCATGAAGGGCTCGGACCTGATCGAGCCGACGCTGCGCGGCCTGGAGGCCCGGGGGCTGATCGAGTACCGGCGCCTGGAGCACATCCCGCAGGCCGAGCTGGTCGGCGTGGTGCAGGACGCGGACATCGTGCTGGACCACTTCGTGATCGGCAACTACGGCGTGATGACGTGCCAGGCCATGGCCGCCGGCCGGGTCAGCATCGCGAACATCGACCGCCGGGTCCGGGACCGGGTGCCGGCCGAGATCCCCACGCTCCAGGCCGACCCCGACACCCTCGCCGAGGTGATCGAGGGGGTGCTCGCCGACCGCGACGCCGCGCGCGCGGTGGCCGCGACCGGGCGGGCGTTCGTCCGCGAGTTCCATGACGGCCGCAAGTCGGCCGCGGCGCTGGAGCCGTGGCTGCGCGGCTGACGGCTGCCGGCCGCGCGCCGCAGATCGTCCTACCGGCCGCCGCCGGACCCGTTGCTAAAATCCGACTGCCGTCCACACCTGCCCCCGGAGGAACAGTGACCACGTCCGACCAGGGCCGTCCGAGTACTCGCCGTCCCCGAGTCGTCATGCTGGTCGGGAACTTCATCGACGGTGACTCCCGCGTGCAGAAGGAGGCCCGCTCGGCGGCCGCCGCCGGCTGGGACACCTACCTGGTGGGGCGCTCCTACAGCGGCAAGCGCGAGGAGTCCCGGCTCGGCGACGTCACTGTGCTCCGCCCCGCCGAAACGATGGCTGCCACCCGCTACCGCGCCGCGCACCCGCACCGCCGCGGCGTCAAGGGCCTGATCGCCTACCCGTCGTTGGAAGTGAGCCGCGTGCGGCACCAGCGGCAGCGCCTGCGGCAGCTGGACCTGGCCGCCGAGCGCGAGCTGCTGGCCCGCCGGATCGAGGCCGGGGCGGCCGGCGCGCTGGGGGCGCTGCTCGGCAAGGCCGGCCTGGGCGCCAGCGGCTCCCTGGTCCGGATGCGGGGCTACTGGGTCGCGGCCCGCAAGCAGGCCTTCGACAGCAACTACGAGGCCGCCCAGCACGCCCCGAGCTCGGCGGTGGAGCGGCTGCTGGCCAAGCGCGGCGGAGACGCCTCCTCCTGGGACGTCCAGCCCCGCCTCGTCGACTTCGAGGACTCCTTCGGCCGGATCGCCGACGAGCTGGCGCCGGACGTGATCCACGCCAACGACGCCGAGATGCTCGGTGTCGCGGTGCGGGCCGCGGCCCGGGCCCGGGCCAAGGGCCGCAAGATCGCCGTGGTCTACGACTCGCACGAGTACACCGCCGGCGACGTCCGCCCCGAGGACGTGACCTGGGCCCCGGTGATGTTCGCCCAGGAGCGCAAGTACATCGGCGCCGCCGACGGCGTGGTGGCCGCGGTCGACAACTTCGCCGACAAGCTGGTGGAGCACCACGGCCTGAAGGTGCGCCCCACGGTGGTCCGCAACATGCCCGAGGCCTCGACCTTCACCGTCGCCGGCGGCAAGGGGCCGGGCGTGCGCGGGCAGCTCGGCCTGGGGCCGGACGCCACGGTCCTGGTGTATCCGGGCGCCGTGACCCCGATCCGGGGCCTGGACACGGCGGTCCGGGCGCTGCCGCAGCTCGCTGACACGCACCTGGTGCTGATGGTCGCCTCCCGGGGCGGCTACGTGGCCGAGCTGGTGCGGCTGGCCGCAGAGCTCGGCGTGGCCGGGCAGTTCCACGTGCTCGACTACGTGCCGGTCGAGGAGCTGACCGATTTCATCGCCTCGGCCAGCATCGGGGTCGACACGCTGCGCCGGATCCCGACGCAGGAGCTGACGATCACCACCAAGTACTGGTCGTACATCGGCGCTCGGCTGCCGGTGGTGGTCAGCGATGTCAAGGCGGCTGGCGAGCTGACCCGCAAGCTCGGCAACGGCGAGGTGTTCGACGTCGACGACGTCGACGGCTTCGCGCGCGCGGTGCGCGCCGTGGCGGCGGACCGGGAGCGCTACGCGGCCGTCTATACCGACGAGATGCTGGCCGAACACAGCTGGGAGAGTCAGGTTCCGGCGTTGCTCGACCTGTATTCACAGGTCAGCGGTCTGCGACCGGCGAGCGGCGACTGAAGCCGGCGCAACAGCCCGACAGCGAGCCCTGAAACCGGCCTTGAAACCGGCCGGACACCGCGTCCCGAAGCCAGCCTGACAGCGAGCCCGCAGCCGGTTCTAAAGCCAGCCCCGCCTGGCCGCCTCGACCCCGGCCTCGAACCGGCTCTCCGCACCCAGCCGGTCCATCAGATCGGCCATGATCCGCCGCACGGTCCGCGCCGAGATCCCGAGCCGCTTGCCGGCGGCGTCGTCGGTCAGGCCGTCGGCCAGCAGCCGCAGCAGGTGCCGGTCGGTGGCCGACAGCTCCGCGGCCGGCTCCTCCGGGGTGGCGTTGCCCAGCGGGACGGCGTCGGTCCAGATCAGTTCGAACAACGCGGTCAGCTGGTCCACCAGGCCCGGCTCCCGGACGCACAGCGCGCCCGCGCTGGGCCGGTCGGGGTCGATCGGCACCATCGCGGTGCGGCCGTCGACGATCAGCAGCCGCCGGGTGACCGCGGGGGAGACCCGGACCTCGGTGCCGCGCTCGGCCAGCCAGCGGCCGTAGGCGACGGTGTTCGGGTCTTTGCGGACCGCCGCGTGGTAGAGCACCCGGGAGCGGACCCGGCGCACCACGTCGTCGTCGATGTTGCGGGAGGCCTCCAGGGAGGCGGTCGGCACGGCGTTCCCGGGCACCATGGACAGCGCCTCCACGGTCGCCCCGGCCAGCAGCACCTCCAGCCCGGACTGCACCTCGTCCAGCCCGATCAGCCGCTCGGCCGGCTCCCGGTCGGCCGCCGCCGCCCGCCCGGCCGCCACCGCGTCCCGGCCGGCTGCCAGCTCCGCCTCCTGCCGGCGCACCAGCAACTGCATCCCGGCCACCAGCGACACCGGATACAGGGTCCCCGAACGTTCCCGGGAAGGCCGCAGCAACGCCAGCTCCACCAGCCGGTCCAGGGTCGCCCGGATCCGTTCCTCGTCCTGCCCGAGGCGTTCGGCCAACTCCCGGACCCCGACCGTGGGGTCGGCGAGCATCGCGCTGTAGACCGCTTGCGCGAGCGGATCCAGGCCCAGCAAACCCTGCACGGCAGCCCCCCTCAGCAACGGCTCAGCCACCACGGCCGGATCCATGCTCGCAGCCGGGCAGTGGGGCGATCAAGGGGATTCGGCACGATTCCTCCAAGCTGTTCCTCCACGGTTCCTCCACACCGTTCCTTCCCAGTGTGCGCTGGCCGGTCCCGGCCAGGCCTAAGGCGGACGGGCCGGCGCCGTTCCCCGGCGGCCCGCCCTTTGCTGGGATGCCACTGCGGCGAACAGCCGGATGCCCAGGCGCCCCGTGCGCAGGCGGACACGCCGGCACTGCAGAGGAAGGCAGAAACTGACATGGAGCTCATCATGGTGGCGGTCCAGCGCTCGGGCATGGTCGGCGACCGCGGCCTGTGCGCCGCGACCCTACGGTACGCGCTGCAGGCGGTTTCGGCCGGTTCGTCGCGTCCACTGGAACACGCCCACGTCGTCGTCGACAAGGCCGGCGTGTATCCGGCCCGGCTGGTGGCCGGCCTCTACTTGGGTTCGGAGTCAGATTTGCCGGGTTCGTCCCGCGATACGGCCAGCGGCCTGGTGCGGCGCGCGCTGGCCACTTCGCCGCTGCTCGCCGACTGGGCCGTGGAGTGGGTCGACGGTCCTTATGGCTACGAGTTCCTGGCGGCGGCGGAGAGCTACGAGGGCTCCGAAGCTCCCGAGCCGTACGGAGCGTTCGAGGGTTCGGTGCGCATCTGAGCTGATTTCGGCGCTAATGGCTGATTCGCCAGCCGAGCCACTATCCGGTCTGGTATCTAAGCCACTACGGGTACCTAAGCCACTACGGGTACCTAAGCCACTACTCGGACCGATCCGCCGCCCCTCGCCGGATCGGCCCAGTCGTCCGTTTCCCGCCGAGCCGGTCGGTCGTTGGGCCTCCACATGCGAGTGCCCCGCTGGCTGTCCCGGCTGTCCCGGTCGTCTCGTCCGATGCTCCGTGGCATCGATCCGGCCGCCGCGGCGGTGGCCGGGCTCGCTCTGGCCCTGCGGATGCCGCTGCTGGTCGCGGCGCTGCCCGGAGTGGGGAACTCGGACGAGCCGCTGAACGTGACGGTCGGAGTGCGGATGGCTTCGGCCGGGACGTTCGACGCGCACAGCTACCGGTATCCCGGCTTGGTCTACGAGGTGGTCGCCGGTACCGCGGGCGTCTTCCGAACGCTCGGCCTCCACGTTTCGGTGCACGGAGCGATGCGCATCGAGAACCTGGGCATCGCCCACACCGACTCGCGGTTGCTGATGATCGGGATCCGGCTCGTCGGCGCCGCCGCCTCGGTAGGTACGTGCCTGCTTGTGTGGGCGACTGTGCGCAGAGTGCTCCAGAACACACGTATGGAGACGCGGTGGATGCGGATCGCGGCGGCGCTCGCTGCGGTTACCGTGGCGGTGTCACCCCTGGCGGCAGCTAACAGTGCGTACGCAACCCCTGACGTATACGGCGGATTCGCGGTAGCGCTCACCTTGTACGGCGCTACCCGAGTTCTCACAGGAGATCCCTATGGAGAACTCGCCTGTGGGTTCGGAGTAGGACTCGCCCTAGGCGCGAAATACCTAGCCGCGGCGGCGATTCCAGTTGTCGTCGCTTATGCCTTGAGCCCGGGACGGCGTAAGGATCTTCTTAAAGTGGCAGCGATCTCTGCGGTCGTTTTTATTGCCACAACCCCGGCGGTCGTTATGCACCCCGGCGCAGTGCTCGCCGGCATGGAAGCCGAGGCCATCCACTATGAGACCGGCCACGTCGGCGCCGAGGGGAGTGCGCCGTGGTACTACCTGACCGCTCTCGCCCGTGATCAACCGTTGCTCCTGGACGGCCTGGCGGTAGCAGTTGTGGCAGTGTTCCGCGCTAAGGGCATCATTCGCAGCACCTTGATTGTTGCGCTCGCCTATGCGATTCCCCAGTTCATCCTTCTCTCCGTGATGACGGTGCGCTTCGACCGGAACCTGGTCCCGCTCACCCCGGCGCTGGCGGTCGCGGCCGGCGTGGCGATCCCGGCGCTGTTCCCGCGCCGCCATCGCGGCGCCGTCCTCGCCCTGGCGACCGTCGCGGCGTTCCTCCCGCTGGCCTCGTCCGCACGCCTCTATCCGCGCCTGGACGAGCGCGCCCGGGTGCAGGCCGCCGCCTGGGTGACCCGCCACATCCCGGCCGCGCAACGGGTCGCGGTGGAGAGCTACGGCCCCTGGCTCGACCCGGGCCGGTTCCACCTGGTGCCGCTGACCTTCGCCGCCGACCGCCCGGGCGTCGCGGCCCGCGCCCTGATCCTCACCCAGCACGCCGCGGGCCGCTTCCTCGCCGACCCGGAGCACCACCCCCGCGAAGTCGCCGCCTACCGCGAGCTCCTGGAGCGCTACCGCCTCGCGGCGCGCTTCACCGCCGGCTCGTGGATCGCCGTCTACGTGCCCCGCTGAGCCCGATGCGGGCCGCAGGGGGCCGCAGTGGGGCGGGGCTTTATCGCGCGGCGCTAGCATTCCCCGTGTGACAAACGACCGCCGCCCTCGCGTCGCGATGCTCGTCGCCAACGACGTCCGCCTGGACTCGCGGGTGCAGAAAGCCGCCTACAGCGCCGCGGAGGCCGGCTACGACGTCCTCCTGCTCGGCTACGAGCCGAGCCGCAAGGGGCGGCCTTCGCAGCCGGCGTTCATCGGCGCCGCGCAGGTGGTGCGGACCGGGCTGCACAACAAGTGGCAGATCGCGCAGTGGCCGCTGAAGGACGACGGGGCGCCGTCGCTGCGGCTGATGCCGTTCCGCGCGCTGTCCTTCGCCTCCTCGGTGGACTACAAGCTGCGGCGGCGGATCGTGCAGCGGATCAAGGAGCCCGGCACCGGCGACGGCAGCGTCAAGCACCGCGCCAAGGAACTGCTGTGGAAGGCCTACTTCCGGGACGGTGACTGGCGGCGCACGGCCCGGCACCTGCTGTGGCTGGAAGCCAGCTGGGCGGCGCTGATCGAGGAGTTCGAGCCGGACCTCATCCACGCCCACGACATGCACACCCCGGGCATCGCGGTGCGGGTCGCCGACCGGCTCGGCAAGCAGGGCAAACGGCCCAAGGTGCTCTACGACGCCCACGAGTTCGTGGCCGGCGTCTCCATGCCCGAGCAGAGGCGGCTGGCCTACGTCGGACTGGAGGGCGAGTACGTCCGCAAGGCCGACGCCGTCATCACCGTCTCCCCGCTGCTCGCGCAGTGGCTCCAGGACCGCTACCACCTCACCGAGACCCCCGGCGTGGTGGCCAACGCCCCGATGCTGCACGTGCCCGGCGAGGAGCCCGAGGAGCCCGAGGACGCCGCCGACCAGGCCCCGAGCCTGCGCCGGGCCTGCGGGCTGGACGAGGGCGTCCCGCTGCTCGTCTACTCCGGCGCGGTCTCCCCGATGCGCGGCATCGCCACCATGGTCGAGGGCCTGCCGGAGCTGCCGGACGTGCATATGGCCGTGGTCCGCGGCGCCGACACCGAGTTCACCCGCGCGCTGGAGAGGCAGGCTGAGGAACTGGGCGTTCGCGACCGGCTGCACCTGGTCGGCTACGTCGCGCCGCACCTGGTGCCGCAGTACCTGGCGTCCGCCGACATCGGTGTGATCCCGATCCTGCACACCCCGAACCACGAGGTGGCGCTGATCACGAAGTACTACGAGTACATGCACGCCAAGCTGCCGATCGTGGTCTCCGACGTACAGGCGATGGCCGAGTTCACGCGGGACCTCGGCAACGGAGAGGTGTTCACCGCCGGCGACGCCCGCGAGTACGCCCAGGCAGTCGCCAAGGTGCTCGCCGACCGCGCCGGCTACGCCGCCCGCTACACTGACGACCTGCTGGCGGCCAACTCCTGGGAGGGCCAGGCGGAGGCGCTGAGCGCGGTCTACGCGCGGCTGCTGGGCCGGTCGCCGGAACCGCGTACGGGGATCCGGGCGTTCGGTGAGACGGGCGGGCCGAGCGCTTAGGGTGTAGGCATTAGCGACACCAGTTCGACAGCACGACCCTGACCCCCCGACAGGTGCTATCTAGCAAGTGGAGTGTGAGCGTGGCGACCGCCACCAGTGAGACGGGCTCCGAGCAGGAGGCCCGGACGAAGGCCCCCGAACCGCCGCGCTCGGCCGCCGAGCAGGTTCACGTCTTCGAGCCCTACCGATACGCGCTCCCGAAGCTGGGGCCGTACTTCCGGGACCTGTGGCAGCGGCGCCAGTTCGCCACCCACATGGCCTCCTCGACGCTGAAGGGCCAGCACTTCGACAGCTTCTTCGGCCAGTTCTGGCTGGTGCTGAACCCGATGCTGCTGGCGCTGGTGTACTTCCTGCTGACCAGCGTGCTGGCCGGCCAGGGCGGCGGCATGAAGCACTTCGTCGGGCTGCTGACCGGCCTGTTCGCGTTCTTCTACACGCGGAACATCATCCAGTTCGCCAGCCAGTCGATCACCGGCGGCGGCAAGATGATCATCAACATGTCGTTCCCGAAGATGCTGCTGCCGCTGTCGACGACGTTCACGGCGATGCTGATGTACTTCCCGACGCTGCTGGTCTACGGGGTCTTCTACCTGACCGTTCACAGGACCTTCACGTGGGACATCCTGTGGGTGATCCCGATCTTCATCATCCAGACCGTCTTCAGCTACGGCCTGGGGCTGCTGTTCGCGGCGGTCACGCTGTACTTCCGGGACATGTCCACGCTGCTGCCCTATGTGCTGCGGATCTGGATGTACATCACGCCGGTTCTGTTCTCGCTGTCCTATGTCAAGCAGAAGGTCGCCGCACAGACGCTGCCGCACTGGATCCTGTACTTCTACCAGTGGGACCCGTTCTCGCCGATCATCAACTCCTGGAACACGGTGCTGGTCGGTGACGGCCCGGCGCCGTTCTACAGGGGCGGCACCATCAACGGCCACACTTACGGGGCTGCCTCCTACGCGCCGCAGATGACCGAGATCCTGGCGGGTACCGGCATCGCCATCGTGGCCCTCCTCGTGGGCGCCTGGTACTTCATGTCGAGGGAGCGTGAGTTCGCTGTCCGTCTCTGAAACCGTTGCGACCACCAAGGTGATCGACAAGCAGCAGGAAACCCGCCTCGCGATCAAGGTCGAGGACCTGCACCTGTACTACCGCACCAAGGCCGAGGCCAACCCGACCCTGAAGGCCGCGCTGATCCGCAAGGCCAAGCGCCAGAAGGTCGAGCAGAAGGTCATCAAGGCCGTCAACGGCGTCTCCTTCGAGGTGCCGCACGGCACCGTGCTCGGCGTCATCGGACATAACGGCGCCGGCAAGTCCACGCTGCTGCGCGCGCTGTCCGGGATCCTGCCCCCCACGCAGGGCCGCGTCGAAGTCCGCGGCCGGGTCTCCACACTGCTGGCGCTCGGCGTCGGCTTCAACCAGAACCTCACCGGCCGGGAGAACATCGTCCTCGGCGGCCTGGCCCAGGGCTGGTCCAAGGACCAGATCCGGGAGAAGGAGCACGCGATCATCGACTTCGCCGACCTGGACTCGCTGTCCGACGGCGCGATGGACCGGCCGATGAAGACGTACTCCTCCGGCATGTACGCGCGCGTGGCCTTCGCCGTCGGCGTGCACATGGACCCGGACATCCTGCTCGTGGACGAGGCCCTGTCCGCCGGCGACGCCCGGTTCAAGGAGAAGGCCACCGAG
>JABFWL010000362.1 GCA_013362315.1 Catenulispora sp. | reverse complement strand
CTAGTCCGCCTAGTCCGCGGCCGACTCAGCCGGCAACCTCCCATCAGCATCCTGAATCAGCATGCTGAACCAGCAAGCTGTTGCCATCCGCGCCGCCGCCCCGGGCCACCGGGAGCGGCGGCGCTCAAGTTTGCGCAGACACCGCACCCCGGTCCCCCGTAGCGTCCCGGACGGAACCAGCCGCCGACCGCGTGGAAGGGTCACCCATGACCGAGACCGCACCCCCGCTTCTGATACCGGCCGCCGCGCGGATCCAGCCCGCCGGGCACCAGAGCCCGCTGCCCGCGGACCGGATCGTGCACTCCGGCAACGCCGGGTTCATCCAGCTGCGCAGCGCCCAGCTGCGCTACGGCTTGCGCCGGGACGGGCGGGCCTACCTGACCGAGGTGGCGCGGTTCATGAACCGCGCCGACCTGAACAGCGCCTCCTTCTTCTACTTCGAGGAGCTGTTCGGCCGCAACGACCGGGCGCACTTCCTGATCAGCTGGAAGTCGCCGCAGGATTACGCGCTCAGCGTGGAGATGGTCGACCACGACACCGAGATGGCGGACCTGCTCGAATCGGACCGCGTGACCGACGAGGCCGGCACGGGCGACTGGGCCAAGACCATCGTCGAGGCCTCCATGCAGGAGCGGGTGATGATCCCGCAGCACGGCGGCCCGGAGCCGGAGGACGGGGAGCACCCCCACGACGACACCTGGGTCGAGCCGGCCTGGCGGCAGTGCGTCCAGCCGCCCGAGGTCCAGCTGAACACCGCGACCGCGCCCTACGTGGTGCACCGGGCCGTGCAGGCCAGGCACGGCTTCCGCAACGAGGCGCGCGCCTTCGCGTTCGCCTGGCAGAACCGGGTCAACGAGCTGTTCGCCGGCTCGGTCACCTGCTACCTGTACGAGGAGACGTTCGGGCGGATGGACCAGCTGCACTGGCTGATCCACCTGCGCTCGCTGGAGGACTGGCTGCGCATCGAGCGCCTGGCCGACCACGACGCGCAGTACGCCGAGCTGTTCACCCGGCAGTGGATCCGGGCCGGCCGCGGCGGGGGCATCTGGGCCGACGCCTTCGTGGACGGCACCCTGCACGACACGCTGCTGGTCCCGTTCCAGATTCCGGCCGAAGCCTGAGCCGTGATCGTCTGGGCCTTCCCCGGGCAGGGGGTGCAGCGCAAGGGCATGGGTGCCGGGCTGTTCGAGCGTTATCCGCGGCACTGCGCCGAGGCGGACGAGATCCTCGGCTACGGCCTGCGCGAGCTGTGCCTGCAGAACGAGGACGGCCGGCTGCGCGACACCCGTTACGCTCAGCCCGCCATGTTCGCCGTCGGCATGCTGACCTATCTGGCGGCGCGGGACGACGGGGCCGCGCCGCCCGATTACCTGGCGGGGCACAGCCTCGGAGAGCTGTGCGCCCTGTGCGCCGCGGGGTGCTTCGATTTCGCCGACGGCCTGCGGCTGGTGCGCAGGCGCGGTGAGCTGATGAGCGCGGTCGGCGGCGGGATGCTCGCGGTGGTCGGCCTGACCGCCGGGGAACTGGCCGAAGCGCTCGCCGCCGAGGGGTGCGCGGACGTGGACCTCGCCAACCACAACGCCGTCCGCCAAGCGGTGCTGTCCGGGCCCCTCAGCTCCCTCAACCAGCTCGGGGCGGCGCTGCGCGGCCGCCCCGGGGTGCGGTGCGTGCCGCTGAACGTCAGCGCGCCCTTCCATTCCCGGGCGATGGCCGGCGCGGCGCGCGAGTTCGGGTCCTTTCTCCAGGCGTTCTCCTTCGCCGACCCGGTTGTGCCGGTGGTCGCCAACGTCACCGCCCGACCGTACGGTCCCGGCGAGGTCGCCGAGCTGTTGAGCCGGCAGATCGCGCAGCCGGTCGCCTGGTACGACACGCTGCGGTATCTGCGCTCGCGCGGGGTGGACGAGCTGCGCGAGATCGGACCCGGCAGGGTGCTGGCCGGGTTGTGGCAGCAGGCGCTGGACGAGCCGGCGCCCGCTCCGGAGCCGGAGCCGGAGCCGGAGCTGGACCTGACGCCCAGACCTGCCCGCGAGCCGGCATCGGTGTCTGCGCGGACGCCCGCGCAGCAACTCGGCTCCGCCGAGTTCCGCCGCGATTACCGCGTCCGTTACGCGTATCTCAGTGGTTCGATGTACCAGGGCATCGCGTCGGTCGCGATGGTCCTGCGGATGGCCGGGGCGGGACTGCTCGGCTTCTTCGGTACCGGCGGCGTGCCGCCGGCCGAGGTCGAGCGGGTGCTGGCCGAACTGCGCGGCGCGCTCGGGGCGGGCGGCCAGTACGGCATGAACCTGCTGGCCGATCCGGACGAACCGCAGGCGGACCAGCACACGGTCGCCCAGTACCTGGCCGCCGGCGTGCGGTACGCCGAGGCGGCGGGCTACCTCGCCGTCACCCCGGCGCTGGTGCGCTTCCGGTTCTCCGGCTGTGCCAGGGACACCGACGGTCGTCCGCGGGCGGTGCGGCACCTGGTGGCCAAGGTCTCGCGGCCGGAGGTGGCCGCGGCGTTCCTCGCCCCGCCCCCGGAGGCGATGCTCGGCCGCCTGGTCGCCGACGGAGCGTTGACCGCGGCGGAGGCCGAGACGGCGCGGCACCTGCCGGTGGCCGGGGACCTGTGCGTGGAGTCCGATTCCGGCGGCCACACCGACGGCGGGGTGGCCTTCGCCCTGATGCCGGTGATGACCCGGCTGCGCGACGAGGCGATGGCCCGGCACCGCTTCGCCGAGCGGATCCGGGTCGGCGCCTCCGGCGGCCTCGGATCCCCGGAGGCGGTCGCCGCCGCCTTCGTGCTCGGCGCGGACTTCGTGGTGACCGGCTCGGTCAACCAGTGCTCGGTCGAGGCCGGCACCTCGCCGGAGGTCAAGGAGCTGCTGGCCGGCCTCGACGTGCCCGACACCACCTACGCCCCGGCCGGCGACATGTTCGAACTCGGCGCTCGGGTGCAGGTGGTGCGTAAGGGCACGCTGTTCCCAGCCCGCGCCAACAAGCTCTTCCAGCTCTACCGCCAGTACGGCTCCTGGGAAGAGATCGACGAGCCCACCCGGCGCTCCGTCGAGCAGACCGTCTTCCGTCGCTCCTTCGAGGAGGTGTGGAAGGAGACGCGCGAACACTATCTGGACACCGGCCGCCCGGGCTCGGTCGAGCGCGCCGAGCGCGACCCGCGGCACAAGCTGGCGTCGGTGTTCCGCTGGTATTTCGCCTACTCCGGCCGGCTCGCCCTGTCCGGCGCGGCCGGCGAGCGGGCGAACTTCCAGGTGCACTGCGGGCCGGCGATGGGTGCGTTCAACCACGTGGTGCGCGGCACGCCGATGGAGGACTGGCGCGCGCGCCACGTGGACGAGATCGCCGAGACCCTCATGTCCGGCGCGGCCGGGGTCCTCGGCCGCCTCACCCGACCAGCCGACCCGTCTGACCCGTCTGACCCGTGCCCGGCACGGCCGGCCGCGACGAAGGAGATCCGTCGATGACCACCCCCGTCCCCACCGCGTCGCAGCAGCTTGCGACGCCCGGTGACCATGTCCTGCACTCCGCCAACGCCGGCGCGGTGATCTGGCGCCAGGCGCAGATCGCGGCCGGTGCCGGCGACGAGGCCCGCATCGCGGTGCGCGAGCAGGCCGACCACCTCAACGGCAAGCACGGCGACCTGGCCACCGTCTTCGTGTACGAGGAGGCGTTCGGCACCCGCGGCCGGGTGCACGTGATGATCAACGTGCACTCGCTGTCCGACTACCACCGCCTGGTGACCCTGGGCCCGGGCCGGGCCGACGCCCGCAACGGCGTGTTCGGCCGGATGGCGGACGGCGCCGCGGACCGGCTGTTCGTGGCCGGGAGCGTGCGCGAGACGGTGCTGCTGCCGCACCGCTGGGGCATGTTCGGGACCGCGACCGAGGCGATGGCCCAGGACTCCGCGGCGAGCCCGCTGGCGCCCGGCGACGGGCTGCCGCGGTTCGAGGTCCAGGGCGCGCAGGCCCAGACCACGCTGCCGCCTGAGCGCACCGTGCATTCGGCCAACGCCGGAGTGATCATGCACCGCTCGGCCGAGGCCAGCTACGAGTTCCGCGCCGAGGCCCGCGTGTTCGCCCGCTTCGTCGCGGAGAACAACAACCTGAACATGGAGGGCCAGTCCACGGTGTTCCTCTATGAGGAGGCCTTCGGCCATATGGACCGTCTCCACATGCTGATCCACATGCGGTCGCTGGACGTCTTCTACTTGATGATGGGCTTCGAGGCGCGCACCGACCCGGACGCCCCGCGGGCTTCGTTCATCCGGGACTGGATCTCGATGGACAAGGGCGGCGGCGCCTGGGATCGGATCCTCATGCAGGGGACTACGCAGGACAACCTGCTCGCGCCGGTGGTCTGGTGACAGCCGGGTAACAGCCGTGTCAGTGGCGCCGGGCGTCAGTCGAAGTCGTACCTGAGCTCGACGTCGGCGTGGCCGTCCCGGCCCATGTGGTCGGTGCGGTAGCCGCCCTCGCCGTGCAGTCCGGCCAGTTCGCCGGTGCCGGAGCCGGGCACCACGGTCCAGGCCAGCTCGGACACCCCGCCGGCGACGGAGCCCACGGCGCGCAGGACGAAGGTGCCGGTGCGGTCGCCCAGCCGGCCGTCGATGCGCTCGATCGCCACCATCGAGGCGCTGCCGTCGGGCAGGTGCGAGATCAGCGTCTCGGCGCGGCCGACCGCCTCCAGGTCACCGGTGTAGTGATGGACCACACCGGTGCCGCGCAGCAGTGCTGGCCCGGCAGGGGCGACGTCCCACGGTTCCGGGTCCCACGGTTCCCACTTGAGCAGGGCTTTCGCGCTGTGTGCCACGGTGACTCCTCCTGACGGATGGCAATGTCTCCGTAATCATTCCATGGCTGTGGGTGGCGGGGGTGCGCAACTTTGGGCAGACGGGCCGCGCGCCGTCGGCCACGCTGGCGACCATGGTCGATGCCTTCGCCCCGATGCCCGAGGACTGGTCCCGCGCGCTGGCCGTGCTGGCGCACCCCGACGACATGGAGTTCGGCGCGGCGAGCGCCGTCGCGCACTGGACCGCGTCCGGCAGAACCGTCGCCTATCTGCTCGCCTGCCGCGGCGAGGCGGGCATCGACGGGATGGACCCGCTGCTCGCCGCCGACGTGCGCGAGGCGGAGCAGCGCAAGAGCGCGGCCGTCGTCGGCGTGGCGTCGGTGGAGTTCCTCGACCACGCCGACGGCGTCATCGAGTACGGTGTGCCGCTGCGCCGCGCCATCGCGGCCGCGATCCGCCGGCACCGCCCGGACCTCGTCATCACGTTCAACCACCACGACCGGTACATCAGCGGGCGGTTCAACTCCCCGGACCACCGGAACGTCGGCCGCGCGGCGATCGACGCGGTCGGCGACGCCGCCAACCGGTGGATCTTCCGCGACCTCGAGCTCGAACCCTGGTCCGGGGTCAAGTACCTGGCGGTGGTCAACTCGCCGCAGGCGTCGCACGCGGTGGACGTGAGCGACAGCCTGGACCGGGGCATCGCCTCGCTGCAGGAGCACCGGGCCTACCTGGACGGGCTCAACCGCCCGGACGTGGACGTGCCCGCCGCCTTCACCGCGATCGCGAACGAGACCGGCACCCGGTTCGGCGGCCGGCCGGCCGTGGCGTTCGAACTCGTGTCCTGCTGATCGGCGCGCTGATCGGCGCTCACTCCCATCAGCCTGCCGGGCCGGTCTTCTGACCCGGCAGGCTGACCGAACGCGCTGTTCGCGCCGCGAACGCTACGCCGCGGCGGCCAACGGCTTGACGAACACCGTCGCCAGCGTGTGCCAGCGCTGGGCCCGCGGCCGTTCGGGCTCCGGCAGCGTCCGCAGCGCGGCGAGTACGGGCTCGACGACGCGCTGCCAGTCCTCGTCCGGCACGTGCCACAGGAACGGCGGCTGGCGGGTGGCGACCATGTCCACGAACGCGGCCGGTTTGACCTCGCTGACGTACTCGGCGACCCGGTCGCTGTCCACCGGTTCGAGCCCGGCCGCCTCGGCGGCGGCGGTCAGCCCGGCCACCGTGTCCGGCCGGGCGGGCTTGAGCTCGTCCAGCGGGGCGAGCGCGGCGACCACGTCGTCCGAGTCGGCGAACGGCTCGCCGTGCAGGGCCACCAGGCGCCCGCCCGGCCGCAGCGCCCGCGCCGCCTCCCGGACCGCGTTGCCCATGTCCCCGACCAGATGCAGCGCGTGGGCGAACAGCACGTTGTCCACGCTGCCGTCGGCGATGGGCAGCGCCTGCGCGTTCGCCAGGAGCAGGTGCCCGGCCAGCCGGTCGCGTGCCTTGTCCAGCATGGCGGCGTTCAGGTCCAGGCCGTAGACCGGACGCCCGAGCTCGGCCAGGCCCGCCAGGACCGCGCCGGTGCCCGTCCCGATCTCCAGTACCGCGCCCGGGGCGAATCGCGGGTGCAGCTGCGCGGCGGCCTGCCGCCCGCGGTCGCTTCCGCCGCGCAGGCTGTCGTACTCGCCGGCGAGCCGGTCGAAGGGCTTGTGCCCGGACGGCATGGGTTCGCTCGTGAGTTCGCCGGTGGGTCCGCTTGTCGTCATCATCCCGTCCTGACGAAGTCGCCGATGATCGCGCCGACCAGGTCCGGCCGGTCGTGGTGCAGGTAGTGCCCGGCGCCGCGCACCTCGTGGTGCCGGGCCGTGGGGAAGTGCGCGGCGGCCGCGCGGAACCGGGACGGCGAGACGATCGCGTCGAGCTCGCCGCCGAGGAACAGTACGGGAACACGTACGTGGGCCGCGGCCGCCAGCGCGTCGTAGGACCAGAACTCGGCCAGCTGCCGTGCGTATCCGAGCAGCGCGGCCGCATCGGCGAACGGCCGGCGCACCTCGTCGGCCAGCGCCGGGTCGATCGCGCGCACGGCCGTCTCGGCCGGGTCGCGGGTCTGCTCGGCGGCGCCCGGTGCGAACAAGCGCAGGCTGCGCGCGGCGGTCTCGGGCCGGGCGGCCACCGTGCCGGTCACGAACGCGAGATTGCGCTCGTACGCGGTGTCCGACTCCTCGTGCCTTCCGGCCAGCCGGAAGGATCCGTTCACGAATATCAGAGAACGTACTCGCTCGGGACTGCGCCGGTGGAACTCCATGGCCACCTTGGGCCCGGTGCACCAGCCGACCAGGTGGCAGGCCTGGACGCCGGCCGCGTCGAGCACCGCCGCGAGGTCGTCGGCGTGCGCGGCCACGGTCGGCGTCCGGGCGTGGCCGCCCGGCACCCAGGTCAGCACTCGATGATCGGGCAGCAGCCGGTGCACCAGCCTGGTCCAGGAGCCGAGCCCGTGGCCGAAAGCGTCGAGCAGTACCAGCGGAACCGTGCCCGCCCCGCCGACGCGGTAGTCGAACGGGCCCCCGGTGGCCGGGGTGGCCGGATCAGCCGGGGCGGCTGGTGTTGTTTGGGCGGCCCAGGCGGTCCGCTGCTCCGTGCGGGCCCAGACCGCGTGCGGTGCCGGCTCGGGCGTCGCGGCCAGCGCCGCCCGCACTGCCTGGATCCCGGCGCGGAGCGCGTCCGGGCCGGGCGCCTCGGCCACCACCTCCGTCACTGTTTCGATGCGATTCGTCCCGGCGCCATCCGTCTTCGTCCCGGCGCCATCGGTCCTGGTGCCGTTGGCGGCGAGAAAGCGTTCGAACGGCCTGATCCGGTCGGCGAACTGCCGGTCCACAGCGTCGGGTCCGGGTTCCCGGCCGTCCGCGACCGTGGCCAGCGGGGGCCTGCGGGCCTCGCCGATCCAGCGGAACAGTTCGCTGATTCCCACCTGGTGCGCGCCCTCGATCACGTGGTACCGGCCGGCGGTGTGCGGCAGGTCCGCGAGCTGCGCCATGCGCCCGACCGCCTGAGCGGTCGTCAGCGGGCGCACCACGGCGGCCGTCCCCGCCCCGGGCGGTCGCCAGCGCAGGGTCCGGTACCGGAAGTACCCGGGCGCCCTGGCCTCGATCCCGGCGGTGAAGTCGTCGAGCTCGGCCAGCAGGCGCGGCAGCCCCACGTCGCCGGGCCGGTCGTCCACTGTGAGATGCAGACCGAAGCCGCGCCACGGCACGCCCAGGCGTTCGCAGAGCCCGGCCAGCTCGTCGCGGTCGGCATGGCCGCCGCCGACCGGGGCGACGAGATTGACCTCGGCGTCCGGCGGACCGGCGCCTTCCGCCGGCCGGTCGAGCAGCTTGGCCAGCCGGTCCGTCAGCTGTGCGTGGTCGTACCAGGGCGGCGTCGTGTCGGCGAAGTCCAGCAGCCAGATCCGCAGCGGGCCCGGGGGCGCCGCGTCGGGTCCGGGCGGCGGCCCGGCGTACCGGACGGCGGTGGGATGGCGCGCGGCGAGCTGCTCGGCGAGTGCCGTGCCGGAACCGGTGATCAGCACCGTGAGTGGTGACATGCGCCGCCGTTCTTCCCGCGAAGGACCCGATCTCGTCGTGTGGTGCGCCAGTGGTGCTCCAGTCGGCGATTCTGGTGTGCCCGCGACGTCGCGTCTGCTCAAGTTTGGGCTACGGACGGATCCCGGCCGTGGATACGGTCGCGCCAGCCCCGTCCCACGGATTCGAGAGGTGGTGTTCGTACGATGGCCGCTCCCTGGGATCAGACGTTTGAGACCGAGCTGCGCCGGCAGCTGCCGGGCCTGTCCGCCGACGCCGAACTGACGCCGCAGGCACCGCTCGCGGCCTACGGCCTCGATTCACTCGCCACCATCGCCCTGATCGCCCGGCTGGAGGACGCCTACGGCGTGCGGCTGCCGGACGAGGCGATCGCCCCGGAGCACTTCCGCACCGCCGCCACCGCCTGGACGCTGATCTCCCGCCTGACCGCCGCCACGGCCACGGGCACGGCCACGGTCACGGAGCGCGGCCGGTGACCGCGGACCCGCTCCTGCTCGACCACTGGTTCGGCAAAGGCCTGACGGCGAACCCGGACGGCCCGGCGCTGCGGATCGGTGCCGCGAGCTGGACCTACCGGGAACTGGACCGGATCGCCTCGGCGTGGGCCGCCGCGCTGGTCGAGGGCGGCCGCCCGGCCCGGGTCGGCGTGCTGGCGAGCAAGAGCTTCGAGGCGTTCGCGGGCTTTCTCGCCGTGCTGTACGCGGGCGCCGCCGCGGTGCCGCTCGGCCCGGAGACCCCGCCGGCCCGCAACCTCGCCGTGGCCGAGGCCGCCGGGATCGGCGCGCTGATCTGCGATCCGGCCGGTGCCCCGCAACTGCCCGGTCTGCTGCCGCTGCTGCGCGGCGCCGGGCGCGTCATCGCACCGAGGGTGGACGAACGCTATCGGCCCGACAACGCCGTGCCGGTCGCCGAGCAGGCCGCCGCGTCGGCCCCCGGGCCGGCGCCACCGCCGGCTGTCGTGCCGGACGCGCAGCGCTCGCCGGACGACCTGGCCTACCTGCTCTTCACCTCCGGTTCGACCGGCACGCCCAAGGGAGTGCCGATCAGCCACCGCAACGTCTGCGCCTTCCTGTCCGCGATCACGCCGCGCTACGAGCTCTCCCCCACGGACGTGTTCAGCCAGGTGTGCGAGCCCACCTTCGACGTGTCCGTGTTCGAGACCTGGACGTGCTGGGCCGCCGGAGCCTGTCTTCGCGTGCTGACCCGGCTCCAGGCCCTGGACCCGGTGCGGTTCGCGAACAACCACGGGGTGACGGTCTGGACCGCGACCCCGAGCCTGGTCGCGGCGCTGCAGGCCCGGGACCTGGCCCCGCCCGGCACGCTGCCCGGCATCCGGTACACGGTGCTGGCCGGCGAGCCGCTGTCCGTCGCGACCGCGCGCTACTGGCGCCGGGCGGCACCGGCCAGTGTGGTGGACAACCTGTACGGCCCCACCGAGCTGACCGTGACGTGCACCGGATACCGCTGGCCGGCCGGCGAGCCGGCCCGCTGGCCGGACAGCGCGACGGTGCCGATCGGCGAGCCGAACACCGGCCTGGACGTGCTGCTGTGGGGCGGCGACGGGCGGCCCGCCGAGGACCGCGGCGAGCTGTGCGTCTGCGGTCCGCAGATGTTCGGCGGGTACCTCGACCCGGCCGACGACCACGGGCGCTTCCTCGAACACGGCGGCCGTACCTGGTACCGGACCGGCGATCAGGTCCGCCGCGATCCGCGGGACGGCCTGGTCCATCTCGGCCGCCTGGACGGCCAGGTGAAGGTGCGCGGCTACCGGGTGGAGCTGGCGGAGGTGGAGCGCGCCCTGATGCGGCTGACCGGTTCGCCGGCCAGCGTGCTGCTGGTCGACCGGCCCTCCGGCCCGGTCCTGGTGGCCTTCGTCATGGCGCACCGGCCGCTGGACCTCGAAGGAGCGCGGGCGGGGCTGGCCGCGCGGCTGCCCGCGTACATGCTGCCCGCGCAGCTGTGGCAGGTCGCTGACTTCCCGCTGACCGCCAGCGGCAAGGTCGACCAGCGGTGGCTGGTCGGCGAGGCCGGCCGCCTGCTCAATTCTGGGTAGGCGGTGCCGGACCCGCTCTCTAGCGTGGTCGATTGTTACATTCGCTCGCTTTTCCCGTCTTGGGCGGTGTGGGGAGACCGACTCGATGTCCGACACATTCGAATGCCTCGTATCGTTGAGCCATCGCGATTTCGTGATGCGCAATCACCGGGTGCACGGTGTCTCCGTCCTGCCCGGTGCGGCCTTCTTCGACATCGTGTACCGGATCCTGCGGGCGCGTGGCGAGCAGACTGAGCAGATCGCGCTGAACGACGTGCTGTTCGCCGAGCCGGTCGCCACCGCCGAAGGGCTGGACCGGGAGCTCCGGATCGTGGTCGAGCCGGGCCCGGACGGCGCGCGCAAGGTGAGCGTGCACAGCCGGGCGGTGCGCGACGGGCGCCCGGCGGGGGAGTGGCGGCGGAACTTCACGGCCGAGTTGCGGCACACGGCCGAGCCCGTGCCGGAGCCGATCGACCCGGCCGCGCTCAAGGCGGCGGCGACCCGGGTGCGCGACATGGCCGAGATGTACCGGCAGGCGCGCGAGGAGGACATCGAGCACGGCACGCCGATGAAGTGCTTCGGCGAGTTGTATCAGGGCGCGGACTTCCTGCTCGCCGAGCTGGACCTGGCCGAGGAGGTGCGCCCGCAGGAGCAGGGATTCCAGCTGCATCCGGGCAAGGTGGACGCGGCCACGCTGACGGCCTTCGCGCAGGTGCCGCCGGGCGAGCCGTTCATCCCGATGTACGTCGAGTCCTTCCGCGCGGTGCGTCCGCTGCGGGGCCGCTTCTACGTGCACGTTCCGGCCGTCGAGACGTTCTCGCCGTCCGGGGAGATCCAGCAGAACGACTGCGTCGTGTATGACGCGTCCGGCGCGTTCGTGGCCCGCTTCGGGAAGTTCACCTGTAAGCGGCTGCGGTCGGCGGGGCTGATCACCCGGCTGGTCGCGACTGCCGAACCCGTCGCGACCGCCACCGCCGAACCTGTCGCCCTCGCCGTCGCCGAACCCGTGGTCGCGGTGTCCGCGCGATCCGCCGAAGTGCTCACCGTGCGGGTCCGGGAAATGGTCGCGGAAGTGCTCGGGGTTCCGGCTGGGGAGGTGGACGCCCACGCGGGGTTCTACGACCTGGGCCTGGATTCCGTGGCGATGCTGCGGATCAGCGGTCAGCTCGAAGAGCTTCTCGGCCGCCGTCTGTACCCCACTTTGCTGTTCGAGTACAACGATGTGGCCAGCCTGGTCGAACATCTGGCCGCCGAATCCGTCGAAGGCCCCGTCGACGACACTCCCGATCGGGGACTGCGGTGCTATCGCCGGGTCTGGCAGGTCGTCGAGCCTGCGCTGTCCGCCGGTGGGAACGCGGGAGATCTGGTCGTGATCGGCGGCGAGCCGGAACTCGCCGCGGCGTTCGAGCGCGCCGCGGCGCGGGACGGAGCCCGGTCCCGCCATCTGCCCGCCGGTTCCTGGCCGCTCGACCGCGAGCGGCTGCGCCTGGCGTTGGCCGACGCGGTGCACGAGCGGCGGACGCCCACCCGGTTCGTGCTCTGCGATGCAGCCGGAGCCGGAGCCG
>JABFWL010000182.1 GCA_013362315.1 Catenulispora sp. | reverse complement strand
GGCCGGCGCGTGCGACCACCGCTGCCCGGCCGGCCCGCGCGGCCACGGTGCGCGCCACGTCCACCCGGACCAAGGCGCTCGCGCGTGCGCGGTGACGCGCGTACGGATGGCCCCTGGGGCTTCGGTCCTTGCTGTGGGCCAGGTGGGGCCGTTCCGCCGCTGACGCTCGAGTAGCGCGGCAATCCCAGGCGGCATCGGTTCCACGAGGAGAAGGAGTCGGCTGGCTCCGTCGGATCCGGCGGAGCCAGCCGACCTCGCCTGCCGTCGGCACGAGCCGGCTGCAGCAGTGCTCTGGCAACGCTCTTACAGAGTCGCCCCCTCCATTGACCTCGTGGACCGCCCTGACCAGCCGCGGATCGGTTCCGCTTCCGGACGGCTGAGCGATGAGGAAGGGGTTTGTGGCAGTTGGATAGCCGCGGACCTGAGAGTATCGATCTGTGCGCTCTCTCTCCGACTCGCTGGCCAAGCATGTCGCCTCGCTTTCGCAAGCCGATTTCGACGCTCTGATGGATGCGCGTCCCGATGTGGTGGAGGCGCTGTTCGGCGACGCCCCGGAGGGGGCGGCCCTGCAAGCCGAGGTCGGGTCGGTCGTCCGGGCCCTTTCGGACCCGGAGGGGGTGTTCGAGATCCTGCTCGGGCTGTCGCGGTCGGAGCTCCAAGTGTTGATGGCATTGCACACAGTGGCCATCTCTTCGCTGGACAAGCGTACGGCTCAGCGCCTCGGCCAGTTCAGGTACCAGGCGGAGTATGAGCTGGGGAGCGCCCACGGATCCCGGTACTGGGACATGCTGCCGTACTACGGCGTGCGGCTGGAAGCAGACGTGCGGGTGGCGCGGGAAATGCTGTGTGGACGGCCGGAAACCGAGGCCGCGTCGGACGCGGCGGAGAAGTTCGACCGGATCGTCGCCCGCCTGACAGAAGTCTGCCTGGTGTGGCCGGAAGGGGGAACCGGCCGCCTGCGGCTGCATGACGTGCTGCTCAGCCGCCTCCCGGACCCGACGCAGGAGTGGCGGGGGTTCGATCCGGCTCCGCCCGTGCTGAAGGTGGCGCGGCAGCTTCCGGTGGAGCGGGTCGACGCTGAGGCGCAGGCGGTGGCGACGGCCGCGCTGGAAGGCTGCGAGCGGCTGCTCCGGCAGATCGCGTGCGAAGCGGTGCCGCTGCTCAAGGCCGGCGGGGTCGGGGTGCGCGAGATCAAGCGCTTGGTGCGCGTATGCGGCCTGGACGAGGCGGCGGTCCGCTTCTGGCTGACGGTCGCGAACGACGCCGGCCTGGTGGTGTGCCAGGACGGCAAGCTGCTCGCGACCCCGGAATACGACCAGTGGATCTCGGCCGGTCCGCACCGGCGCTACGCCGAGCTGTTCAACGCGTGGGTGTCGCTGCCGACCTCCGTGCTCGGCCCGTTCGCCGGCGTCGACCAGTCCGGAAAGCCGCCCGCTCCGCTGTCCGAGGCGGCGATCGACGGCATCGGACAGTACGTCCGGACCGCGGTGCTCGAGATGGTGACCGCCTGCGGGCCCGGAGTCGTCCCCGACCCCGGTTCGCTGGCCGAGACCGTGCGGTGGCGGCTGCCCCTGGTGATGCAGGGGGACGACTTCGAGTGCGACTGCGGCGAGCACCACGGACGGACGAGCGAGGCCCAGAGCGCCGCCGCTGTCACCACCGTCCTCACCGAGGGCGCCCTGCTCGGCGCGGTTGCGCTCGGGGCCGCCGCGCCTCTGGTGCGGATCGCCTTCGACACGACGCCGTCGGACGACTCGGACGTCGCGGCGGCCGTCGCCGCCGCGCTCGCCGCGACCCTGCCGGACGCGACCGAGCGGGTACGGCTGCAGGGCGACATGACCGTGGTGGCCACCGGGCTGCCGTCGGCCAAGCTCGCCGCGTTCTTCGACGCCACCGCAGACCGCGAGTCCGCTGGTAACGCGACGATCTGGCGGATCGGTGACGGCTCGGTGCGCCGCTGGCTTGACGCCGGCCGCTCCGCCGAGGATCTGCTCGCCGGTCTGGCCGAATTCTGTGAAGACACCCTGCCGCAAGCGCTGCGCTATCTGATCGAGGACGCCGCCCGCCGCCACGGTCTGGTCGACGTGGTCGCGGCGCGCGCCGTGGTGGTCGCCGCCGACGCGCAGCTGGGCGCGGAGTTGGCCGTGCTGCCGGCCCTGGTCTCGTTGGGCGCGCGCAAGGTCGCGGACACGGTGCTGGTGGCGAACGCGACTCAGGAAGAGGTACTCAAGGTCCTGAGGTTCGCCGGGTATCTGCCGTCGGCCCACAAGGCGGACGGCTCGCCGAGCGGCACGATCGTCGCAGCGCCCAGGGCCTCCCCGGAGTCGGCGTTTCAGTGGTGAACGGCTTCTCAGCTTGACCGACTCCTGACATCCACATCCTGTGTGCCCCGATCCTTCTGGGGGGTTGCGGCGTAACGCAGAGCCGCTACCGTGGCGGGGTCAGAGCGCCGATGTGAGGAGCCGAGAGTGGACAGCCTGATCGTGGGGGCCGGTCCGTGAGCCACTGGGTTGATCAGTTGCGGAGCCAGGCGGACCGCGAGCCGTGGCTGGCGGTCGGTGTCGGGGCCGTGGTCGCCGCGGTGGCGGGAGTCGGGCTGTGGTGGCTGGTGGCCGCCGCTCGGCGGGGCATGCGGGGACGGGCCTCCAGCGTTCTGATCACCATCGCGGCGTTGATGGCGACGGCGGTGCAGAGCGCGGGTATGTGGAAGTTCTTCGCCAGCACCATGGCTTTGCCGCTGGGACTGCGGATCTTCCTGTTCTCCTTCATGGAGGTGGCGCTGCTGGCGTGCGGGACCCGGGCGAAGGAGAACGTCCGGGCCGGGGAGGACGCCGGAATCGACGGGGTGCTGGTCGTCGTGCTGGCGCTGGGCTCCGGGGTCCTGGCCGCGACCGACGCCTCCAGCTGGCAGGAAGTGCTCGTGCGGCTGATGGTGTCGATCGTGGCCGCGTTGCTGTGGGAGCGGGACCTTTTAGCGACCAAGTATGCGGCGCGGCAGGACGGGAAGCGGCCGGAGACCATCCGGTGGCGCTTCGGCTGGAAGACGCTCGCGGTCCGGTGGGGATGGGCTGACGCCGGGGACGCGAGCCTCGCCGATCAGGGGGCGAACCGGGTCTTCGACCAGTTCGTCAAGGCGACGCACGCCGTGAACCGCTTGGACCCCGAGTCCAGACAACGGCGCCGTGCTCTTGAGCGGCAGGCGACGGCGCAAGCGCGGCTCATGTCCTACGCGCGGCTGAACACAGATCTCACGCAGCTGATGCGCACACTCGGGGAGGTGGCCACCTCCGAAGGGCTGACGATGCTTGGAGTGGAGCAATCCGGATCCGGTTCGGAGAAGGTGCCGGAACGGGGCCCGGACCTGCAGCTGGAGCCGGACTTGTCCGCGAAGCCGATGCCAGCGCCAGTGCCAGCACCGGCGCCCGTGCTGATGTCGGTTCCTGAGGCTGTGCCTGGGACAGTGCCTGAACCCGAGTCAGGGCCAGTGCCAGTGCCGGTACCGGCACCGCGCGCCGCAGAACCGTGGATGGTGGACCGTAACGGCCGCACGAGCCAGCCGCACAACGGCGCCGCTCACTCTGCCGCCGGTCAAGCCGGTCAAGCCGTGAACGGTGCTGCCAGAGTCCTCAGCACGAACCCTGATACAGACGTCGACCTCGGCGAGAACGTACCGGACCTCAGAAGCGCACGACTGGCGCGGCAGATAGTGGGCCGGTGGCCGGAAGAAACGAGACTGACCCAGCGTGCGTTCCTCCTGCAGTTCCGCAAACACCGTCCGATATCCAACAAAGAGGGCGCCGCGCTTTACCGCTATGCGACCGGCGCCGCTGATTCGGACGACTCTGTGACCTGAAACGACTCTGTGAACTGAAACAGCTCTGTGAACTGAAGCGAGTGAAGGCGCTGCCTCAGCCGCGGCGGACCAGGATCACCGTCGATCCCTTGACCCACTTCACGAACGCCGGGGAGTCGAACGCCTTCGGATCGAACACCACGTCGTGGCCGGTGTGCTCCGGGCTGTCCAGCCGGTTGTCCACCTCGATCCAGCTGTGCCAGCCGTCGCTCCGCACAGAGAACAAGAACACCGTCGGCGAAGCGAACCGGCTGGCGTCGAGCTCCGTCAAGAGCTCGGACGGAGTCTTCGCGCCGGCCCAGCGGGTGATCTCCGCGTTACGCTCGTCGTAGTGCGCCAGGGGGTTGCTGTACTGGGGGATCGGGGCTTGGAAGCTCCAGTAGGGGTAGGCGGCCAGCAAGGCCGTCGGCGGGTTCAGGATGATGGTCTCTTGCGGTGCGCGACCGGTCGCGGCCCGAATCTCCTGATTCAGGTCGGCCATGGGCGGACTGTCCTTGGTGAGCCCGTCCGCGGCGGTCCCGGAGGGGGTCGGCTGGGTGTAGGCACGGCGCACCCAGTCGCTGATGTCATTCTCGCCGGTCTGCACGACCGATACCGCCGCCGCGATCGCGAGCCCCGCCGCGAGGAGCGGATGGGCGCGGTTCACCAGCTCGGCATGGTTTCGACGGGCCCAGCCGAACGCGTCGACCAGGGCCAAAGCGCCGGCACAATACAGCGTCGGATACAGCACGACACTCGCACTGTAAGAGAGCAGTGTCGTGTTCTTGAGCACCGCCAGGACCGAGAGCACATGCCAGGCGAACGCGGCGGCAGCCAGCGCTGCGAGGGCGGCGGCGATCTGGTTGCGGCGCGCCGTCAGGACCAGCCACGCCGTGCCGAGGAGGAAGAAGGCGCCTTCCAGAGTCGGCTCGAACATCGGCAGGGAGAACTGTGCCGACGTCACGGGGAGGAAGTCCTGCGCCGGGTTGGGCGGCATTCCGTCCGCCAGCGCCTTGATCAGGTAGTTCGCCCAGATCGGAAGCATCACGGCTGCGGTCACCGCACCGATCAGCGCGATCCGCGCGATCACCGTCTTTCGCGGAAGTGATCGGATCCCCGTCTGTGGCCCTTCCCCGCGGCGGGGCAGCAGGGACGTGATGCCGTATCCGACGGTGAGCAGAATGAGTACGCCGCCGATGAGGGCGTAAACGTCGCCTGCGATGCCGATGAAGGCGCCCACCGCCGCCAATGACCACCTGCGGTGCGTTCGGTCACCGATCCGCGGATCGCGCAGCGCCCGGCGCAGCATGACGGCGACCGGCGGCGCGAGCGCGTAAACCGCCCACGCGTAAGGCTCCCACGCCAGCGTGTTCGGGGCCGCGCCGGCCAGGGCCGTGACGGTCGCCAGGATCACGGCGGTCCTGCGGGGAACGAGCATGCTCCACAAGCTGAACGCCAACACCGGGACGACGGCCATGGTCAAAATGGCGAAGTACTTGTACGCGGCCCAGCCCTGGAGGCCGGTCAGCGCGGCGAAGCGCCCGCCGGTCCAGAACCAGCCGACGGAGTAGAACGAAGGCAAGCCCTTGTAGCTCATGTCGACCGGCGTGGCCGACGCCGTCATGTGGGTGAAGTAGGGGATCCGGAACATGTTGTCGCCGAACAGCCCGCCGAGGTACCACCGCGTTCCGTGCAGCGGGATCGACAGGATGCTCGTCGACAAGGTCGCCAGGCCTGTCCAGGTGGCGAGCGTCTTCCAGACGGTCCACTCCGGACCGGAGCGTCCGACGACGGCGGCCAGGCCGGCGAGGATCACCGTGGCGACCAGCAGGGTGACTTCGAGCTTTGCGAAGGACGGCTCGGGCAGCGGCAGATGCGTGGATATCGCCTGGACTACGAGGCTGATCGGGACCGCGAGCGCGAGTCCCGCAGCCAGTTCGCCGAGCCGTCGTAAGGCCGAACGGGTAACGCGGATGCCTTCCGGACGGAGCGCTTCGTCCGGTGAATCCCGCGGTGTATCCAGCCGGTCGGCATCGAGAGCCGTGGCCTTGACAACGTTTTCCACATTCTGCAGCCGTGCCATGGGACCTCCCGTGTACGAACAGCACTGAACCCTACGGGAAAACCGCCCCGCGTCGCCGTCCCGCTGGGACCCGGCGACCGATGGCGGAATCCACACCATGGCCAAGAACGACTTCGGCAAGCTGGCTTGGGGCACCTCGGTCTACCGCCGATTCGTCATCGCATAACGGCAGGCAGCACAGCTGCACGGCGCCGACCCCGGACACCGGGCGTCGGCGCCCGGGTGTCCGCACCATCAGTGTTCTCCCTCGTATCGCGGCTGAATACCGACGTTCGATCCTGGACACTGCACAAACGTGCGCCCGAATGCGGGCGGCGTCACCAGGACCGTGGGGGGACCATGACACCTGACACAGCAACCCGGCGAAGAAGCTCATGGTCTTGGCGGGCCATGAGTACCCTCGCGTTAGCCGTCGGGACCGGCGCCGTCGCCGTCGGCCTCGTCTCCGGGCCGGCCGGCCCCGCGCACGCCGCCGGCGGCACGCCGACCTTCGTGCAGCAGGCCTGGGCGCGCGCCGGCGGCGTCAGCACGCTGACGGTCAAGCCGACCGCGGCCGTCGCCGCCGGCGACCGGCTCGTCGTGGAAGTCGGCGTGTGGAGCGCGGCGGCGGCGACCACCGCGTCGGTGACCGATTCGGCGGGCAACACCTACACCGAGCTGACCCATTTCACCGCCTCGGACGGGACCGAGCTGAGCGTCTGGAGCGCGCAGGTCACCTCCGGCGGCGGCACCACCCCGACGCTGACCGCCAAGGCGACCGGCTCGGCCGACGTCGGCGTCGCGGTGCTGGAGTACTCCGGCGTCTCCAGTGTCGGCGGCGCCGCCGTCGTGGACGTCCAGTCGCACGCCAGCGGCAAGACCGGCACCGCCGGCACGGTCGCGGCCGGAGCCACAGCGCCGACGACGGCCGCCGGGGAGGTGGCGCTCGGCTTCTACGCGGACTCCGGGTTCGGCAACACCCTGACCGCCGGCGCCGGTTTCACCAGCCGGGTGAACGTCGCCCACGTCAGCGACATGGAACTGGTCGCGGAGGAGCAGGCCGTCTCGGCGGCCGGCGCCACCCCGAACGCCACGTTCGGCACCGGAGCCTCGACGATCTGGCTGGCCGCGACCGTGGTCCTGAAGGGGGAGGGCACCGGGGCCGCCACGGCGCCGGGCGCGCCCACCGGCGTGGCCGCCACCGCAGGCAACGGCTCGGCCACCCTCACCTGGACCGCGCCCGCAGACGGCGGGTCGCCCATCACCTCCTACACGATCACCCCCTACGCCGACGGCGTCGCCGGGACCCCGACCGTCCTGACCGGGGCCCCGCCGGCGTCCGGGGCGACACTGAGCGGGCTGACCAACGCGGTGCCCTACACCTTCACGGTCAGCGCCGCCAACGCGATCGGCGCCGGCCCGGCGTCGCAGTCCTCGAACACGGTGGTGCCGGACCCGGTGCCGAACGGCCGGTTCGCAGCGTTGCAGACCTGGCCGATCGTGGCCGTGCATTCGGCCGTCCTGAACGACGGCAAGGTCCTGGTCTGGGACGGCTGGCAGAGCCCGCAGCCCACCCACGTCTTCGATCCGGCGACCGGGACGTTCACCACGGCCACCCCGACCGACAGCCTGTTCTGCAGCGGCCTGGCCAAGCTGCCCGACGGCCGGGTGCTGGTCGCCGGCGGCTACGGGGCGTCCTCGACCGGCATGCTCGGCATCGTCGACACCAACATCTTCGACCCGGCGACGAACACCTGGACCCGGGCCGCCGACATGCATCTGAAGCGCTGGTACCCGGATCTCACCGAGCTGCCGGACGGCCGCTACGTCGCGCTCAGCGGCAACAGCAACGACGCGAACACCTGGGCCGACACCCCCGAGGTCTATGACCCGGCGGCCAACACCTGGACCCTGCTGTCCGGGATCAACACCCCGCAGGTTCACGAGGAGGAGTATCCGTTCTCCTACTTGGCGCCGAACGGCAAGATCTTCACCATCGGCCCGCAGGAGGACGTCTCCTACTGGCTCGACGCCAACGCCCAGACCTGGACCTCGGTCGGCGCGAGCGGCCTGAAGAACGGCTCGTCGGTGATGTACCGGCCGGGACACATCCTCTACAGCGGCGGCGCCGCGAGCGTGCAGACGACCACCAACGCGGTCGCCTCGGCGGCCACCATCGATCTGACCGCTGCCACCCCGACATGGCAGCCGGTCGCGCCGATGCACTACCCGCGGATCTACCACACCCTGACGACCCTCGCCGACGGCCGGGTCCTGGCGGTCGGCGGCGAGCCGACCTCGGACCAGCTGATCGTGACCACCGGCACGCTGCCGTCGGAGATCTGGGACCCGGCGACGAACCAGTGGACGGTCATCGACTCGATCGCCGCCGCGCGCAACTACCACTCCACCTCGGTGCTGCTGCCCGACGGCACGGTCCTGACCGCCGGCGGCGGCCACCCGACCGGGGTGAGCGACCCGGGCCAGTTCAGCGCCCAGACGTATTCGCCCTCGTACTTGTTCAACGGTCCGCGCCCGACCATCGCCACCGGTCCCGGCTCGGCGATTTACGGCGGGACGATGGCGGTGGCCACGCCGGACGCCGCCTCGATCGCCGCCGTCAACCTGGTCTCCTTCGGCACCGACACCCATCAGTCGGACATGGACCAGCACTTCGTGCCGCTGTCGTTCACGGCGGGCAGCGGGTCGCTGTCGGTGCAGGCCCCGGCCACCAGCTCCCTCGCCCCGCCCGGCGACTACATGCTGTTCATCGTGAACAAGGCCGGCGTGCCGTCGGTGGGCGCGACCGTGCACATCAGCGCGGCGCCGCCGAGCGTGCCGGGCGCTCCCGGTGCGGTCACCGCGACGCCGGGTCCGAGTTCGGCGACGGTCGCGTGGTCGGCGCCGGCCTCCAACGGCGCTCCGATCACCTCCTACACCGTGACGCCCTACGCCAATGGCAGTGCCCTGACGCCGACGACGGTCAGTGGCAATCCGCCGGCGACGTCCGCGGTGATCAGCGGCCTGGCCAATGGCACCAGCTACACGTTCACCGTCACCGCGACGAACTCCGCCGGGACCGGGGCGGCGTCGGCGCCGTCCAACGCGGTGATCCCGACGAACGTGGTCGCGCCGGTGTTCATCCAGCAGGCCTCGATCCACAAGGGGAGCGGCACGACAGCGGCGGTGCCGCTGGGAACCCCGATCACCGCGGGGAACCGGCTGGTGGTCGAGGTCGGGGTGTGGAACACCTCGTCGGCGACCGCCACCAACGTGACGGACTCGGCGGGGAACGTCTATACCGAGCTGACCCATTTCACCGCCTCCGACCATACAGAGATGAGCGTGTGGAGTGCTCCGATCACGGTGGGCGGCGGAACCAAACCGACGGTGACCGCCACGGTGTCGTCGTCGGCCGACGTGGGCGTGGCAGCCCTCGAATACTCCGGGCTGTCGACGGCGGCCGGGCTCGCGGCGGTCGATGTCCAGGCGCACGCCTCGGGGACGACCTCATCGTCGGCGGCGACCGTCTCCTCCGGGGCGACCGCGGCCACCGCGGCGGCCGGTGAGCTGGCCCTCGGGTTCTATGCCGACTCAGGGTTCGGCGACACGCTCACCGCGGGCAGTGGTTTCGCCCAGCGGGTCAACGTGTCGAACACCGGAGACATGGAGCTGCTGGCCGAGGACCAGGTTCCGGGGGCCGGGGCGATGCCCGCGGCGACGTTCGGCACCGGACGGTCGACGGTGTGGCTGGCGGCGACGGTGGTGTTCAAACACAGCTGAGGTCCCGCTGATCCCGCTGACCAGCCGGAGCTCCTGAGCCCGCGGCTGGTCGCAGGAAATCGAAGGAAGCAGAAGCGAGCGGTGACTCCGGGACATCCCGGGGCCACCGCTCGCCTTTCCTTCCAGAGCCTCGCTACAGCAGTGCGGTCTCCCCGTGTGCGGAGGAGGGCAGGTAGTTCTGGTTCCCGGCGTAAGTAGCCCGGTAGCCGCTCAACAGGACGCTGACGGAATCGAGCAGGCCGGGTGCGGTGTTGCACGCCGCCTTGCCCTTCGCGTTGGTCGTGGCGCGGCACAGCGGCTCGCCGTTGACGTCGGAGAAGGTGATGGTCTGCCCGGCCAGCGGGGCGCCGTTGGCGGTCAGCGTCGCGTTCAGGTTCGCCTCACCCAGCGGCAGCAGGGTCAGGAAGGCCGTCCCCGCGGTCAGCGCGGTCGGAACCGGCTTGATCACCGACACGGCGAGGTCCACCGGGTTGGTGCCGACCGGGATCGCCGCCGCCACGGTGTCAGAGCTCAGATCCACCGCCGCGACGCTCGCCGCGCCGAAGTCGGCCACGTACGCCGACGAGCCGCCGGGCACGATCTTCAGCGCGATGCCGTGCGGCGCGGCGCCGACGCTGAACGACGTCGTGACGGTGTTCGTCGCGGTGGCGACGACCGACACGGTGCCGGACGCGGCGTCGGTGACGTAGACGGTGGAGCCGTCGGGACTCACGGCGGCGCTGTGCGGGCGGCCGCCGATCGGCACGGAGGTCACGGCGTTCGTCGTGGTGTCGATCACCGACAAGTCGGCGCTGTTGTAGTCGGGGACGTAGACGTGCTTGCCGTCCGGAGCCACCGCGAGATTGATCGGGGTGGCGCCGACCGGGATGGTGGCGGCGACCGTGTTGTCGGCGGCCTTGACGACGGTCACGGAGGAGCCGCCGGTGTCGGCGGCGTAGATCCTGGAGCCGTCGGGGGAGACGGCCAGGCCCTCGGCGCCCGGACCGGCCTGCACGGTGGCCAGGACGCTGTTCGACGCGGTGTCGATGACGGAGATCGTCCCGATCACGTCGTTGCCGACGTACAGCCGGCTGCCGTCCGGGGAGACCGCGGCGGACTGCGGTTGGCGGCCGACCGGGATGGTGGTCAGGACGGCCGGGCCGGTGGCGGCGCCGGTGTCGATGACCGAGACGTCGTTCGAGCCGGAGTCGGTGACGTAGACGCGGTGCCCGTCGGCCGACGCGGCGACCGCGGTCGGGGCGGTGCCGACCGGGACCGTGGCGACGACGGTCTTGGTGCCGGTGTCGATCACCGAGACCGAGTTGGACCCGGCGTTGGCGACGTAGACGTAGGTTCCGGCGGCGAGCGTGGACCCGGAGGCGGCATGTCCGGGGGCGGCGTTGACCGCGGCCAGCCCGCTGATCGTCAGAAGACTGGCAGCGAGCGCGGCGGTGCGGCGGCCGGCACCGGTGTGCGGCGGCGGCTGCGGGACGGGCGTGGAGATCGGGTGCGGCGGACTGGAGTGCTGCTGCGAAGTCCAGGTCACGCAGGCTCCTTCGGGGCGCGGCCGCCTTGTGCCGCGGCGGCCTGGAGTGGTCGAGGCGGCCCGAGCATAGAGCCGCCATGATTCAGGATCCTGCGTTGCCGCCTTCGCGTCGCCCGTTCGAGGGAACGGGAGTGTCCCCTAGGGGCAGCGATGACCATGGAAAAGCGGCCAATACCTTGTCGTGCCGTTCTGGGGCTCTCTAATGTTCCGTGGATGACGCAGTACCTTGCCACGGTGCCGCGTCGGCGGGTGCCGACCAGGACCGGGTTGCGGGCCGGGAGCGCGGTGTCGCTGGCGCTGGTCGCAGTACTGGGCGCGACCGTCTCGTTCTCCGCGGCCGAGCGGCAGGCGGACCTGCGGCACGCCGTGACCACCGCCGAGCCGCTGGCGGTCGCTGCCGAGGACATCTACCGCGACTTGTCGGATGCTGACGCTGCTTCCGCCGAGACCTTTCTGTCCGCTGCACAGGCGGGGACGGCGGGGGAGGACCGGTACGCCGCCGACTTGAGCCGGGTGTCGGCGAATCTGGCGGCGGTCGACGCCGACACTCGCGGCTCGGCGTTGCTGCGCGCCGCCGCCGACGAACTCTTGGCCGGGCTGCCGGTGTTCACCAAGCTGATCGGCACCGCGCTGGCCGACGCCCGGCAGAACCTGCCGGTCGGAGCCGCGTATCTGCGCGAGGCGTCGGCGCTGCTGCGCGACCGTCTGCTGCCCGCCGCGCAGCAGGCGCTGAAGGTGGAGAGCGATCGGTTGAAGGCC
>JABFWL010000714.1 GCA_013362315.1 Catenulispora sp. | reverse complement strand
TCGCCGCGCTCGGGGCGTCGGTGGTCGCCGGGTCGGTCGCGACGTTGCGGGCCGACGGCGCCTGGCCGATCGTGCTGGTCAGCCTGCTGGGCCTGGTGTGGATGCTGCGGTCCCGGTCCTACACGGACACCGCGCAGCGCGTGGTGCTGGTCGCCACCGGCCTGGCAACGCTTGGCTGGCTCGCCGGGACGCTGGTCGTGCGGCAGGAGAAGGCGCTGCTGGTGGCCGGGGTCGTCGTGCTGGCGCTGGCCGGGTTCGCGTGCTTCGTCTACGCCCGGCACGCCGGACAGGGACGGCACTCGCCGTACTGGACCCGGTTGCTGGACCTGGGCGAATTCCTCGGGGTGGTGGCGCTGCTGCCGATCGCCGGGGTCGCGCTGGGCGTGTACGAGCACTTGGGACACATCAAGAGCTGAGGCGGATCGCCTCCTAGCGGGGAGAAGGTGGCCGGGCTGGCGGGCGGCTCGGCCATCTTTCTAGAGCTTTCAGATCACGGCCAGAGCTTTTAGATCACGGCCAGAGCTTTTAGATCACCGCCACAGCTTCTTAGACCACGGCCAGCGGAAGCGTCCGGAGCACGAACTCCTGATGTCGGCCATTGGCTCGCACCGCCGGTACCGGCGCCTTCAGGCCCTCGGGGTCGGGACCGGCGATCCGCATCGCCGACGTCCCTCGGACCCGGCCGCGCGGAGTCCGGCTCAGCGTGAACGACGAGCAGGTGAACACCCCGTCGGGCGCCCACTGTTCCAGCAATCCAGCCGGGTCCAGCGAACGGTGCGGCTCATAACAGACCTGCCGCAGGTGGCCACTGGACCAGTCACGCCAGGTCTCCCGAACTGCGGACGGCGCCGGATCGCCGGCGTTCAGCGCGACCAGCAGCTCCTGGCCGAGTTCCACCTGGTCCAGCGCGTCGGCCGGGTAGCCGGCGGTGTCCAGCCGCGCGACCAGGCCCAGGGCCGCGCTGGCGACGGCGCGCGCGGCGCCCAGTTCGCCACCGCCGCGCGCCAGGGAGGCATGGGGGGCTTGGCGTGGGCGGTAGCGCAGAGAGAGCCAGTACACGCGCATGGGGCCGCGATTGGCAGGGACCGGTGCGGGGGCGGATGGCGGCTCCGGAGCAGGCGGCGGACTGGCGAGCGCGCCGGCGGTCATCGCGGGCAGGGTGACCGTCATGTCCAGGTCGGCGGCTTCTGGCTTCAGCACCGAAAGCGTCATGGTCTTGTCGAGGTCAAGTGGTGGGAACCCGCCTGGCGGCATGACGTAGTGCGAGACCGTGGCCGTCAGATCGGCCGGATCGGCCGGATCGGCAGGCGGTTGTGGCTGGGCCTGTGGTGGTGACTGCGGTTGGGGTTGCGTCTGTGGCTGCGGGTGGCCGGTCGTCGGCACTGCTCCCGCCCCCGTCCCGCTCGCCGTCCACACCACCAGCTGCGCGGCGGTCAGCGGAATCGTCTGATCGGCGAACGCCTCGCGCAGCACCGCCAGCAGCTCACGGACGTCCGGCTCCACGGTCGGTCCCAGGCGCACCGTCGCCACCCAGCCGCCGTCCGAGGCCGCCAGGCCCACGCGGTTCCCGGCCCGGTCGACGTAGCCGCCCAGGCCCAGATCCGGGAGCAGCGCGGCCAGCGGTGCCGCGGCGGCCTCGGCCGCGGCGCGGCGCTTCGCGGAGAGCCGGCGGTGGCGGTAGCGGCCCTGCGTGTCAGTCCATTGCGCCAGGCAGCGGCCGTGCACGCGCAGCGAGGTCGCGCCGACGAGCGCGCCGGCTCCGGCGTAGCCGACGGCCTCGGTGAGCGCCGAGTGCCCGTAGCCGGCCGCGGCGGCCAGCGTCGCGGCCTCCCAGGCGACGGTCTGCCAGAGCCGGACCGGGGCGATCCAGTCCAGGGCTGCGGCGCCTCGGGACAAGGTCGTCGGGACAGCTGGCGCCGTCGGCGCGGACGCGGCGGGCTCAGCGGGCTCAGCGGGCTCCGGGTACGCCGACAGGGGAACCGGCGGGGCCGGCGGCGTCATCATCTCGGCCGCCGGCGCGGCGTGACTGGTCATCGCGGTCACCATATTTCTTTGAGCCGGCGCATATCCTTTTGACGCCCGCTAATCATACGTATACTGACTGCGGTTCGTACAGCGCCCGCCGGATCCGCATTCTCGGAAAAATCCGGCGGCCGCCTCCTTCGGCGAGCCAGGAAGTCGGCGACGAGAAATCCCGGGGCGCGTTGTGTGGACTGAGCGGGACCAGATCCAGGCGTACCAGTTCCTGCGGCGCCGCCTGGTGTCCGCGCTGACCGTGGCCGACGCCAACCACCCGGTCGCGCCGAACCGCCGCCTGGTGTTCGGGGTGGTGCTCGGCGGCGTGGCCACCCTGCTGACCGCCGCCGGCTTCGGCATCTCAGGGCTCTTGCAGCCCTCGCCGCCGCCGGACTGGAAGCACGCCGGGCTGGTGATCCTGGACAAGGACGGCGGCGGCCACTTCGTGCTGGACAAGGACGGCGTGCTGCACCCGGTCGCGAACCTGGCCTCGGCGCGGCTGCTGGCGAACTCCACCAAGACCGTCTCGGTCGCCGGCACCCTGCTGCGCGGCGCCCCGCGCGGCGCCGCCCTCGGCATCCCGGCCGCCCCCGACACCCTGCCGAACCCGGCCGACCTGATCGCCGACGCCGCCGCCGTCGGCTGCTCGCGTGCCACCTCCGACCTGCCGAAGGTGACCGGCCCGGTGGCCGCGCTGCTGCTGGAGCACACCGCGCAGGCCACGGCGGCGCTCGGCGCGCTGACGGTCGTCCCCGACGGCCGGGCCCTGCTGGTGCAGGACCCGAAGGGCGACCGCTTCCTGATCACCGCCGGTGTGAAGTACAAGCTCGGCGACCGTCCCACCCTGATCGCCCTGGGATATCAGAACACGGCGACGCTCCCGGTCACCGACAGCTGGCTCACCACCCTGCCGGCCGGGCGCGACCTGAACCTGGTCGCCGTCCCCGACGCCGGCAAGCCCGGTCCGCACGTCGGCGACCTGCGCACCAAGGTCGGCCAGATCCTGGCCGCCGACAACCCGGTGGCCGGCCGCTCCGGCTACTACCTGGTGCGGGCGGCCGGCCTGGAGCCGGTCTCCCAGGCCCAGGCCGCCCTGATCCTCGCCGCCACCGCGAACGCCCCCGCCTACGCCGGCGAGGGCATGCCGGCGGCCAAGCCGGTCGCGGTCGCCGACGTCGCCGCCGCCCCGTCCGTGCCGCCGGGCGACGACGCCGCCGGCT